>JBGSWJ010000441.1:0-34718 GCA_041752495.1 Rhodobacterales bacterium
CGGCCATCTTCCAATACATCAACGGCTTCTATAACCCGCGCCGTCGGCACTCAGCATTGGGAGGCAAAAGCCCCTTGGCCTTCGAACGCCAAGTGGCATAAACGAGCAGTCGGAGCGGCACAAATACGTGACAGGTCCAATCCAGCCGTCCTGACGACGCCGGGCTACGAAGCCGGTTGCGCGAGTTGTCGTCGGAACGTCGCCGGTTTGGCTATCGTCGCCTGCACATCCTGCTGGAACGGGAGGGCTGGGAAGTGAACTGGATCGTAGCCCGTGAAGCAATCGATCCAGTGGATCGATTGTAGGGCGAAGGGCTCTACCGCATTTACCGGGAGGAGCGGCTCACGGTGCGCAAACGTGGCGGCCGCAAGCGGGCTCTTGGAACCCGCGCACCCATGGCGATCCCTCAGGGGCCGAACCAGCGCTGGTCCTTGGACTTCGTCTCTGACAGCCTGGCCTGGGGTCGGCGGTTCCGGGTCTTGTGCATCATCGACGACTTCAGCCGGGAGTGCCTTGCGACCGTCGTCGACACGTCTATCTCCGGCCATCGCGTCGCCCGGGAACTCGACCGGATCGCCGAGTTGCGGGGCTATCCCTGCATGGTGGTCAGCGATAACGGCACGGAATTGACCTCGAATGCAATCCTCAAATGGCAGGAAGACCGGAAGGTCGAATGGCACTACATTGCGCCCGGCAAGCCGATGCAAAACGGCTTCGTCGAAAGCTTCAATGGTCGGCTGCGCGACGAATGCCTCAACGAGCACCTGTTCCCCAGTCTGCGCCATGCCCGCCACTTGATCGCGGCATGGCGCGACGACTACAACCATCACCGCCCGCATACGAGCCTCAACGGCCTCACCCCGCGGGAGTTCCTCAACCGGTCAGTAAAGGACCAAACCCTGAACAGAACTAACTTCTGAACGAGGACAAAATGGGGAGCAGGTCACTCAAAACCCGGGAAAGCGTCGCGCCCGAAGATCAACCCATCGGTCCGGTTATCCTCGGTCTTGGCGAGGCTCTCGCACGGCTTTGCGCCGCCCGTTGGGGCAAGGGGTTTTGCACCCCTTGCTTTAGCCTTTGTTTTGTCGAGGTAATCAAGCTTCTTCGAGATGGTGATCAGCGCAGCCACCCAGCGCCTCCAGGCGGTCGATCAAACTACCCTGGCGCGGTAGAAGACCAGCCGCCAGCGTTGCCCCTCAGCGCGGAGCCAGACAATCCGGGCATGCGCAAAGGGCTTGCGGCCCTGGCAGCGCAGGCTGAGCCGGTGCAGCAGCAGGACCCGTTTGTCGGGCAACTGTTCGTCTTCCGTGGCCTTCGGGGTGACCTGGTCAAGGTGATCTGGTAGGATGGTCAAGGCGCCTGCGTGTTCATGAAGCGGCTGGAGAAGGGCCGGTTTGTCTGGCCTTCGGCGAAGGAGGGGAAGGTGGCGCTGACGCCTGCACAACTGTCGATACTCTTGGAGGGGATCGACTGGCGGGCACCACAGCGGACGTGGCTGCCCTTGGCAGCGGGATAATCTGCGGACCGCGCAATCAATGATTCCCACAAGGAATACAGTGGGATAAACTTCCCAAATGCTGGAACACACCCTTACCTTGCCGGAAGACCCCGAGGAGTTGCGCAGCTTCACCGCGCGGCTCCTTGCGGAGGTCAAGGCGTAGGCGATCCAGATCGAGAAGCTGCGCCACCAGTTGGCCGGGCACCGGGCGCACTGCTTCGGGGCTTCGTCCGAGACGTCCGAGCAACTGCAACTTGCCTTGGAGACCAGCGAGATTGCCGCCGCCGCGATGACCGCACGAATGAAGCTGCCGGACATCGAAGAGAAGGACAAACCGAAGCGTCGACCGATCCCCGACCACATCCCCCGAATGGAGGTGGAACTGACGCCTGGCGCCGATGCCTGTGCCTATTGCGGTGGCCGCCTGCGCCGGATCGGCGAGGTGGAGGAGGATCAGCAGACGGTCCGGGGGACCGTTTGCCCGACGACGGACCGAGGAACTGGAATACGTCCCCGGGCGCTTCATCGTAAACCGCATCGTTCGCCCTCGGCTGACCTGTTCGTGCTGTGAACGGTTCGTGCAAGCCCCGCTGCCGTCACGGCCCATCGAACGTGGCCGCCCCGGTCCGGGCCTGCTGGCCCATGTTCTGGTCAGCAAATAAGCCGACCATCTTCCGTTGTATCGTCAGAGCCAGATCTTCGAACGCGAGGGGCTCGATCTGGATCGCTCCGCCCTGGCCGATTGGGTCGGCAAGACCACCGCTCTGCTGGAGCCCCTCGCAGATGCCATCAGTCGCCATGTTCTGTCGGCCGAGGCGATCTTTGCGGACGACACGCCGATCAGCATGCTGGCCCCCGGCACCGGTAAGACCCAGACAGCACGGGCTCTGGACCTATGCCCGCGATGAACGACCGTGGGGAAGCAATGCCCCGCCCGCCGCCTGGTATCGGTTCTCAGGCGACCGCAAGGGCCAGCATCCCAAGGATCACCTCGCCCGCTTCCGTGGCTTGATGCATGCCGATGGCTATGCCGGTTTCGAGGATCTCTATCGGACCGGTGCCATCCGCGAGGTTGTCAGCCTTGGCTGATTGACGCCGCGTCCACTCCGATCTTCAGGTTTTTGGGACTTTTGGAAGCTGCCTCGGGTGGCAGGCAGGACTCGTCCGAGGAAGCCTGGACTTCCGTTTGCGTCCATGAGGTGGAAGATGTCGTCGGATTGGCCATGGATGACATTGATCCCTTGGAAACAGGACCCTCAGGTGGAATGCTCGCGATCGAACTCCAAAAGTTCGCCCAGCCGGTAACGGATGATCAGCTGGGTTGTGCGGCAAAGAACAGGCAGCACAACGTTGCGGAACTTGCTCTCGGCATCTTGAGTGTTTTCGGACTCGATCAGGATGATGACCTCGGCCGTCGGCATCGGGCATCACTTGTCAACGGCGGAGTAAAGTGCGGCCATAAGTCGGCGCAAATGTCGACCACTTTGGGTTTGCGCTTGGCGTATGCCGGAGATCGACGGTCACGCAGCAGCGCTCACCAAGAGTGGCTGGCAGCCGACTGGCCGGCTTGGCCGGTCAGGGCCAAAGCGGGGTCGACCCGGTCAGGCTGGTTTGGTAGATTTGCGCGCGCGGCTTTGGAAGCAGATCAGCGCCGACAAGGGCTGGAACCGCACTTTTGCCTGGCGGCGTTTGCAGCTGGCGCTGATTAAGATTGCGGTGCAGCTGAGAGCGGATTGACTCACTTTATCAGAGCAGGCCCAAGACAACCTGCCCGAGCCGCGGAATGGATTGAAAACCGGAGCGAGCAGGGCGAATGGGAGTGATATGACCGGATAAGGCCTGGCGCCTGACATGCATCCTGGAACTAGGCGGTCCTTGCAAGGTTGGCCTCGGACGGGGGCGGGGCCGGTAGGCGGGGCTGAGAGCCCCGCCCGTTTGCCTTACAGACAGGTGTAAGGCGTGCCGGACTTCGCGGTGATCGCGTTGTAATCCTTGAAGATCTGCACCACCTTGGCCGACCGCTCCGACTGCTGGGCAATCTCGTCCCAGAAGGCCAGCGCTGCGTCCTCGACAACCTTCCATTCCTCGGCCGGGATCGAGGTCAGTTCCAGCTTGTCGCCCGTGGCGCGGAGCCTTGCTTCACCGCCCCAATACCATTGATTGCGAAAATGGTGACCCGCCTCGATGGCATTGCGGACGATAACCTTCACGTGGTCTGGCAATTCGGCCCATTTCGCTTCGTTCACATAGAACGATCCGATCCACGCGCCCGAGATGTTGTTGGTGGTGATGTAATTGGTCACATCGGCCCAACCCACAGTGTAGTCTTCGGTGATGCCCGACCATGCCATTCCGTCAAGTTCGCCGGTCTGCACCGCCACTTCAGCGTCGGCATACGGGATCGAGACGGGGACAACGCCAAACTGCGTCAGGAAACGACCCGCCGTGGGAAAGGTGTATAGCCTTTTGCCCGAAAGGTCAGCGACCGAACGGATCGGATCCTTTGTGTTGAAGTTACAGGGGTCCTGACCCGCAGCCGAAAGCCAGACGACGCCGCCTGCTTCTGCATAGGCCTCTTCCCAGATCTGGCGAAGGCCGTATTGTTCGAACAGCACTGGAACATCCAGTGCGTGCTTGGTGGCCATCGGGAAGTAGCCGCCAAAAACAGCGATATCCACCGGAGCGGCCATGCTATCGTCGTCAGAATGTACAGCGTCAATCGTGCCAGACTGAAGTGCGCGGAACAACTCGCCCGTAGGCACCAGTTGGTCACCATAGAACAGTTCGATCTCAAGCTCGCCTTTTGCGGCGGCATTGATGGCATCGACCACTGGCTTGGTCACGAACTCTCCCAGAATTGGGCCTGCATAGGTCTGGAGACGCCACTTGATGGCGGTCTGCGCCTGGACGATCGCAGGAGCGGCAAGCGTGGCCGCCCCGGCGATTGCGCCCGAAGTGAGAAACTTTCTTCTGGTAGTCATGCAAATCCTCCGGTTGGACTGGGTTGAGGTCGACAGGACCGACCCCATTTTGGTTACTTTGTATAGATCTGTTCAGGCAGCCAAAGCGCGATCTGTGGGAAGGCCATGACGAGGATCAATGCCAGAATCATGACGATAACGAACGGGATCACAGACCAATAGATGTCTCGGATACCGATTTCGGCGGGCGCCATCGCGCGCATGAGGAACAGGTTGTAGCCAAAGGGTGGCGTGAGGTAGGCAATCTGGCAGGTGATTGTGTAAAGGACTCCATACCAGATCAGATCGAACCCCAGGACACCAACCAGCGGCACATAGAGCGGGGCGACGATCACCAGCATTGCGGTGTCATCCAGAAACATCCCCATGATCAAATAGGACAACTGCATCAGGATCAGGATCTCCCACGGACCAAGGCCCATGCGTCCAATGAAGAACCCCTCGATTGCTTTGACCGCGCCAAGTCCATCAAACACCGCGCCAAAGGACAGGGCGGCCAGAATGATCCACATGAACATGCACGAGACCAAGAGCGTCGACTTGGTGCAGCTTTCGATCAGTGCCCAGGACAGGCGGCGCTTCCATCCCGCCGCCGCGACCGCTGCCAAGGCACCGACAACCGACGCCTCGACAAGGCTGGTGTAGCCCAGAACAAACGGACCCATCATCAAGAAGAATATCATGAAAGGCAGCGCGCCTGCACCAAGCAATCGGTACTTCTCGGCACGCCCCGCCTCCAGTTCTGCTCCCTCCAGAGCAGGGCCAAGGGCCGGGTTCATTTTGCAGCGGACCCAGATGTATATGATGAACATCATGGCCATCATCAGCCCCGGGAACACGCCGGCCAGCCACAACTGCCCGACGGGTTGCCGGGCGATCATGGCATAAAGGACCAACACGACCGACGGCGGAATCAGGATGCCGAGCGACGATCCAGCCTGAATGACCCCGGTGATCATCAACTTGTTGTAGTTACGCTTCAAAAGCTCGGGCAACGCAATCGTGGCGCCAATGGCCATACCGGCGACCGACAGGCCGTTCATCGCGGAAATCAGCACCATCAACAGAATCGTTCCGATGGCCAGCCCGCCGGGCACCGGGCCGAACCAGACATGAAACATCCGGTAAAGGTCTTCTGCCAGACGGCTTTCAGACAGCACGTAGCCCATGAAGATGAACATCGGCAGTGTCAGCAGAGGGTACCATTTCATCAATGTAATGGCCGCCGAAAACCCCATATTCTGGCCGCTAGTGCCCCACAACATCAGGGCAGAAACCGATGCAACAAAGCCAATCACGCCAAAGACCCGCTGCCCGGTAAGCATCATCAGCAACATCGTGCTGAACATCATTGCCGCGATCATTTCGTAGGACATCAGATCTTCACACCGCGGATAACTGCGACATCGCGGATCAGGACAGACAGGGCCTGCAAGATCATCAGGAAGAAGCCAAGACACATGACAACCTTGACCGGCCACAGGTAGGGCCGGAACGCTGTCGGCGCGCGTTCCATGAACCCGGTCTTGACCCAAGGCAGGTCAAACGGAAGCCAGGCCAAGTCAAAGGGCACATATTTCAGGCCTAACGAATAGACAGTGCTTTCAAACGCACCCCATAGCATGACGCAAAGATAAAAGATCAAAGCGAAAACAGTCACGCTGTCCCAAGCCGCGCGTTTGCGCGGCGACCAATTCTCATAAAGCAGGTCCATCCGCACATGCGCGCCCTGTTGCATCGAGTAGGGGCCGCCAAGGATATAGTACCCAACCATGACGAACTGCGCCACTTCAAGCGTCCAAAGAGAAGGTGAACCGCCCAGCTTTGAAAGGGATGACCACAAGAGTACTGCCATGAGGACGAACAGGAGATACATCGCGAACCGACCGACCCCAAAGTTCAGCCGGTCTACTATCCGTACAAATGTCACGAGAATGCGTGGCACTGGTCAATTTTGCCGTGACATTGAGCCGGACGGCCGATTTTGAAGTCTTACCGTTGTCATGATTTCGCCTGTCGCCCACATACCTGTGAACTGCTTCACTTGCCGACATTCCCCAAGTGGCCTGCCTTTGTCTGCACGGTCGCCTGATGCTGCCCCAGATTCAAGTATTTTTAGCCCCCGAGCGGTGTCTGATGGTGCGAAAACACCTCAATTCAATCTGATAGAGTCGCGAACTCCCGCCGTGGTTGCGGGTCGGCGCTGTTTTTCAGCACGTTGGGAAGACCTGTCGCGCCGCTTTCGTGAAGTTTGGATCGGGACCGGGGTCACTCGCATCGCAGCGGCGTTCGCGGTCGGCAGACAGAAGCGAAGATGGTGCGCACCATCGTGCCCCCCTGACCCACGAATTCAGCTAGTTGGAAGAATATGGCGCGAGCGTGGCGCACGACGCGGGTTTCAGTCGTGATCAGCTTGATTTGCAGGCTGATCGACGATCAGTCGGCCATGACGCCGACCAGATCGATACAGCACGGGAGCTTTGCCAGATTCGAAGCCAGCGCGTAAAGGCGCAGGTGCGTCTTGTTGTCGAAGAACCGCCCACCACGCTGCACAGAATGAATGCTCCGCGCGGCGGCTGACTGTCTGTGCCGCTCCAATTGGCGTAAATGAAGAAATAACTCTGGCCAAAGCTGAATGAGAGATCACTCGCAAGTCGGAGTGTATCTGATCGGGTGCCATCAGGCCGATGCCTGAGTGCTGAGGGACTTCGTTGTGCTCCGGCTACCAGAACATCAACCTTTGCCCGAGTGAAAGCATGGCGGAAGCAAGGGGGAGAGGCTTGCTGCGGTTTCTTGCGCAATCCGGCGTCGGATCAATGCGGGGTAGGGGGCTGCAAGCCACGGAAAATGCGAAGGATAGCGCGATCCTGCAAAGTTGCTCATGGTTCGTTCGCCATGGCTCATAAGCTGAAGGTCGTAGGTTCAAATCCTCCTCCCGCAACCAAAATACCGTTACAGATCAGATACTTCAAAGCCGAGCTAAACACTCGGCTTTTCCGCTTGCCAAAACGGGTCAACAATAGGTCAACAAAACGGGTCAAGTTGCGATAACGAGGGCAGGCTCAGCCGGGCAAATAGCGCCAACCCTGCTAACCTTGACCTCCAGTTGACTGATATGGCGCAGAGGAATCCCAAACGACATGAGGAATGGAGTGCCGCGCAATGTCCGCTCGGGGCCGATTCCGTTGAAAAACGCGCTTGATCGTCGCCTTGGCCGTTGATTCACTTCCTTCGGACGGCGGGGAGGGCGAAGGTGATGATGGGGTCGAGGCAGGTCGCGCAGGGCGCCTTGTTCTATGAGTTCTCGCTGGAGAACCATGTCCCCGTTGATCACTTCATCCGGTCCATTGACAGGTTCGTGGACCTGGGCGACATCCGCTGGCACCTTTCCCCGTTCTATAGCACGACAGGTCGGCCCTCCATCGACCCGGAGTTGATGATCAGGATGCTGATCGTCGGATATTGCTTCGGCATCCGGTCCGAGCGGCGGCTCTGCGAGGAGGTGCACCTGAACCTGACGTATCGCTGGTTTTGCCGCCTCGACCTGACCGGCCGGGTTCCGGACCATTCGACCTTCTCGAAGAACCGGCACGGGCGGTTCCGCGACAGCGATCTGTTCCGGCACGTGTTCGAGAGGGTCGTGGCGCGGTGCATCGCTGAAGGGCTGGTCGGCGGGCAGACTTTCGCCTCTGACGCCAGCCTGATCCAGGCTGACGCAAACCGGCAATACTCGGCGCCGAAGGAACGCTGGGATCCCGCCCTGATTGACGTGGAGGAGGCACCCCGTGCCGTTCGGGAGTATCTCGATGTCCTTGACGACGCCGCCTTTGGCGCGGCCAGCGAGGTCGAGCCGAAGTTCGTCTCCTATTTCGACCCGGCCAGCCAGTGGACCGGCGCCATGAAGGGGCCGGCATTCTTCGCTTATGCCGACAACTACCTGATCGACACCGAGAACGCGGTGATCCTGGACGTCGAGGCCAGCCGGGCTATCCGTCAGGCCGAAGTCGGCACAACGCGCACGATGATCCAGAGGACGCGCGACCGCTTCGGCCTGCATCCCGAGCGGCTCGCCGCGGACACTGCCTACGGCTCGGGCGAGATGTTGGGCTGGCTGGTCGAAGAGAGGATCGAGCCGCATATCCCGATGATCGACAAATCCGAACGCAGTGACGGTACCTTCTCGAACACCGACTTCACCTTCGATCCCGAGGCCGACGAGTATACCTGTCCGGGCGGGAACAAGCTGAAGAAGTACTGGCGCAAGATGACAAAGAGCCGATCCGGCATCAGCAAGGACGGCTTCCGACGCTACTACGCCAGCAAGAAAGACTGCGCAGCTTGCGCGCTCAAGGCCATATGCACGCCGAACCAGCCGGCTCGGAAGATCGCGCGGCATGTCCATGAAGGTGCGCGCGACGTGGCGCGAGGCATCGCCGGGAGTGATGCCTATCTCGACAGTCAGAGACGGCGGAAGAAGATCGAGATGCTGTTCGCCCAACTGAAGCGCATCCTGCGGCTCGACCGCCTACGTCTTCGCGGCCCGAACGGCGCCAGGGACGAGTTCCACCTCGCATCCACCGCCCAGAACCTTCGGAAACTGGCAAAACTGATCCCGATACCGGCTCAGCCAGCGTGACAAGAACGCGCGCGCCCACTCGCGGGCAACTCAAGCGAACCATCGGCCCAAGTTTTTCAACGAAATCGGCCGAAAGCATCTTGTGCCCATGCTGTCGCGGCGCGCCAATCTGGCAGCACTGCCCGCGCTCGACCTGCTAGTCATCGACGAGGCTCATCATGCGGTAGCCGACAGTTATCGCCGGATCATCGATCATGGCCAGGGCGCAAACCCTGCCTGCAGGATCTTCAGTGTTACGGCGACGCCGAACCGGGGCGATCGCAGGGGGCGGCGGGAATTCTTCGACAATGTCGGCGACCAGGTCCAGCTGGGCGAACATATCGCCTCAGGTCATCTGGTGCCGCCCCGCACCTTTATGATTGATGTTGGCGTCCAGGAACAACTGCGCGCCGTGCGCAAGACCGCCGCTGACTACGACATGACCGAGGTCGCGCAGATCATGAACCGCGCGCCCGTGAACGACGAGGTGGTCCGGCACTGGCAGGAAAAGGCGAGCGAGCGGCCGACCGTGGTCTTTTGTTCCACCGTCACCCATGCAGAAAACGTCGCGGCGGCTTTCAACGGCGCGGGCATTTCGGCGGCCGTCATCCATGGCGATCTCGATGCCGGCACGCGCCGCCGGATCCTTGCCGCCTACGCCGCGGGCGAAATTTGCTTCATCGTCAACGTTGCGGTGCTGACCGAGGGCTGGGATCACCCGCCCACCTCCTGCGTCGTGCTGCTGCGCCCCAGCGCCTACAAATCGACCATGATCCAGATGGTCGGCCGGGGCATGAGGACGGTCGATCCCGAGGACCACCCCGGCATCGTCAAGACCGACTGCATCGTGCTGGATTTCGGGACATCGAGCCTGATCCACGGCATGCTGGAGCAGAATGTCGATCTGGACGGCAAGACCGAGACCGGTGAAGCGCCCACCAAGACCTGCCCTGCCTGCGAAGCGGAAATCCCGCTTGCGGCCACCGAATGCCCGCTCTGCGGCGAAGCATTCCCGCGTGAGATCCCCGAGTCCGGCGAGGGCGCGGATGCCACCCCGCTCTCGGGTTTCATCATGTCCGATATCGACCTTCTGAAGCGGTCAAGTTTCGCATGGGTTGATCTGTTCGGCGATAATGCCGCCCTGTTGGCCAACGGCTTCAACGCCTGGGGCGGGATATTCTATCTCGATGGCCGCTGGCACGCAGTCGGAGGATCGAAGGGTCGTGCGCCGCGGCTGTTAGAAGTGGGCAAGCGGACGGTCTGCCTCGCGCAGGCCGATGACTGGCTGAACGAATACGAGACCGACGAGAGCGCCTTCAACTCTGCGCTGTCTGCCTCCGCCCCGCTTAAGGCTTCGGCTTTTTCAACCCGACCAAACCACGCCCCCGCAACCATCGCTGGTTCTGCTCGATGCCCTGCCAGCCATGGTTTGCGGCCCACCATCGCAAAGGACTGACCATGCAGGGAACGACTGAGGATGAACGCCTCGCCATCGCGCTGGTGATGAAGCGGCTGGGCCAGACGATGGATGAGATTTCCTGGGACAAGCGGCTCCGTGATCTCACCGCCACCGACGTCACCGCGCTGATCGAGGACGTCCTGGAAGGCTACGGCACCGAGATGTCGCGCATCGCCGCCACGGCGGAGGTGCCGTTTTGACACTGGATTACAACTACCGCCCCGGAATCGCCGAGCTCGTCAACGCCGCCATCGACGCCGCTTTGGCCGACGAGCGCACCGCGACGCCGCCCCGGACCTATCTCGGCGCATCGCGGCTGGGACATGCCTGCGCGCGTGCCTTGCAGTTCGAATTCGCTGGTGCCCCAAAGGACGAGGGCGCAGATTTCGGCGGCTAGACGCTGCGGAATTTCGAAATCGGTTACCAGCTCGAGGATCTGGCAATCCGCTGGCTGCGTCCGGCCGGGATCAATCTCTACACCCGCAAGGGCAATCGCCCTGATGGCGAACAGTTCGGCTTCTCCGTCGCCGGTGGCCGCATCCGGGGTCATGTCGACGGGATCATTGCCGATGCCCCGGCAGCATTCGGCCTGCGCACCCCCGCGCTCTGGGAGTGCAAGACCATGAATGCCAAGAACTGGCGCGCCTGCGTCAAGGACGGGGTCACGGTCTCCAAGCCAGTCTATGCCGCCCAGATCGCGATCTATCAGGCCTACATGGAATCTTCTGTGCCGGGCATCTCGGTTGCGCCCGCTCTGTTCACCGCGATCAACAAGGACAAGGCGGAACTTCACCACGAACTGGTGCCGTCTGATGCGGCCCTTGCGCAGCGCATGTCTGACCGCGCGGTGCGAATCCTTCAGGCCACCGATGCAGGCGATCTGTTGCCGCGCATCGCCGCCAGCCGCGATTTCTTCGAATGCCGCTTCTGCTCGAACGCCGAACGGTGTTGGGGGCCGGCCGCGTGACCGATGCACCCGACGATCCGCCCGACTCGCACCAGATGCCTGATGCACCCCATGCAGCCAAGGAAGCAGCAATGCCCATCGATCATCATGATCATCAGACCCGGACAGAGCCCCCGAAGGAGAATCTTGTCCATTTCAACCCCTGGCGGGATTTCAACGACGCGGCCCCGATGGTCGATGTCTTCGGCGACGAGCCGGACCCCGCGCAGATCGCCCAGGCATGCAGGTTGTCTTCGGCTATTGTGACGGGTTGATCCCGGTCAGCAGTTTCATCGACAAGGGTCAGGGCATCGACGGCCGCCCGCATAACATCTGGATCGAGGCGAATGCCGAGACGCCGGACAAGATGGCGACCTTCGCCAGGTGGGGTTCGCGGGAAGGGGCGGCCGTCTATGTGATCCCCGGCACCGTTGCCGCCCCCGGCCAAACCAAAGCCCCGGAAATCCTGCAAATTCAGACCGTCGTCGTCGACATCGACACCGGCGGCATCGCCACGAAACGTGCCCACCTCGAGCGTCACCTCGGCCCGCCCACCATGGTGGTTGAAAGCGGTGGGGTCACGCCTGAGGGCCAAAGGAAGGCGCATGTCTGGTGGAAACTGACCGAACCCGCCGAGGGTGGCCTTTGTCGCGGATGTCCGGTCGCTCGCCCATGTGCTGGGCCAGAAGGTCGGTCGGACGTTCCAGGCGAATTGTGACGCGGCCCTTGGCGATTCACGCTGCAGGGTCAATCGCGAGGCACCCGCCTTCAAGGGCACGGGTGTGGTCGTCGCCATGCAGAGTGACCGGAGCATCAGCGCTTCGGGACTGGGCGGTTTCGACGCCGGCTGGTTCACCTCCGGCACGGCCCCAATGGACCAACGGGGTCAATGCAGGGCGGATGGCGGAAGTGCTGCCACATGACCGCAGCCGGGGCGTCACGATGGTGACCTTGCTCGAAGCCCCGGTGCGGGCCATTGTGGCGGCGGACAGTTTCACTGTGCGGGCGGGTTGCGACAAGCGCGTCGAGACCTGCACGGCAAAGTTCGAAAATGTCGCGAACTTCCGGGGCTTCCCGCACCGCCGCGCGCTGGTCGCAGGCGAGATCTTAAGATGGCGCGCCGCCTACCGGCCAGACAGGCCATCGTCGATACAGCGTTGAAATCGGAGGCGAATATCCAGAGACAGCGGTGCAGGCATGGTGTGATCCTCCTGAACAGGATGAATCACAACCAAGCACATATGGGAATCCCCAGATTCAACGTAATCGCAAGATGCTCTAGAGGCGTTCCGGGCGTGTTTGATGCCTGCGTCGATGGCCCCGGCGGCCGTGACTACCCCGATGAAACCACCGATCACTAGGACGAAGAACGAGACATCGATGGCGTTGGCGGTATAGGTGACGGGGACATAGAAGCCCGCGATGGGAGCCAACAGGACATTGGTCAGGCCCTGCGGATTGGCCTCGGTCAGGGCATAGCTGCCGACGACGGGTACATCCTTGCCTAGCGCCTCGGACCGGACGCGGGCGTATTGTCCGGCCGGGATGATCCAAGTCAGCCTACGACAAGGATAATCAGGCCGAATAAGCCGTTGAAGGCCAAAGGGAAGCGGAATCTTTGCTGTTTGACTGGATGCATCGGCGCGTTTCTTTGAGCGGGCTGGCAGGCGCGACGTTAAGCCGGACCGGACAGGACGGCGTTGATACCGGTTAGCCAATGGGAGTCGCGACTCTGGCGAGGCATGCGTCGGTTTTGCGCGGCAGGTCGCCGTCAACTGATGCAAGTCAAAGCGGGAAGGCACCGGGAGGTGCGATCATGTCCCGCGATCCAGACCGTGCCGACCCGATGAAAGCTTGCGTGACACATTCCGACACCCGCCGTTCCGTAGGCCTGACTCAGGCCGAAGCCACCGCCCGACTTGCCGCCGAGGGGCCCAACGAGTTGCCAAAGTCCCGGTGCCGGTCGCCCCTGCGGATCATTTTCGATGTTCTGCGCGAACCGATGCTGGCGCTGCTTTTGGCTGGGGGGGTGGTCTACCTTTTGCTGGGCAGCCGTGAGGAAGCGTTGATTCTGCTGGCCTTCGCCTGCCTCTCTGTCGGGATTACCGTCGTGCAGGAGGCCCGGACTGAGCGCGTTCTCGAAACCCTGCGCGATCTGACGAGTCCACGCGCGCTTGTCATCCGCGACGGCGCACAACAGCGGATCGCAGGCCGCGACGTTGCGAGGGGTGATGTGATCCTGCTGGCCGAAGGCGACCGCGTGCCCGCCGATGCGGCGCTGATCGAGGCGGCGGACCTGTCGGCGGACGAATCTTTGTTGACCGGAGAGGCGGTGCCGGTGCGCAAATTGGCGGGCACGGCGACAGAGGCACGTCCGGGGGGTGAGGATCAGCCCATGGTCTACTCTGGCAGCCTGATCGTGCGAGGCACCGGGATGGCCAGCGTCACCGCCACCGGCACCCAGAGCGAGATCGGCAGGATCGGCACGTCGCTGAGACAGCTTGAGACTGAGACGCCGCACCTGCAAAAGCAGATGCGCCGGCTGGTCATCGTCTTTGCTGCCGTCGGGGCGGCGGTCAGCGGCGCGGTCGTGGTGCTGTACGGGCTGTTGCGCGGAGACTGGCTGGACGGAGTGCTGGCCGGGATCGCGGTGGGCATGTCGATGCTGCCCGAGGAGTTTCCGATGGTGCTGGCCGTATTCATGGCGATGGGGGCTTGGCGGATTTCCAAGGTACGGGTCCTGACGCGGCGGGCCTCGGCTATCGAAACTCTTGGCGCGGCCTCTGTCCTTTGCACCGACAAGACCGGCACCCTGACCGAAAACCGCATGACGATTGCCGAACTGCGCCTGCCTGACGGCATGGTGGCGAAGGCGGGCCAGACGCTGCCCGAGGCGTTCCGCAAACTAGTGGCGGCGGGGGTCATGGCATCGGCCCGGGAACCATCAGACCCGATGGAAAAGGCGTTCCACGCGCTGGCCAAAGCTGTATTGCGTGATGGAGAGAGCCTGCCCGGCGCGGGGCGGCAACTGGTGCGCAGCTATCCCCTTTCGCCTGGGCTGCTCGCGATGTCGCAGGCCTGGGAGGCGGAAAACGGATGGCAGATCGCCGCCAAGGGTGCGCCCGAAGCGGTGGCGGTGCTTTGCAGGCTGGACGATGCGACACTGGTCAGGCTGACTGCGCAGGTCAATCAGATGGCCGGCGCGGGCCTGCGTGTACTGGGGGTGGCCGAGGCTGCGCAGTCCGGCGCCTTGCCCGATGATCCCTGCGATTTCCGCTTTCGATTCCTGGGTCTTGTGGGGCTGGCCGATCCCCTGCGCGGCTCGGTCCCTGATGCCGTGGCCCAGTGCTGCAGCGCGGGGATCCGCGTCATCATGATCACCGGAGACTACCCCGCCACCGCACAGGCCATCGCGGCCGAGGCAGGTTTGCGGGGTGACCGCGCCCTGACCGGGTCCGAGCTTGCTGCTCTCTCGGATGCCGAGCTGTCTATTGCCGTCAGGGATGTGACGATCTTTGCTCGGATCATGCCGGAACAGAAGCTGCGTATCGTGACCGCGCTCAAGGCCACCGGCGCCGTCGTTGCGATGACCGGCGACGGGGTGAACGACGCGCCATCGCTCAAGGCCGCGCATATCGGCATTGCCATGGGCGGGCGGGGGACGGATGTCGCACGCGAGGCCGCGTCCATCGTGCTTCTGGACGATGACTTCGGCTCCATCGTCACGACGGTGCGCCTGGGTCGCCGCATCTATGACAACCTGCGCAAGGCGATGAGTTTTATCCTAGCTGTCCACGTCCCGATTGCGGGGCTTGCACTGATGCCGCTGCTTTTCGGGATGCCGATCCTGTTCGGCCCCATTCACATCGCCTTCCTCGAGATGGTCATCGACCCTGTCTGCTCTCTCGTTTTCGAGGCCGAGACGAAGGAGGACGGCATCATGTCCCGTCCCCCGCGCCCGCCCGCCGAACCGCTGTTTTCCGGCCCGACAATCATCTGGAGCCTTGTGCAGGGTGCGCTGGTTCTGGCTGTAACCGCGACGATCTTTGTCCTCGCGCCGGGCTATGGCCTGTCGACCGATCAGGTGCGCGGTATGACCTTCGCCGCTTTGATCCTTGCCATCGTCGCGCTGATCCTGGTGGATCGGTCGCGCTCGTCGTCGATCCTGACGGCGATCACACGCCCGAACAGGGCGCTGGCAATCGTACTCCCTATGGTGGGGGTCTTGCTGGCAGCCACTTTGCTCTGGCCTTATGCCCGCGACCTTTTTGGCTTTGGCGCTCTTGATCCGGCACATCTGGCGGTGCCGCCACTGGCGGGCCTGACGGTTCTTGTCGTGCTTGAGGTTATCAAGCCGATCTGGCGCTGGGCCACGCAGCGGGGCCGGGCCGCGGGCAGGGGTCAACCAGCGGTAAATCTCGTGCGCCGCTGATCTGGGACAGCGCGCCATGCCAATGCGACAGGCAAGGTGACTACGACGTGCCGTTGCATGAGGATCGCACCTACAGCCGAAAGGAAGCTGCCATGAAGAGCGATCTGGCCGAAATCGAGAAGATGACAGAAGAGAACAGTGCCTTCCGGCATGTCCTTTATGCCGGGCACCACCTGCGGCTGGCACTGATGGCGCTGACCCCCGGTCAGCACATCGGTATGGAAACCCACGCGACGCATGACCGTTCATTCGAATCGAGCAGGGCCAAGTCGAGGTCGTGATTGACGGGGTAAGCCACAAGATCCAGGTCGGCGACGGGCTGATCCTGCCGGCCGGGGGGGGAACACAACATCGTCAACACAGGCGACAAATCCCTGAAGCTCTAAACGAACTATGGCCCCCCAACCACTTCGACAGGCTGGTCGACTACACCCGCGCCGACGCCGAGGGCTCGCGCGAAGTCTTTGACGGCGTGGCCAGCGAATAGCGGTCCTGCACTTTTCCCCTCCCCCAAGGATGACCCCCGATGCTGCGCGCCCAGACCCTTGCCTGCGGGCTACTGGCCTTGCCTGCCCATACGAAAACAAATGGGTTGACCATCAGGGGCGACCTTAATCTTGGGGTAGGGCACCAATGCCCGCGCCGTTTACATGGCCGTACAGATCGCGGGTGCGCGGTGCCTGGGGTTCGAGACCGGCGGCCACGCCTGGGTCGGCCAAAACGACGCGGTGATCGAGGCGATTGCCACGCTGGTTCTGCCGGGGCCACTGGCAGAACGGCGATGACAAGTGCGCTCCGGGCTAAGTCTGCTGAGCCAACACCTAGGACATGACGTCCGCCTCGCTGAATGCGGTAGTGACAGCGCCTCCGCTGACAATGGCTGTTGCCTGTCTCTTCCGGTCCGGGCCTGCAATCCCGCAAGAATCGGCGGCTCGCTGAGCGAGGTTAGTGCGACGGCGGTCGACTCGATGTCCAGTCGAATCAAGCGATCCCGCCGGACGACAGACACAGGAGACGACCACGATGCAAGATGGCAAAACACTCAAGACAGCGGTCGCGGACGACATCGAAGGACTTGTCGCGCAGTTCTCGGAAATGCGCGACGAATTGGCCAGGTTGTCCCGTTCGGTCGCGGCGACGGCCGAGCGGCGTGGTCGCCGGTTAGGATCAGACGTTTCGGAGGGCGTCAGCGAAGCGATCCATTATGCCGAGCGCAAGGGAAAGAGCGCGGAGGCCGAATTCGAAGGCAGCGTGGCGACCCATCCCTTGCTGGCCCTGGGACTTGCTGCCGGGTTCGGCCTGGTTGTCGGGGCGATGACGCGCCGGTGACGGCATGGTATCCGCGTTCGGTAAAGAAACTGGCACGCACGCTTGGTCGCAGCGTGCGTGCTGAATCTCAGCGTGTGGCGCTCATGGCCGTCTTCGGAGTGATCGGGGCCACCGGATGTGGCTTTGTGGTGTTTGTGGCCTACCGTGCGCTTCGGCTCGTGGTCGCGCCAGAGCTTGCGGCACTTGGTATCGGCATTGCCCTGCTGGCCCTTGCCGGAGCTATGGCGCGCTTTTCGCAGGGCCTTCAGGCCGAAAGCCAACCTGCCGCAACACTGCCGATATACGCGCCTTCGCCACCGACAGATCCGATCATCGTAGTCGTCTTCACCGTCGCTTTCGTGCTTGGCCGCCGTCTGGCGGTCCACTGACACGGCTGATCGCCGATCCCCCAACCCCGGAGAACCCACATGTCACTTGGCACGATCCTTGTCATCATCCTGATCATCTTCCTCTTGGGCGGGTTCAGCGGGCGGTTTGGCGGCTACGGCTATGGTTATGGCCACGGCGGCGTGGGGGTGATCGGGGCCATCTTGATCATTGTCGTAGTGCTGATGCTGCTTGGCCGGATCTGACCATGGGCCTGACGGCCATCCTGGTTCTGAAATGGGCTGCAGGGATCGCTCTTGGACTGGCGCTGTTCTACGGCGGTCTTGCGGCATTTGGAGCTTGGCGCTGGTCAGGGGCAGCGCAGAATCTGGTTGATCAGTTGGAATTGGGCCGCGTCGCCCCTGCGGCCAGCCGCTATCGTGAGACCGAACTGGGGGATCTTCCTGCCCCGGTTCAGCGCTATTTTCGTGCCGTGCTGACAGACGGCCAGCCCGTCGTCACCGCCGTGACGCTGACCCAGAGCGGAATGTTCAATCTGGGAACGACGGCAGATCAATGGAAACCCTTTCACGCGACCCAGCGCTTTGTCACCGCACGGCCAGGCTTTGTCTGGGACGCAAACATCACGATGTTCCCGGGGGTTCCGGTGCGCGTCGTCGATGCATTCATAGCCGGCGACGGCCTGCTGCGCCCGACCATTCTGGGGCTTTTCGACATGGGCAACACACATGGCGCCGGGGAAATCGCGCGCGGGGAGCTCTTGCGCCATTTTGCCGAGAGCGTTTGGTTTCCGACCACCCTGCTGCCCAGCCAGGGCGTTTCATGGACTGCGGTCGATGACACCACGGCCTTTGCCACAATAAAGGATGGGCCGATTACGGTGACGATGCTGTTCCGCTTCGGCGCTGACGTTCTGGTCAGCTCGATTCATGTCGAGGGACGTGCCACAACCGTCGACGGGGCTACCGTGCTCAGGCCCTGGGAATGCCAGGTGTCGAACTACCGGACGCAAGGTGGCATGCGCGTCCCGATGACGGGCGAAGCCTTGTATCACATGCCTCAGGGCGAGAGGTCCTATTTCAGGGGTACGCTTGACACGCTGGCCTATGTCTTTGCGGAATAGGCTATCATCCCGTCACCAGCCCGTCCCCCACCACGATCTGCCGTCGGCATAGGCCCGCGATCTTCTCATCATGGGTCGAGATGAGGAAGGTTGTGCCTTCGTCTCGGTTGATCTCGGCGATCAGGTCCATGACTTGGCTTGCCGAGGCGCGGTCGAGGTTGCCCGTCGGTTCGTCCGCGAGCACCAGTTCAGGGCGGTTCATCAGGGCGCGGGCGACAGCGACGCGCTGTTTCTGCCCGCCCGAGAGGTTGGCGGTGGGAAAATTGACCCGTTCGGCAAGGCCCATCCGGACCAGCAGTTCCCTTCCCCGGACGCGCGCGGCGGCAGTTTCGCGCCCTTCGCGCACGGCGGTCGGGAACAGGACGTTTTCCAGCGCGGTGAAGTCAGGCAGAAGGTTGTGGAATTGGAACACGAACCCGATGTGAAGGTTGCGGAACGCGGTCAGGGCGCGATCGCTGGCCGTAGTGAGGTCCACCCCCAGCATGCTATGGCTGCCCGATGTGGGGTGCATGAGCGTGCCGAGGATGGTCAACAGCGTGCTTTTCCCCGACCCCGAGGGCCCAAGAAGGGCAGCCAGTTCCCCTTTCTCCATCGTCAGGTTCAACCCGCGCAGCACGCGTGTCTCAGCCTCGCCCGACCCGAAGGTCTTGACCAGATCGCGCACCTCGAGGAGCACCGTCATTGGCCGATTGCCGTGACCGGATCCAGCCGTGCCGCTGCCCGCGCGGGCAGGATCGAGGCGAGGATCGCCCCCAGCGTGGTCAGCCAGATAGCCAACCCGTAGGCGCCCTGGGAAATGTCGATGGGCAAACCGTTCTGACCGGGCGCAAAGCTGTCGCGGCCCGGAAAGGCCAGCAGGACCACATAGCCCGCCGCCGCACCGAGGAGTCCTCCCAAAAGTCCGATCAGGGCGCCCTGGGCAATAAAGACGACCACGACAAACCAACGTCCTGCGCCCATTGCCCGCATGATCCCGATTTCGGGACGCCGGCGATAGGTGGACAGCAGCAATGCCGAGGCAACGCCGATGATGATCGTCAGAAGTGCGAAGGCCTTGAGGATATAGCCCGTCTGCGCCTGTGCCTGCAGCGCGTCGAGGAGTTGGGCGGCCTGTTCCGTCCACGACTTGGCGTCAAGTCCTGTCAACGCAAGAATGCGCGGGGCGAGCGCGTCGGCGGCATAAAGGTCGGCCAGCTTGATCTCGATCCGCGTCACGCCCTGGGGCAGCGCAAAGAGGGTTCGCGCGGTGGCGAGGCTGACATAGGCCTGCGCACGGTCCGGGCCGCCCGAGCCCATCTCATAGATGCCGGTGATCGTCAGCGCCGCGTCGATCCCTTGCGCGCTTTGCAACCGTACCATCTGGCCCAGCGACAGGTCCATGTCTTCGGCCAGCGTCTGGCCGACCAGCACCCCGCCCGCGCCAAGGTTGGCGGTACCCTCCGTCACATATCCGGCAAGGTTCGCGATGACCGACTCGCGCCCCGGTTCCAACCCGTTGATCGAGACCTGCGTCACCTGCGCGCCCCGCGTCAGGAACCCCGACCCGTTGATCTGCGGCGACACACCAGTGACGCCGGTCAGGCCCTCTATCAAGGGGATCAGCGCATCGGTGTCCCTGAGGACTGCTGTCCTGCGGGTGGAGGGTTCCTGCACCAGAAGGACCGTCCGCCCGTCATGCGGGCCCAGAAGGCCGGGGTCCACCGCCTCTGCCTGTATGGTGATGTGGGCCAGGTCGCCCGCCGTGCGGGCCATGATGAATTCGGCCAGCCCGCCGATCAGCGCCGACATGAAGATGAAGATGAAGACACCGATTGCGACGCCAAACACCAAAAGTCCAGTCTGCGACTTGCTCGCGGTCAGGTACCGGGTCGCGATCTTTAGCGCATACAGCATCAGGGTGCGACCGTGACGGCCTGTCCGTCGGTGATGCCGGTCGCATCGCGGATGACCAAGTCGCCTGCCGCCAGCCCTTCGGTCACGATCAGTCGGGCTGCCGGCCAATCTATTACAGTGACCGGTTGCCTCCTGGCCATCCCGCCACTGACGATAAAGACAACCTTGTCGGCCCCGTCCTCGATGATCGCTGCACGCGGCACAGTGATGGCCGCCGCGCGGTCGTCGACGGTGATATTGGCGGTCACAGTCAGACCGACCGGGGCCGCAAGCGGCGTCTCTGCTATCAGTTCGACGGGGAGGCCGCCCGTCGCCGCGTCCACGCGCTGCGAGACGAAACTGACATGGCCCGGCCGGACAGCGGTTTCGCCGGCCAGTTTCAGGGCGACGAGCTGGCCGACGCGGATCTGTGTGGCATAGGCCTCGTCCACGTCCGTTTCGACGACAAGCTGCCCAAGATCGGCGATCGTCATCAGCATGGTGGATGGCTCAACCGTCTGGCCGGGTTCCGCCGACAGGACCAGAACCGACCCCGCAAGTGGAGCCCGGATCGTGAAGCGCGCAAGCGCGATCCGGGCCTGCTCGAGCATTGCCGTCATCCGAGCGGCCTCTTGTGCCGATGACTGAACTGCCCGGGCCGCACTTTCCAGAACGACCCTTGCTGCATTCGTGCCCAGCGCTTCGGTCCGGGCATAGGTCGATTGTGCGTCGGCCTGTGCCAAGAGTGCGGCGTCCAGACCTGCTATGGCCTGCCGGACCATGGCGGCCTGCGTGGCCGAATCCAGCGTGACCAGGATTTGGCCCCCCTCGACGACGTCGCCCTCGGACACGCGCACTTCCAGAAGCGTGCCACTGACAAGTGGGCGCACGTCGACCGAGATTTTGCTTGCGACGCGCCCGTTTACCGCCAGTACTCGCGACACCTGACCTTCAGTAACCACGTCGACGGCGACTTCGGTCACCGGAGTTACCCAAGGCTGAAACCAGGCGAGCACGGCCAGCACAGCAACCAGGACGACGCCTGCGACCCAAAGCCACCGCCGGCGCGCGGTTTCCGGAACAACGCGGGCAGGGCCCGGCGTACCGGGGACAATGGCAGGAAGGGGGGCAGTGCCCGGCAAGTCGGTGGGCGTGAGCGGTGCAGGGGCGGGTCGATCCGGAATGACGAACCTCTTTGCTCTGGCAGCTTGCCGGAAACCTGGATCCGCGAAAGCACGCCAGATCGCGTTTCGCCTGCCGTAGTCGTGGAAGGGATCAATTGGTCACAAGCCTAGTCCAAGCACTTGGGGTGGGCAATAACTTGGATCAGCGCGATCGTTGGCGGCGGCCGGACGTCAAGTGACGCCCCACTTCCGGATGCAAACGACCGGGTGCCGAAACTGTCGGTCGGGGGCAGCAGCGTGAAGAGGCGGCGCAGCTCGTCCTGCGTCCTTGTCATCGCATAGAGGTTGCATATGCCGACTTCCACACTCCCAAGCGCAAGCTCGGCGGCCCACACAGGGCTATATGGAAACTTGCTTGTCTAGGAGCCCACGCCGACAACAGGAGTTGTCCCCGCGCAATGCCTTTTCCGGCTCAGGGGTTCTTGGCGATATCAGGGAGCCGGACACGGACCTGAAAACCATCAATTTGTCCTTGAACGGGTGAGATGAGGTCAAATGTTGCACCACATCCCTTCGCAATTGCCTCGGCGATTCCAAGGCCAAGTCCGGTCCCGGGTGCAAGCGACGCGCGTTCAAAAGGTTTGCGAAGCCGGTTGAGCGTGGCCTGATCGAGTGCCGGCCCACCATTTGTAACGATTAGAATGCGATCATCGGTCAGAACCGCTGAAACGGGCTCGTCCTCTGCACCATGGGTCAGCGCATTCTCGATCAGATTGCGTGCAAGAACAGCGAACGCGTCGGTATCGATTACTGACAACACCGGATCTGGCGGGATCGTGATCCAAAGCCGGCTGCCCGCGTTGAAATCCGCGACGACGAGAGCGAAGACAGGCACAAGATCCTGCGCTGTCTCTGAGATCAGACCTGCGCCCTCTGCCTTAGCAAGCTCCAGTAGTTTTGAGGATAGGCGTGCGAGGCGCTTGAGGCCCGTCTCGATACCCTGGGCGCGGGTCAGGATCGCGCCCGGCGGAAGTTCAGCGACCAGTCGCTGCGTCTGTGCCAGTGCGGCGGCAATGGGCGTGCGAAGTTCATGGGCCGAACTGGCCGTAAATCCGCGTTCGGCATCAAGCGCGCGGCGCAACCGCGCAATCAGGGTGTTGACTGCATCGGCCAACGGCGAAATCTCTTCGGGCAGGGCTGCGCCGTCTACAGGCGCAAGGTTCCCGAGGCCCCGCGCGCCGATCTCGTCCCGGAATGCCACGACGGGACGCAGCGTCAGGCGCACCGTCAGCCAGACACCCAGCAAACTTAGTGGAAGAAGCAGCGCCAATGGCCAAAGCATGGTGCGTGTAGCCTGCTTGATGGCCGCCCGCCGATGGGCGAGCGGATCGGCTGCGGTGACGTAGAGCGTGTCGCTGATCGCAGAGACAGTGTAAAAGCGGAACTGATTGGTCGTCTGGAACCCGGTCAGCAGCGCGTCAGGAAAGACCGCCGGGTCGGCGTCATGCGACCGGAGCAGCACGGTTCCCCTATCGTCGCGCACGATATAGATCAGGGTTTCATCGTGTTCACCCACAGGAGCGGCGCGATTGTCATTGCCGGGCGTGTCGCGGTTCAGCACCTCCTGATAGGCCAGAGGCAGGACGCGCTGGGCCAGTTCTTGCAACGCGGAATCGAATACCTCATCCATTTCATGGCGAAGCGACAGGACAGTGCCGAGTGTGGCCGCCAGCCAGAGGATCGTCACGCCAACAGCGATGGAGCGGGACAGGCGTGCCTGAAGCGAGTTGCGGGGACGCAGGTTCATACGGACCCAAGCCGGTAGCCGAGGCCGCGTTCGGTCGAAATGACGCCAGATCCGAGTTTCTTGCGCAGGCGCGACACATAGACCTCTATTGTGTTGCTTTCGACCTCGGCCCCAAAGGCATAGAGGCGGTCTTCAAGCTGTGACTTGGAAAGAAGGGCGCCGGGATGCTGGATGAACGCCTCGAACAGCGCCCATTCCCGGGCGGTCAGCAAGATCGGCCTTGCGTCGCGGGTGCCGGCAGGAGTGATCGTCCGGGCGGCCAAGTCGATCTGCAGATTGCCGATAACAAGCAACGGGTTCGGGTTCCCGCCATAGCGGCGGGCAACGGCACGCAGGCGTGCAGAAAGCTCCTCAAGATCGAAGGGTTTGACAAGGTAATCGTCGGCTCCGGCGTTCAGGCCTGCGATCCGGTCGGAAATCTGGTCACGGGCAGTCAGGATGATGACGGGGGACACATCGCCAGCCGCGCGGCGGGCGCGCAGATAGTCCAGTCCCCGGCCATCCGGCAGCATGAGATCAAGCAGGATCAGGTCATAACTGGCCACGGCCACGTGATCGCGGGCGTCGCCAAGACGGGTGACCCAGTCCACGGCATGGCCATCGGCGGTGACCTGATCGCGGATCGCGTCACCCAGAAGGGTATCGTCTTCGATAAGCAATACGCGCACGGGGGCCGACCTTTCGTCGTTCACGTCATAACGCGTACTCGCAGATCATGCTAACCTGACGTGAGGCTGAATGGTTTTCCATGCCCTATTCAGGTGGCTGTCAGCTTCGTCCGTCAAAGGAGAGGCCTGACAGTTGCCTGGGCATGTGCCCAGGCTTGGGAAACCACGATCATGAAACCGCTCATACTGACTGCGATGGTGCTGATGGGAACGTCTGGCGCACTGCGGGCCGAGGACGAGGATTGCTATGTCCGCATGTCCGACTGGCAGCCCCGCAGCGCGATCCTGCAGGTGGCCGCCGACAACGCCTGGGAGGTCTTTCGCATCAAGACCGATGACGGGTGTTACCAGATCCGCGCCATCGACGCGCAGGGCCGCCCCATCGAAGTGACGCTGAACCCCGCAACGCTCGAGATCATGAACCTCGAATACGAAGCGCTTGACGATCATGACGACGATCACGGCTCAGAGGACGGCAGGCATGGGGCGGATGACCATGATTGACCGGCCAAGGGCCGAACCTGAACCGAAGCTGAACTGGATTTCTGTTCCCCTTCAGTCCCCTGTCAGTTTCACCGTTCACAGATGAAGCAGCGAAACTGCAAACCATAGGAACATGCCATGAAACTCTTGCCGATTGCATTGGTGCTTGCCGGGACGACCGGTCTTGCCGGACTGACCTTTGCGGCTGGGCAGACCGTGACCGCAAAAGATCTGGTGATGCCGGATGCCACTGTGGCCCGGGATGACCTGTCGTCGCTACGTCTGGCCGATTCTTCATCTGACGATCACGATGACGAGGATGAAGGCGATGATGACAGCGCCGCTCCATTCCCCCCGGTCATCTGCCTGGCCGCCATCGTCAATGACGATGACGATGACGATGACGAGGACGAGGACGAGGGCGAAGACACTCCCGTCTGTGATCTGGCGGGCCAGACCGCCGCCGGTCCTTCAGCGGTCACGCCCGATCCGAACCGCGCGCCCATCTTCAACTCTGCACCCACTGCGGTCGTCAACTGAACCGCAGCGCCCTTTTCACGAACTGGACACATGATGAAAACCGAACTCTCCCTAATCGCCGTCGCTGCCGCACTTGCCCTTCCGGGTCTGGCCGAGGCACGGCCGATCACTGTCACGACCGAACTCGACAACTATGGCGGACGCGGGGCCTATTTGGCCGTATACGTCACTGATGCCGCGGGAGCCTATCAGGGCACATTGTATGTGGCCGGACGCAAGTCGCGGTATTTCAGACACCTGAGCGACTGGGCGCGGGCCGGCGGTAGTGCGGCAGACGGGTCAACCGGGGCCAGTGTCGGGTCGGGGCGCACGCTTACAGTCTCGGTCGATCTGGCGGACGCCCTGTTTGACGCGGGCTATGAAATCCACGTCGATGTCGCGGTCGAAGACATGCGTGACAGTCCGTCGGATGCCGTTGTGCCGCTGACAACCACAGGAGCCGGACAGCCGGTCGCAGGACGCAGCTACGTGCAGTCCCTTCGCTACGACATGTGACACCTTCTGCTGGAGGTGCGTCATGCTCCGCCGATTGCATTCCCTTCCCGGCCTGTTCGCCGGTCTTCTTGTTGCGCTGATCGCCCTGACCGGGGCGATCCTGTCGGTTGAACCTGCGCTTGAACGGGCAGGCATCAGCCAGTCCACGAACGCCCCCATGACCGTGGCCGACTTTGCAGCGGTGGTGCAGACCCGGTTTCCCGAGGCCGAGCGCATTCTGCGCAAGGCGTCGGGTCAAATCGTGGTCTATTCCTTTGACGGGGATGTGCCCCGGGCCGATATCGTCGACCCGGTCACGGCCGAACCGCTGGCCGACTACGTCCCCTCCGACTTTACCCGCTGGGTGACAGACCTGCACCGCAGCCTGCTGCTGGGCGAATGGGGCCGGGCGGCCTCGGGTGTGGGCGCTGCGGTGATGGTCCTGATGACCTTGTCGGGTGCCGCGATGGTCGCTGCGCGGATGGGTGGCTGGAAGGCATTCTTTGGCCGCGTACGCGGCACAGGGCGGCAAAGGTGGCATGTGCAACTGGCCCGCTTTGCCGTGGCAGGACTTCTCTTGTCGGCGGCGACCGGGGCCTACATGTCGCTTACAAACTTTGATTTTGTGCCCGATGGCCTTGATACCGAACCCGAATTTCCGATGACCGTCGACGGCGGTGCGCCGATGGCCGTGGACCAGATTGCGGCCTTGAAAGCCGTTGATATGGTCGCACTGCGCGAACTGTCATTCCCCTATGCGTCCGATCCCACCGACGTCTACACCCTGACGACCGCAACGGGCATGGGTTTCATTGACCAGGCAACGGGCGAAACGCTGTCTTGGCTGGACAACAACACGGCGCGGCAGATCTATGAATTTGTGTTCATGCTGCATACGGGGCAGGGCCTGTGGTGGCTGGCACTGATCCTTGGTGCCGGGGCCGTGACAGTTCCGGTTCTCGCCGCGACCGGGGCGCTTGTCTGGTGGGCCCGGCGCAGGGCCACGCCGCAGATCAAAGGCAATGGCGCGGCGCAGATGGCCGATACGATTATCCTCGTCGGGACCGAAGGCAATTCCACCTGGGGCTTTGCGAGGACATTGCATCAGGAACTGACGGCCAAGGGAAATGTCGTCCATGTGACGGCGATGAACCAGGTTGCGTCGGGTTACAAACGGGCCGAAAGGCTGTTCGTGCTGACTGCCACCTATGGCGATGGCACGGCCCCGGCCTCGGCCAGTCAATTCACGGCGCGTCTGTCGTCGCTGGCTATGGCACCCGTGCCGGTTTCTGTGCTGGGCTTTGGCGATCGCCAGTTCCCGCAGTTCTGCAAATTTGCCAAGGATGTCGCGGCGGCCTTTGCCGCCAAAGGCTGGCCGGTTCTGGTGCCGCTTGAAACCATCGACCGGCAGTCGGCGCAGGAATTCGCGCGGTGGGGCGAAGCGGTGGGGGCGGCGCTGGGTAACCCGATGGTGCTGGCGCATGTGCCGGTCCTGCCAAAGACCGTCACCCTGCGTCTGGCTGACCGCGAGGACTACGGCGCGGAATTGCAAAGTCCCGCCGCCATCCTGCGGTTTGTCGCCGGTGACGGCGTGATTGCGGCCTCGGGTCTTCGCGGCGTCTGGCAGCGGTTCCGGGGCCAAGGGCTTCCTGCCTATGCGCCGGGCGATCTGGTGGGCATCCTGCCCCCCGACAGCACCTTGCCGCGGTTTTATTCGCTGGCCTCGGGCCGCAAGGACGGGACGCTGGAAATCTGCGTGCGCAAACAACCGGGCGGGCTGTGTTCCGGCGCGCTGATGGCCATGCAGGTGGGCGACACGATCGAGGGCTTCGTCAAACCGAACCCGACATTCCGACCGGCGCATGGCCATGCCCCCGTGATCCTGATTGGCGCAGGCACGGGGATCGGACCACTGGCCGGGTTCATCCGCGACAATAGGGGCAAAAGGCCGATGCATCTTTACTTTGGTGCGCGCGATCCGCAGTGGGATTTCCTCTATCAGCTGCAGCTCTTGGGCTGGCTGGCCGACAACCGCCTGACCCGCCTGACAACCGCTTTTTCCCGCGTAGCGGCCCGGGCCTATGTGCAGGATCGGCTGCGCGAGGATCAGGTGCATCTGCGCGAATTGATCGCCAAAGGGGCGCAGATCATCGTATGCGGCGGGCGCGACATGGGCCTTGGTGTTGCGGCAGCCCTTGACGAGGTGCTGGCCCCGATGGGCCTCTCGGCAGTCAAACTTCGCGCAGGCGGGCGGTATGTCGAAGATGTCTACTGAGGCCATACAACGCCATGCGCTGAACGGCCCCGCCATGGGAAGTCGATGGTCCGCATTGTTCCATGCGCCCGGTAATCTGGATGTCATGTCTGTGCAAAATGCCTTGCAGGCCGAGGTTGAAACCGTCGAACAACAGATGTCCACCTGGCGGCCGGAGTCGGACCTGATGCGACTGAACGCAGCCCCTGTCGGTGCCCTTGTCGCGGTGCCCCGCGCATTGATGATCGTGCTGGAAAAGGCGTTCGCCATCAGCCGCGCCTCGGGCGGGGCGTTTGATATCGGCGTGGGTGATCTTGTCGGAGGCTGGGGCTTTGGCGCGCAGGCAGGGCGGGTTGACCTGTCGGCCGCATTGACGCCACGCGTCCTCGCCGTCGATGCGCTGGAACTTGATCCGGACGCGGGCCGCGTGCGCAAGATCGCGCCTGTGGCACTTGACCTGTCGGGAATTGCCAAGGGCTTTGGTGTGGATCAGATGGGGAACCTGCTTGATCGCTTTGGCATCACGTCATGGCTGGTGGGCATTGACGGCGAAATGCGGGCCAGAGGCGGCAAACCTGACGGAACCGCATGGTCCGTGGCTCTTGAAGAACCCGTGCCGGGCGAACGCAGGGTGCGCGGTGTCATCGCGCTGAACGATGCTGCGGTGGCGACATCAGGGGATTATCGGCATTTCGTGGAAAAGGACGGAACGCGGTTGGCCCACACGATGAACCCGGTCAGCGGCCGGCCCGCCCGTAACCGGGTAACGTCGCTAACCGTCGTCGCTGAAACCTGCATGGTGGCTGACGCTTGGGCAACCGCGCTTCTGGTTCTTGGTGAGGTGACCGGGCCGCTGATCGCCCGCGCAATGGGGTTAAGCGCATTGTTCATTCTACGCGAGAGCACAGAATTCTCTGAACTCGCAGTAGGTCCGGCATTTGCCTGACTTATCAAGGTGTCTTTCGCTAAGGTCGACGTTGCTTTGCTCAACTCGCTCCTCGAATAATTTGCCAAAGAACAGCTTCAGAAGTTCAATCTTCCGACAGATTTGGCTGGCCGCAGCCACCCACCCTCCGACCTCAAGCCGGCCCCAAGCCATGTTGACCTGCGAGCGATACGCGATGATGATCCCGAAACGATGCTCGAGATCGAGTGGGCATTTCTATGTCCTCAAGAACATCGACGATTTGTAACTACCGACTTGTAGCTACAAATCAAGCGGTCCATCATGCTTGCATAGCAGGGGGCATGATGGTCGCGATTGCGGGTGCCAAGATCACGCGGTTTGCACGGCGGCGGGATAACTCGGGGTTCCGGGACTGGGCCGCGGAAGCCTTTCAAGATGCCTTGTCCATGTCCGGTTACGGGCTGGCCGATATTGACGCCCTTGTCGTTGCCAGCGAGAGCGACTTTTTCACACTCCAACTCAATCCGGCAACGTTGCTGGCGCAGGATTTCGGACTTACTGCAGTCACGGCGATCCGCGTCGAAGGGGGCGGGGCTTCGGGGCAACTGGCTGTCCAGACTGCCGCAGCGCGCATCCTTGCCGGGCTGTCGCGTATCGTCGCGGTCATTGGTGTTGATGCGACGGCCTCGACACTACCCGGTTCCGCCATTCGTGAACTTTATGGTCGGTCGTTTGACGGACTGACGGATGGGGCGACCGGTCTGACGTCGACCCAAGTCTATGCGCTTTCCTGGCAAATATTCGCGGCGGAACATGGGCTGGGAGATGACGATCTGGCGCGTGTCACGATTGCACATCGCCTGAATGCCTGTCTGAACCCCAATGCGCACCTGCCACGCCACCATCATCAGGAGGAGATCGTGGCCTCGCCCCTGATCGCATCACCTTATCGGCGTCTTCACTGTTCGCCTTTGAGCGACGGGGCTGCCGCCGTGATCCTCGCGGCCTCGGAGGCCCTGCCAAAAGCAAGGCATTGTGCGCCGCGGATCGTGGGAATGGGGGCAGCAACGGATCGTCCTTTTGCGACGCGGTCCCATCCCGGGCGCTTTGCCGCAAAGACGCGGGCCATGCGGGACGCCTGCAGGATGGCCGACGTACAGCCATCGCAGATCGGCTTGGCCGAGATCTATGACCCCTATGCTGGCGCGGCTCTGCAAGGGCTGGCTGCACTTGGTTTTTCCGAACGTCCTGGTCTTGACTACGCCAATGGCAGTTTTGGGCCTGATGGCAGGCTCCCCGTGAACCTGTCCGGCGGTCTGATGGGGCAGGGGGCGGCACCCGGCGCCACGGGTGTGGCACAGGTTGCGACCTGTGCGCTGCTGCTTGAGGGACTTTATCATGCCGCTGCGCAGCCCGCTGATCCGCCGAAGCTGGCCGTTGCTGATACGCATGGCGGGATTTGTTCCAATGCTGCGGTCACGATCATCCGGCAGGGAGGGTCCGCATGAAAATTGCGCTGACCTTGGACTATGATCTGGGCGAAGGGTTTCTTGGTCGGTACCTTGAGGGCCTGCGGCGTGGAGTGGCGATCGCAGGCCGTTGCACCGCCTGCGGGCGGGTCGCCATGCCACCCGAGCGTTCATGTTCATGTGGCGCGCATCAAGCGGTTGCGCGTGAGCTTGACGGTGCGGCCACAGTCCAATGGCGGACGACCGGGGCGGATGGCGATGTGGCGCTCGTGCGTTTCGAGGGGGCAGACTCAATGTCACTGGCCCGGCTCCAGGGCTTTGTTGGCCAGACACGCGGACGGATCGTCGCCGATCCCGGGGCGGCCCTTGTTCTTGTGCCGGAGGAGACGCGATGATGCCGTTTTCGGACTGGTCCGATTCAGACCTTGCTGCGATCATTCTTGATCGGGACGGGGCGGGCCTTGCGATCCGCTGGGACGCGTCTGCCAATATCCACGCGATGACACTCGGTCGCCACCTTGGTCCTGAATCCCGTGACAGGACAGCACTGATCTTCGAGGCACCGGACGGCACGGTTTCGCGCCAGAGTTTTGCCGAGGTTGACCATGCGGCGACATGCCTTGCCGCCGCGTTGCGGGCGCAAGGGTTCGGACGCGGCGATTTCATCGGCCTGCACCTGGGCCAGCACCCGGATACGGCGATTGCCCATATGGCCATCTGCAAGATCGGCGCGGTCGCCGTGACCCTGTCACAGCTTTATGGACCCGACACTCTGGCCCATGCGCTGAACGATTGCCGGGCGCGGGTGATCCTGACCGACCGCGCGGCGTGGAGCGCGCTTGATCCGACACTCTTCCCGGATGTAACCCACGTCTGGATGCGGGACCCTGTCCCGGGTGCGCATGATCTGACCACCGCCTTTGCGACCAATGCACCCGATTTCCGGCCCGATTTCACCGGGGCGGATGATCCAGCGCTTCTGATGTATACCTCGGGGTCGACGGGCAAACCCAAGGGCATTCTGCACGGCCACCGGGTACTTGCCGCCTACACCCCGTCCATCTCGCTGTTCTTCAACCTGTCGATGGAGGATGAGGACGCGGTCTTCTGGTCGCCGTCTGACTGGGCCTGGGTGGGGGGCCTTCTCGACATGCTGTTTCCCGCCTGGATGGCCGGGCGTCCCATTGCCACCTCACTCGACCGGTTTTCGGCTGATCAGGCCTATGGTTTCATGTCTCGGCATCGGGTGACCCATACGTTCCTCGCCCCGACCGCCATCAAGCGGCTTGCACAGGACCCAGACCCCAGGTCGCATCATGACCTTGCCCTGCGGGTGATCTGCACCGGGGGCGAGGCATTGGCGGCCGAGACTTTGGACTGGGCCGAGCGGCGCCTCGGTGTGGTCTGCAACGAATTCTATGGCATGACCGAAGTGAACCACCTGATCGGCAATTGCGCGGCACTCTATCCGCGCCGCCCCGGGTCGATGGGTCGTGCCTATCCGGGGCATCAGGTTGTGCTGGTTGATGCCGAGGGGAATCCTGTGCCCGATGGCGAACCGGGCGAGGTTGTGACGCCTGACACTTCGCCCACGCGATTTCTGGGATACCTCAATAATCGGGCGAAAGAGGCCGAGATGCGGCTTGGGCCCTGGCTGCGGACCCAGGACCTCGCCGTGCGGGATGCCGACGGCTACTTCTGGTACAAGGGGCGGCTTGACGACCTGATAAAATCCAGCGGTTTCCGCATCGGCCCGGCCGAGATCGAGGAATGCCTGCTCTCCCATCCTGCGGTCGCAGAATGCGCAGTCGTGGGCAAGCCAGACGCCGATCGGGGCCAGATCGTCAAGGCATTTGTCCGGTTGCGCAGCGGTATTGCCCCCACAGACGCGCTCAAGGCCGAACTTGCCGGTCATGTCCGCACCCGCCTTGCCGCCTACAAGGCCCCGCGCGAGGTCGAATTCGTCACTGATTTCGAGATGACCTCGTCGGGCAAGATCAACCGCCGCGCCCTGCGGGACCACGAAAAGGCCAGGGCAGAGGAAAAGCCATGACCATCACCAGCGAAATCCCCAAATACGAAGTGGCCTACCGCACTATTCTCGATCGGCTCAAGGCAGGTCGGTATCCGGTGGGCGCACGCATGCCGACGGAAGGCGAGTTGTCTGCCCAGTTCGGCGTCAGCCGTGTCACGATCCGCCGCGCGCTCGATATGCTGGTGCAGGATGGCTATGTCGAAAGCCGTCAGGGCAGCGGCTATCGCGTGCTGACCCTGTCGCCTGCGTCCGATACCTGCCTCACATCCTTTACGGATCAGATGCTGCGGGCCGGGCGTGAACCGACGACTGCACTGTTGTCGATTGACACTTTCCATCCCGACGCGCCGGAACTTGACCACCTGCCCCCAGCGATGCTGGGCGGGCCGATTACGCGTGTCCGGCGGTTGCGCAAGGTGGATGGCGAACCGCGTATGCTGGTGATGACCTATGCACCTGCGGGGCTTTTGGCCGATGCAAGACCCGAAGATTTTCCCGAAAGCGGGCCGGGCCAGTCGATCCTGCGCATCCTCGCCGACCGCTTCCGGCTGGAATGGTCTGCAGCATGCGAAGACATCAGCCCGGTTCTGGCAGACGGGTCGATGGCCGCAACATTCGGCATCCCTGAAGGTGCCCCTTTGCTGCGGCAGGCCTGTTCTGCTTTTGGCGAGGATGGTTCGACCGTGTTTCACGAAGACGTCTACCGCACCGGGGCCGTCAGCTTTGCCCTGACACGTCAGGCACGCACCCCCCGCGCCACCGAGGACCAGACATGACCCCAGAGCTGCTACGTTCCCGTCTTGAACCACCTACGGGCAAAGTACGCCTCCTGATCGACACGGATACCGCCAACGAGATCGACGACCAGTATGCCATTGCCTGGGCGCTGTTTCGCCCTGAACGGCTCAAGGTCGAGGCAATCGTGGCCGAGCCGTTTTCCTTTGCCCACCATATCCCGCAGCTCAAAACGGCCGAGGCCGCGATCCGGCAGGGGCGCGGGCATGAGGAGCATCTTCTGGGCGGGTTTCAGGGCTGGATTCACCGCCTGCATGCACAGGGACGATCCGTCGATGACCTGAACCTTGTTGGCCCCGCCGAGGGGATGGAGCGAAGCTACGCCGAAATCCTGCGGGTCTGTGACGCCTGCGCGATCACTCCGCCGGTCTACCGCGGTGCGCCGCGCTATGCCGCCCATCACGGTGATATTGTCTGGTCCGAAGGGGCAGAGGCGATTGTCGATCTGGCGAAGTCCGGCGATACGCCGCTCTACATTGCCGCGATGGGCTGTGTCACGAACATCGCCGCAGCGCTGTGGCGCGCCCCCGAGATCGCGGACCGGATCGTGGTCATATGGACCAGCGCCTATCCCAGCCACGCACCCCACTCTGTGCGGCCTTCGCTCAACCTCGTGCAGGACATTCCGTCATCCCGGGCGATGTTCGATACAGGCGTGCCGCTGGTTTATCTGCCGGGGTATCACGTGGGGGCGCAACTCAAGATCAGCCTGCCCGAGATGGAGCGTTTCGTCGCCCCTCGCGGCCCTATCGGGGCACTTCTGCACGACCTTTACACCCATAACCCGCTGCACGACATGTTCGCGCTGACCGATACGGCCCGGCGGACCTGGGTGATCTGGGACATCATCTGCATCGCCTGGCTTTTGAACCCCGACTGGGTGCCGACGTTCCTGACGACCTCGCCGGTGCTGACCGACGACCTTCACTGGCGCAAGGACGAAAGCCGCCACCTGATCCGCGAGGCGCATGATATCCAGCGGGACGAGATCTTTCTCGACTTCTACGACAGCCTTCCTCAGGCGTAGTGGCTGGCGTCGAGGTGGTCGCGGAAAGGCCGTTTGCGAAGGGGGGTCATACCGGTCCAGGCGGCGAATTCCAGCGCGGCGGCGTTGTGGTCGCCGGGGATCAGGACGAAGTGATGCTCAATCCCGTGGCCCATGACGCTGGCCACCACATCACGGACATGGGCCGGGTCCTGTGCAACGGTCATGTCCGACAGCCAGCCCCGGCACCCGTCAAAGCCTGACGGGTCCTGCGCCACGACGGTCCCGCCCATGGTGAACAGCGCCGTGCCGTTGCGGCTGACCCGGAGGAGCGTCACCGGGCCGGGCGCAAAAACGTAATCGGCAATCGCCCCAAAACGGGGGCCGTCCGGGTTGGCGCGTCCGATCATCGGATGGTTGATCCATGCCGCGCCTTCCGCATCGGCCAAATGCAACGGCCCGCCGCCGCCATGCCAGACAAGCAGTCGGTCAGCATCAAAATCCGGCTCCGTCATGTCAAGCAGCGCGCCGGTCTGCCCAGACAGGCTGCGGGCCACGATCTGCGTGACAGCGCCCAGCACATCGCCTTCCGACG
>JBGSWJ010000442.1:0-10519 GCA_041752495.1 Rhodobacterales bacterium
GGCGTGGCGGGCCGGGGATCTGTTGATTCTGGCCGCGAAAGAGCCCGGCCGCGTCGCGAACGGGACGCTTGCGACGTCGGAGTTCCGGCGGCGGTCAAGCCTTGTATGGCGTGTGGCAACAGGCGGCTGGTAGCTACTGGCCCGCCGGTTTCGGGCGCAGGGTGAGCCAGATGAGCGAGGCCCCAGCAAGGCCGATGAACGGGATCATCGCGAGGTTGACCGCGTTCCACCCCTGGATGACGTCCCCGCCCGAACAGTTCATCAGACCGCCCGAGGCGAGGCTGGCAAGTGTGACGAAGCCAAAGACGATGGCGTCGTTCATCCCCTGCACCCGTCCGCGTTCGTGGGGGGCGTGGGCGGCAGTCAGCATTGCTGTCGCCCCGATAAAGCCAAAGTTCCAGCCAATGCCGAGGAGGACAAGCGCCCCGAAGAAGTTGGTGAGTTCGACACCGTTTAATGCGACAAGACCAGCAAGCCCGAGGATGGCAAGACCCGTGGCCACGATCCGGGTTGCACCAAAGCGCGCAATCAGGTGGCCGGTAAAGAACGATGGTGCGAACATGGCCAGCACATGGGCCGAGACGATGTCAGCCGCATTCCCCTTGGTGAAACCGCAACCCACGACGGCGAGCGGTGTTGAGGTCATGACGAGGTTCATCAGTGCGTAGGAGACCATGCCGCAGATCACCGCGACTCCGATCTCTGGAGTGCTCAGCAATTCCTTCCACGACCGGATTCGGGGTGTCTGCGCTGTGCGGGGCGCCGGTTTGGGCAGATCAAGCAGAAAGAACAGTGACATGCCGACGATATTGATTGCCATGGCCATCAGATAGGTCCCGACGAATGGCACACCGGTCAGACCGTCTGTCAGCTTGACCAGTTGCGGGCCGGTGAGTGCCGAGATCAGGCCCCCCGCCATTACATAAGAGATCGCCTTGGGCCGGTAACTTTCCGAGGCAGAGTCTGCGGCTGCAAAACGGTAGAAGCCTTGGGCCGACATATAGGTTCCGGTCAGATAGCTTCCGATCAGGAAGATCCAGAAATTGCCGATCGACAAGGCGTAAGCTGCAACACCCGACCCGATCAGGCCGCCGAAGGAACCGATGAAAAACCCGATCTTGCGGCCCCGGTTCTGCATGAGTTGCGAAAGCCAAGGGGCAGTCGTCATGGAACCAAGAACGATCATCGAGATCGGAAGCGTGGCAAGACAATGGATCGGCGTCAGCATGTTGCCGGCCAAGCCACCAATGACAAAGATCATTGTGATCTGGCTGCCAAGGATCGCCTGTACAGCGACAAGGACAGCTACATTGCGCTTGGCGCGGCGGTCGTCGGGTATTGTGTCGATGAGGCTCATGCCCCAGCGGTAAACCCGGGGCAGGGCGTTCGCAAGAGGATCACGCGTGGTCGATCAGATGAGCAAATGAACCGGAAACATTGCCCTTGATCAGGCCCATCGGCAGCAACGGGGTACCTTCGGCGTCGCTGGCAGTGAAAAGCGGGGTTCCCTTGGCCGATAACGTGGTGGCGTAGTGGAACTCGTGCCCCTTCCAGCTTCCCGGGAAAGGCCCGTGGTTCGCCGACAAGGTCCGGTAGCCGAGATGAAGGCGGCGGCTGGCAAATGAGGTGTGCAGGTCGAGAAGACCCGCCATCGGGTGGACGATTCCTTCTGCATCAGTCAGGGCTGAACCCAGGATCATGAAGCCGCCGCATTCGCCATAGATCAAAGTATCCTGCGATGCATCGCGCAGGCTTTGCATGAACGTTGATGCTGAAGCCAGACGAGGGGCATGAAGTTCCGGATAGCCGCCTGGGAGAAAAATGAGGTCGGCATCGGGGACCGCTTCGTCGGCAAGTGGAGAAAAGTAGTGCAAGGTCGCGCCGCCGCTTTGCCAGTCGTTCAGGAGATGGGGGTAGGCAAAGGTAAACGCCTGATCCCGGGCGATGGCGATTGTCGCGGCGGGAGGGCTCCGGGGGTTGCCCCGGGCGTCTGCGGCTCCTCCTCCGGGGTTCTTCGGCCAGGATGAAGGGGCAAGAGCCAGGAGGGTGTCGATATCGATGCTGTTTTCGACTAACGTTGCGGCGTGGTCGATGAATGCGACGAGGTCTGGATGTTCGCTTGCCTGGACGAGGCCAAGATGTCGGGAAGGTTGGGTGAGGCCGGCTTCACGGCGGAGCGTACCAAGGACGGGGATGCCGAGTGGGGACAGCGCGCGACGGAGCATTGTGTCGTGTCGGGGTGAACCGGTCTGATTGAGGATCACACCCACGATCCGGACAGCGGGATCGTGGGCGGCGAAGCCCGCGACCAAGGCGGCGACGGACTGAGCCATGTGGCTTGCGTCTACGATCAGGATGACTGGCAGGCCAAGCAGGCGGGCCAGGTCGGCGGTAGCACCTTTGCCATCGGGCGGGGCGCCGTCGAAAAGTCCCATGGCCCCTTCAATAAGGAGCAGACCTGGCCCACTTGCGAGCGCTGCGATGCGAGCCGGGGACATGGCCCAGGCGTCGAGATTGACGCAGGCCACCCCGCAGGCCGCTTCGTGAAAGCGTGGGTCGATATAGTCGGGGCCGGATTTGGCACCTCGGACACTGATCCCTCGTCGCGCCAGGGCGCGAAGAAGGCCCAGCGTGATCGTGGTCTTGCCGTTGCCCGAGGCCGGGGCCGCAAGGATCAGGCCAGGCATCGCGTCAGGCGCTTTCTGCCGTCGAGCCGCGGCCGAGTGGGTCGATATTGCGAGGGGCCACCCCTTTGGCCATGGCCTGCCAGTCGAGCGCTTGCCGCATCAGGACGGTCCGGCCGATGCAGATGATGGCGGGCGGTTCGAGTGCTGCGCCGGTAATGGCGTGTTCCATCTGTCCGAGGGTCGTTTCAAGAACCCCTTGGGCCGGGGTCGTGGCAGATGTCACGACAGCCACGGGCTCGGATGCGGCGCGGCCGGCGTCCATCAGAGCATTGGCAATTTGGCCTGCGTGTTTCATGCCCATATAGATGACAATCACGTCGCTGGCTTTGCCGATGGCCTGCCAGTCAAGCGTTGTGGGCGTGTTGCCGGACTGGTCATGGCCGGTGACAAAGGTGACGGACTGATTCACGTCGCGATGGGTGACGGGGATGCCCGCATAGGCCAGACCTCCGATTCCCGCCGAAATCCCGGGAATGATGCGGATCGGGATTCCGTGGGCGACGAGCGTTTGGGCCTCTTCTCCGCCGCGACCAAAGACAAAGGGGTCGCCGCCCTTGAGACGGAGCACTCGGTGGCCTTGTCTTGCCAGTTCCACAAGACGGAGCGAGATGTCGCGCTGTTTGGCCGAAGGCTTGCCGCCGCGTTTGCCAGCATAGATGTGCTGCGCCTTTGGGGCCCAGTCGAGGATGCGGGTTTCCACCAGCGCGTCATAGACGACAACATCCGCCTGCTGCAGTGCGTTCAGGGCATGAAGTGTTAGAAGGCCGGGATCGCCGGGGCCAGCACCACAAAGCCAGACACAGCCCGGTGAAAATTCGGGCCAGTCGGTGCCGGGAAGGGTGATAGTCTGTGTCATGATCCCGTTATGCAACGGGCGAGCGGGCGCGGAAAGGGAAATGGCGACAGGTGGATGCCCATTGGCGGCATCGTGGGCGGCTTCTATAGTCGGTGGAATGAGAGATATCCCACCCAAACTGCGCCGCGGCTGGACGACGGGAGCCTGTGCGACGGCGGCAGTCAAGGCTGCCCTTATGGCTTTGTGGGGCGACGGGTTCCCCGAGACGGTCGAGATCGTCCTGCCAAAGGGCGAGCGGCCGGTCTTTGTCGTCGCACATTCCGCAAAGGGTGAAGGCTGGGCCGAGGCGGGGATCATCAAGGATGCGGGTGATGATCCGGACGTGACACATGGGGCGCTGATCGTCGCGCGAGTTGCAGCCTCGTCCGGGGGCATAATTTTCCGGGCGGGCGGAGGCGTTGGTCTGGTGACCAAGCCGGGCTTGCCCATCGCTGTCGGCGAACCCGCGATCAATCCGGTGCCACGGGCGATGATGGATGAGGTCGTGGGCCAGATGGCGGCTGATTATGGCCGGATCCCGGATGTCGAGATTACGGTGTCGGTGCCGGGCGGTGCGGCTTTGGCGGAAAAAACCTGGAATCCACGGCTTGGGATTGTGGGTGGGCTGTCAATTCTGGGCACGACAGGGATCGTGCGGCCGTTTTCCTGTGCGGCCTGGATTGCGTCCATCCACAGGGGGATTGATGTCGCGGTGGCTTCGGATCTTACCCATGTTGCGGGATGCACGGGCGCGACGAGCGAGCGGGTGGTGCAGAGAATCTACGGGCTGCCGGATCATGCGATGCTTGACATGGGGGATTTCTTTGGCGGGCTGGTGAAGTATCTGCGGCGGCATCCCGTCGCCCGGCTGACCATCGGCGGAGGGATCGGCAAGATCGCCAAGCTGGCACAGGGCGCAATGGACTTGCATTCGGGGCGGTCACAGGTGGACTTTGTCGTCTTGGCCGATTGGGCGGGTGATGGGCGCGTCGCGGCGGCCAATACGGCACTTGAGGCGGTTGAGATGGTGCCGGGCCTTGCGCAACGGGTGGCGGATGAGGCGCTGATGCGGGTGCAGGTGGCGGCCGGACCTGCCGTTGTGGCGGATGTGGTCATCATCGACCGTGGCGGTGTTATTCTGGCGCGGGCGGGCGGATGAGAGTTCTGCTGCTGGCCGGGAGTGGCGAGGCGAGGGCCATCGCAAGCGAACTGGGCGCACGGGGGGCGGATGTGATCGCCTCGTTCGCCGGGGCGGTGAAGGAACCGGCGGCCCTTGGTGTGCCCACTCGGATCGGCGGGTTTGGCGGTGAAGCCGGGTTTGTCGCCTTCATTAACAGCGAAGGAATAGGGGCGGTTGTTGATGCAACGCACCCATTTGCCGCAAAAATCACGGCTCGGACCAGTGCGGTCTGCAAGGCGAGGGGCTTGCCTTATCTGCGGGTAGAGCGGCCGGGTTGGGTTGCGGGACCAGACGACCGCTGGGTCTGGATCGGGGAAGAGGCTGAAGCGGTTCAATACATTCCGCCGGGGGCGGTGGTGTTTCTGGCGACGGGGCGACAGACTCTGGAGCTTTATGCAGGGCTGGCAAATGGCAGGACACTCTATTGCCGCCAGATTGATCCGGTCGCGCGGCCGTTTCCCTTTCCCGGGGGGGCGTTCGTGATCGGGCGTCCTCCGTTTGCGGTAGCTGACGAGATCGACCTCTTCCGCGAACTGGGCGTGAAGTGGATCATCGCCAAGGACGCGGGTGGACTTGAGAGCCGGACCAAACTGGATGCAGCGCGGGAGTTGGGGATCGGAGTGCTGATGATCAGGAGGCCGGTGCTTACCTTGGGTCCGAAGGTCGAGACGGCAGCCGAAGCGGTGGAATGGGTGGCAGGATTGTGATGGAACGGATCATCTTGTCTGACGTCTGCGTCAGCGAAGGCGCGGAATGGCTGGCCGCGCGGGATGCACGGTTTGCCGTGGCGTTGACTGAGGTCGGGCCTTTGCCGCTGCGACTGAAGCCGGACGGGTTCGCGACGCTTTTGTCGGCTATCGTGAGCCAGCAGGTCAGCGTCGCTTCGGCCAAAGCAATCTGGGGGCGGCTGGAGGCGGCGGGGATGGTGACGCCGGTGGCCGTCGCCGCTGTCACCGAAGAGCAACTGCGGACATTGGGACTGTCGCGACAAAAGGCGGCCTATGCGCGGGCGCTGGCAGGGGCAGGGGTGGACTATGCAGCGCTTCGCGAAATGCCGTCTTCCGAGGTTGTCAGGGTGCTGACGGCGGTGCCCGGGATCGGCGTCTGGACGGCGGAAATATACGCGATGTTCAGTCTGGGCCGGGCGGATGTTTTCGCACCGGGTGATCTGGCCTTGCAGGAAGGCGCGCGGGCGCTGTTCGGGCTGCCGGAACGGCCCAAGGAAAAAGCGTTGCGGGCGATGGCCGAGGCATGGTCGCCATGGCGGTCGATCGCGGCGCGCATTCTTTGGGCCTACTACCGGGTTGCCAGAAACCGCGAAGGTGTGCGGTGAGTTCGGACCACAAGGCCTTTCTTTCGGGCGTTCCGGCGGAGGACAGGGTCATGCTTACCGCAACCTCGGACAGGGCCGGACTGATGCATCTTGCCGGGCATCTGGGGCTGATCCTGCTTTGCGGGGCGCTTATCCTTGCGAATGTGCCGTACTGGGGGCTGCTGTTGCCTGTGCAGGGCGTGCTGATCATTTTCCTGTTCACGCTGGAACATGAATGCACCCATCGGACACCGTTCCGGCAGGGCTGGCTGAGTGAAATTGTGGGGCGGTTCTGCGGATTCCTGCTGGTTCTGCCGTTCGGCTGGTTCAGGGCCTTTCATCTGGCGCATCACCGTTGGACCAATCAACCGGGGCTTGATCCCGAACTGGACGGGCAAAAACCCGACGCTCTGCGGGACTGGATCTGGCATGTTTCGGGCCTGCCCTACTGGATCAGCGAGGTGCGGCTTGTCCTTGACCTTGCGCGGGGGCAAGGACAGGCCCGCTATGTCCTGGACGGCGCTCTCCCCGCGATGCGGCGTGAGGCACGGGTGATGCTGGGGCTTTATGCGCTGGTGATGCTGTCGTTTCTGGTGACGCCGGTACTGCTTTGGGTCTGGGTTATTCCGGTCATTCTTGGACAGCCCGTGCTGCGGCTTTATCTTCTGGCCGAACATGGCGACTGCCCGCAGGTGGCCAATATGTTCGCCAACACGAGGACGACATTCACAACCGCCATCGTCCGGTTCCTGGCTTGGAATATGCCGTATCACACCGAACACCACGTCTGGCCCGCCGTGCCGTTCCATCGCCTTCCGGACTTGCACCGGCGAATGAAAGATTGTTTGCAGGTCACAGCCGAAGGCTACACTACCTTCAACCGGGACTATCTGGCGCGCCGCCTGCGCCACGATGACAGGACAAAGACATGACACGCGCCCTGCAATCAGATCGCAAGGAACCCCTGAGCGGCGAGGTCCGGTCGGCCGTGATCTTTCTGCATGGCTATGGCGCGAACGGGGCGGATCTGCTGGGGCTGGCGGATCCCTTGGGCGAACATATGCCTGACACGCTCTTCCTTGCCCCCGACGCGCCTGAGCAGAGCGTGGCTTCGGCCTTTGGGCTGCAATGGTTCCCGATCCCCTGGATCGACGGTTCGTCGGAAGAAATGCAGCGCCAAGGGGTAATGCGGGCGACCGAGGATTTGCAGGCCTTTATCGACAGCGTGATGGTGGACGAAGATCTGCTGCCCGAGCAGGTCATGCTGTTCGGGTTTTCGCAAGGTTCCATGATGGCCCTGCATGTGGCCCCTCGCCGAGAAGAGGCGCTGGCGGGTGTCGTGGCTTTCTCGGGCCGTCTGCTGGAGCCTGAGGCTCTGGAAGACGAGGTTGAGTGCCGTCCGGCTATCCTTCTTGTCCATGGTGATCAGGATGAGGTCGTGCCGCCACAGTCGCTGCCAGAGGCGGCTCAGGCCTTGCAGGATTCTGGCTGGACCGAGGTCTATGCCCATATCATGCGTGGGACAGGACATGGCATTGCGCCTGACGGTCTTTCGGTGGCGCTAGCTTTCATGCGGTCCAGACTGGGGATTGAATAGCTTTCGGGTCGGGGCCGATCCCGTTTCTGCCGTGGATTTGTGCGACATGGCCCGGGCCGTCACCGGCGCGTCACGGAATCACCCTAACCCGTGAGCCACGCAAGCCGCTGGGGGCTTGTGGGCGGTTTGCCGCGATATATAGTGACCTTGCGGAATGCGCGGGTGGTCGCGGGGTGCACCGGGTGATGAGCGGTTCGGAGGCGGGCATGGAGGCAGATTTCAGGACGAGTTTCGTGCGCGATCCCGCTGCACTTCGCCAGCATCCTGCTCTTGTCCTGAACGCCGATTATCGTCCTTTGTCCTACTATCCCTTGTCACTTTGGCCCTGGCAGGAAGCGGTCAAGGCGGCGTGGCTCGACCGGGTCGAGATCGTGGCGGAATATGACGAATGGGTCCGAAGTCCGTCGACCACGATCCGTATTCCTTCGGTGGTCGTCCTCAAGGATTATGTGAAACCTCAGAAGCGCGTGGCATTCACGCGCTTCAATCTTTTTCTGCGGGACGAATTCTGCTGTCAGTACTGCGGTGCCAAGGGCGATCTGACGTTTGATCACGTCGTCCCCCGGTCGCGCGGCGGGATCACATCCTGGGAAAACGTGGTAGCCGCCTGTTCGCCCTGCAACCTGCGCAAGGGGTCCAGATCCCTGCGGCAGTCGGGCCTGTCGCTGCGCCGTCCGCCGCGGCAGCCGGGGTCCGAGGAATTGCGCAATATGGGGCGCAAGTTCCCGCCGAACCACCTCCATGACAGTTGGCTGGATTACCTGTATTGGGATGCCGAACTGGAGGCCTGAGGGCCGTTCCGGGCAGAGTGGTGCTGCGTTGCAGCATCATATGTCTGGTGTATACCCAATGGCTGGACTCGGGCAACACGGGTCGCTAGTCGTGCCTTGTTAGCGCTATCAGATGCCATTCGAAGGAGCGGACGGTCATGGTTTCTCGAGTCATTCCGGTGGATACCTTTGACCTTGTCATCTTTGGCGGCACCGGCGATCTGGCGCGACGCAAGATCCTGCCGGGGCTGTTCCGCCGCTTCCTGGCCGGCCAGATGCCCCCCGATGCGCGGGTGATCGGTGCGGCGCGGGCCGAACTGGACGCGGCCAGCTATCAGGATCTGATCGCCAAGTCGATTGGGGAATTCGGCGGGCCGGAAGCGAAGGATGAAAAGGGGCTCGCGGCGTTTCTGGCGCGACTTGACTATGTTGCCATTGATGCAACCGGGATCAATGGCTGGACGAAGCTGGCCAACATGATGCGGCCCGAGGTGGTGCGGGCCTTTTATTTCTCGGTGGCGCCGTCGCTGTTCGGGGCGCTGGCGGAGCGTCTGCACGAACATGGCATTGCGAATGCCGAGAGCCGCATCGTGGTCGAGAAGCCTTTTGGGCGCGACCTTGCTTCGGCACATGCGTTGAACGAAACGCTGGCGGCGCATTTCAAGGAAGGGCAGATTTACCGGATCGACCATTATCTGGGCAAGGAAACTGTCCAAAACCTGATGGCTGTCCGGTTCGGGAACGTGCTGTTTGAACCGCTCTGGAACAACCATTTCGTCGATCATATCCAGATCACGGTGGCCGAGACGGTGGGCGTCGGTGGGCGTGGCGGGTATTATGACAAGTCGGGCGCGATGCGCGACATGGTGCAGAACCACCTGATGCAGCTATTATGCCTGATCGCGATGGAACCGCCGAGCCAGTTCGATGCGAATGCGGTGCGGGATGAAAAGCTCAAGGTCATCCGGGCGCTGCAACCGGTTGAGGCCCATCACATTGTTCGCGGACAGTATGATTCGACCACGACGGAAAAAAGCTACCGCGAGGACGCCGAGAATCCGCGGTCGTTTACCGAAAGCTTTGTCGCCATGAAGGTCGAGATTGCCAACTGGCGGTGGGCGGGGGTGCCGTTCTATCTGCGCACGGGCAAGAAGATGCGGGCGCGGTCTTCGGAAATTGCGGTCGTGTTCAAGGATCTGGGCCATTCGATCTTTGAAGGTGATATATCGCGGCATCGGAACATCCTGTCGATCCGGCTTCAGCCGAACGAGGGGATTGACCTGCAGGTGACGATCAAGGAACCGGGGCCGGGGGGGATGCGGCTGATCGACGTGCCGCTTGACCTTACGTTTGCCGATGCCCTTGGCGATCATGCGGGCGAGGTGTCGGACGCCTATGAGCGGCTGATCATGGACGTGATCCGGGGCAACCAGACCTTGTTCATGCGCGGGGATGAGGTTGAGGCGGCGTGGAAATGGGTGGACCCGATCATTGCAGGCTGGGAGGCGCGGAATGATGTGCCCAAGCTTTACGATATGGGGTCGAGCGGGCCGGATGATGCGCTGATGCTGATGCATCGCGACGGGCGGCGCTGGCGCGAGATCAAGGGGTAGTTGCATCGAAGGTGGGTTTCACCCACCCTACGAAAGACGTGTACGGTGGGTGAGACCCATCGCGACCCGAACGACGAAAGGACCGGACCATGGACATCATCGAATACGCCGATGCCGAGATGATGATGATGGATCTGGCCAACCGTCTGGCCGGAGAGTTGCGGCAGGCGTTGACTGGCGGCGGCCGGGCGAGCCTTGCCGTGCCGGGCGGGACGACGCCTGGGCCGGTTTTCGATTCCCTTTGTGCCGTGGATCTGGACTGGGATCGGGTTGATGTGATGCTGACCGACGAACGCTGGGTGCCCGAGACATCGGAGCGTTCGAACACGCGGCTGCTGCGGCAGCGTCTGCTGGTGAACCACGCGGCGAAGGCCAATTATGTGCCGCTTTATGCGCCGGCCGACACGCCAGAGGAGCGGCTGGACGGGTTGTCGCAGACCGTTGCAGCGACGCTGCCGTTGAGTGTTGTGCTGCTGGGCATGGGGGCCGATATGCACACGGCCTCGATCTTTCCCGGCGCGGATC
>JBGSWJ010000443.1:0-1907 GCA_041752495.1 Rhodobacterales bacterium
CTCGCGCGGCACGGTCAAGCTCGCCTCGGCCGACCCCCGGTCGCATCCGCTGATCGACCCCAACTACTGGGCCGATCCCCTCGACCGCCAGCGGTCCATCGAAGGGCTGAAAATGGCGCAAGAGATCATGCGGCAGGACGCGCTGAAACCCTTTGTCCTGGCCGAACGCCTGCCCGGGCCCGAGGTGCGGACCGAGGCCGACTATGTCGCCTATGCCTGCCGCAACGCCAAGACCGACCACCACCCCGCCGGCACCTGCCGTATGGGAGTTGATTCTGGCGCGGTCGTTGACCCGGCCTTGCGCTTTCACGGGCTGGAAGGGCTGCGCGTGGCCGACGCCTCGGTCATGCCCACAGTCGTGTCGTCCAACACCAATGCCGCGACGATCATGATCGGGGAAAAGGCGGCTGACATGATCCGGGCGGCGCACGGGGTGTAATCTTTGAGTGGTCTTCTGCATGGCCCCCCCCCGGGGCTCTGCCCCGGACCCCGGGATATTTTTAGCCAGAAGAAGCCGGTCAGAAAGAAAGGCGACTGACCTGGGGTCACAATCGCGTCACGCAGGCTGGCGCGGGTTGCCGGGGGTGCATCATCTGCGACATGCTTGAACGGCCATGAAAGACCGTGCCCATGCTTGATGCCCCCGCCCGCCGGATGATCGACCCGACGCTGAACCGCCTTGGTCAGTCGCTGGCCGCGCGCGGTATCGCGGCGGATCTGGTCACGCTGATCGGCCTTGGTCTGGGCATGCTGGCCGCACTCCTGATTGCGCTTGGCTTTCCGGGTCTGGCGCTTGTCCCGCTGCTCGCCTCGCGGCTTGCCGACGGGTTGGACGGGGCGGTGGCGCGCGCCACGCGGCGCACCGATTTCGGCGGCTATCTCGATATCGCTGCGGATTTCCTGTTCTACGGGCTGATCCCATTGGCCTTTGTCGTGGCCGATCCTGCGGCCAATGGCGTGGCCGGGGCGTTTCTCCTTGCCTCGTTCTATTTCAACGGGACCAGCTTTCTGGGCTTTGCGATCATGGCCGCCAAACGCGGGATGACGACCCGGGCGCAGGGGATCAAGTCGCTCTACTTTTCGGATGGCCTGCTCGAAGGGACCGAGACCATCCTTTTCTTCGTCCTCCTCTGCCTCTTTCCCGGCTGGTTCCCGCCTCTGGCCTGGGTCTTTGGGACCCTGTGCTTTCTGACCGGCATACTTCGCCTGCGGGCGGCGCAGGGCCTGTTCCGCGACTGACCCCGCCTGCCCGCTGGAAATCCCGCGCCCGATCCTGTAGCCCCTTCGCCGGACGGGGTGACAGGGCAACGCATGACCGCAGGACGTGAAAAGGCACCTTTGGTTCTGGGCGCGACGGGCCGCTTGGGCCGGGCCTTTCGCTGTCTGTCAGCCGATGGCCACTGGCCCGGTTCGGTCGAGCCGCTTTGGCAGGAACGCCGCCCCGGTCTGGGCGGCAATGCGATCCTGTGGGATTTCATGACCGACCCGCCGCCAGATGATCCGCGCCTGCGGGCTACGCGAGGCGTGATCGTCCTGGCCGGAGTGACTGCCGGGACAGAAGCTGAACTGACCGGAAACACCGCCGCCGCGCGCCGCGCCATTGATTTGGCGCGGGAATTTGACCTTGGCCCCGTCCTTCTTTGCTCCTCTGCCGGGGTCTATGGCCGTGCGCCCACACCCAAGGCCGAGGATGAGGATTGCGCCCCCGCCACCCCCTATGGCGCATCCAAACTGGCCATGGAACAGGCCGTGGCGGGGCAGGGGGCCACCTGCCTCCGGATCGCCAATGTGGCGGGGTCCGACATGCTCTTTGCCGGGGCTGCGCGGGGCGGGATGACGACCCGGGCGCAGGGGATCAAGTCGCTCTACTTTTCGGATGGCCTGCTCGAAGGGACCGAGACCATCCT
>JBGSWJ010000444.1:0-1693 GCA_041752495.1 Rhodobacterales bacterium
GGGGACGGCGATGCGGCTGCGTCTGCCCCTGGCCACGGGGGGCGGGGCGTGACGGACAAGTCGTTGATCCTGATCGTGGATGACGAGCTGCAGATCCAGCGGTTTCTGGGCCATGCGCTGGCCGCGTCGAGCTATGAGACGGTGCATGCCGCGACCGGGGCCGACGGGTTGCAGATGGCAGCTAGCCATGATCCGGCGGCGGTGATCCTTGACCTTGGGCTGCCGGATCTGAACGGCAAGGTGGTGATCGAACGGTTGCGGGCGGTGTCCGAGGTGCCGATCATCGTGCTGTCGGCGCATGATCAGGAGATGGAAAAGATCATGGCGCTGGACCTTGGGGCCAATGACTTTGTGGCCAAACCGTTCGGCATCGGCGAGTTGCTGGCGCGGCTGCGGGCAAGCCTGCGCGTTGTGCGCAAAGGGGCCGAGACGGAGCGGATCGTGCGGGGCGATCTTGTGATTGACCTGGCAGGGCATGTGGTGACTTTGTCCGGGGTCACCGTGGGCCTGACGCCCAAGGAGTTCGATCTGCTGGTGGCGCTGGCCCGGTCGCCGGGGCGAGTGATGACGCACCGGCAATTGTTGCAGCAGGTCTGGGGGCCATCGCATGTGGATGACGTGCCCTATCTGCGGGTCTTTGTCGGTCAGTTGCGCCAGAAGATCGAGGCCGATCCGGCGCATCCTGTTCTGGTTCTGACCGAACCGGGGGTCGGCTATCGCTTTGCCAGCGAAAGCTGAGGGGCGGATTCTGACGATCCCTTCGTCGAAGCTTCGTGGGACAGGCGCGAAGTGACCTTAACACAAACGCCCCCAAAACACCGCTCAGTAGCGCAATCTTGTTAAGTTGTGCACCAGTTTGCGCCGACCATGTTAAGGTGAGCAACGCGAATGTTCGTCCGACAGACGCCGCTCCGCGCCCATGTTTGCGCCTGCAAGACCATATCGCCTTGTAACCAACGCTGGCGCGAGCATCATGGCCTTCCAGCGTCACCGAGGAGCCGGCACAGGTCCTGCACCAACCGTAGGGAGGGCCACGGCACCTGGTCGCCAATGATGCTGCGCATTACGTTGCCCATGCCGCCTCGTGCTCGGTCAGGGGATGCTCGGCCGGTAGCCGGAACCGCTCGACGATGATGACCACCGTCATTTCCCAAAGATCGCACGTAGCGCTGCTCGGCTACGAGTCGTCATGCTGGGGTCGCTGTTACCGGAGGCGTCTCGGATCTCGTGGAGCCAGATGGCCTCGTTGCGGGTTACGATTGCACCAAAGAACTCGGCGATGGTCAGGGCTGTAGTTTCCTGGCCCTGTTATTCGAACGCGGGCCGGAAGAAGAGCTTTGGATCACAATCAAGCGCCAACGCCAAAGCTACGACGCGACCGAGCGGCAGCTTCGAGGTGCCGCTCTTGATCATCGACAGCATGTTCACGTTCTTGAAGCCGGCCTCCTCTGCGATCTCGTTCTGATGTTTTGGTCTCAACTCAAGAACGCGCTTCTCGATGAAGTCTGCCAGAGGTGTGTTCGCGTGCGGTTCCTTTGCGGGCATGGTGCATATTGGACCTGTCACGTATTTGTGCCGCTCCGACTGCTCGTTTATGCCACTTGGCGTTCGAAGGCCAAGGGGCTTTTGCCTCCCAATGCTGAGTGCCGACGGCGCGGGTTATAGAAGCCGTTGATGTATTGGAAGATGGCCG
>JBGSWJ010000445.1:0-4294 GCA_041752495.1 Rhodobacterales bacterium
TTTTCGCGCAGCTGGTCCGCGTTGCGGGCCCCGATGATGACGGTCGAGACACTTGGCCGCGACAGGACCCAGTTCAGCGCGATCTGGGGCACGGTGCGGTCGGTTTCGGCCGCGATGGCATCGAGCACATCCATGACAGCATAGAGCCGTTCATCGGCCACGGGCGGTGCGGCGTTGCCCGTCTGCGTGGCGCGGGCCTTGGCATCGATCGGGTTGCTGCGGCGGTATTTGCCCGAAAGGCGGCCCCAGCCCAGCGGGCTCCACACCACGGCACCGACACCCTGATCGAGGGCGAGCGGCATGAGATCCCATTCGTAATCGCGCCCGATCAGCGAATAATAGGCCTGATGGGCAACATGGCGGACGTAACCGTGGCGGTCAGAGACGGCGAGCGATTTCATCAGGTGCCAGCCCGAGAAGTTGGAGCAGCCGACATACCGCAGCTTGCCCGCCCTCACGAGCGTATCGAGCGTGCCCATCACCTCTTCCTGCGGGGTGAGGGCGTCAAAGCCGTGCAGCTGGAACAGGTCGATATAGTCGGTCTGGAGGCGCTTCAGCGCGGCATCCACGGCCCGGGTCAGCCAATGGCGCGAAGAGCCGACTTGGTTGGGATCGCCCGACATGGCGAATGTCGCCTTGGTCGAGATCAGGACACGGTCGCGGCGGCCCTTGATCGCCTCGCCCAATATCTCCTCGGCGTGGCCTGCCGAATAGACATCGGCGCTGTCGAACATCGTCAGCCCCGCATCAAGGCAGATATCAACCAGCGCCCGCGCCTCGGCCACGTCGGTGGTGCCCCAGGCTTTGAAGAATTCGGTCGAGCCGCCGAACGTGGCTGTTCCTAGGGTGAGGACGGGGACCATGAAGCCCGAGTTTCCGAGGCGGCGGTGTTCCATGGTGTTTGTCCTTTGCTGTGGGTTCGTGTGGACAGGCCTGAGCGGGGGTTTCACACCCCCGCACCCCCGTGGGATATTTGGGACCAGAAGAAGAAGGGAAGAGGCAGATCAGGCATGGATCGGCCCGTCACCGCAGGCGAGTGCTGCTTCGCGGACGGCTTCGGAACAGGTGGGATGGGCATGGGTGGTGCGGGCGAGGTCTTCGGCGGCGGCACCGAATTCCATCGCGACGCAAATCTCGTGGATCAGGTCGCCAGCGCCGGGGCCGATGATATGGGCGCCAAGGATGCGGTCGGTGGACTTGTCGGCGAGGATCTTGACGAAGCCGTCGCCCGCGAACATTGCCTTGGCCCGCGCATTGCCCATGAAGCTGAACTTGCCAACCTTGTAGGCGCGGCCTTCGGCCTTGAGTTGCTCCTCGGTCTTGCCGACATTGGCGACCTCGGGGTGGGTGTAGATCACGCCAGGGATCACGTCATAGTTCACATGCCCCTGCTGCCCGGCAAGGATTTCGGCCACAGCCATGCCCTCGTCCTCGGCCTTGTGGGCGAGCATGGGGCCGGCGATGGCGTCGCCGATGGCATAGATGCCTATGACGTTGGTCGCATAATGCGCGTCGGTGACGATCTGGCCGCGCGGGGACAGGGCGACGCCAAGGGCATCGAGGCCGAGGCCCGTGGTGAAGGGTTTGCGGCCGGTGGCCACGAGAACGATGTCGGCGTCGAGCGTCGCCTCGGTCTCGGTCTTGCGGAGTTTGTAGGTGACGGTGGCGGTGCCGTCCTTGACCGCCACGCCCTGCACGGCGGCACCGAGGACAAAGGTCAGGCCCTGTTTGCCCAGCATACGCTGGAAGGTGCGGGCGACTTCGGCGTCCATGCCGGGGGTGATGGCGTCGAGGTATTCGATCACCGTCACCTTGGAGCCGAGGCGGGTATAGACGGAGCCGAGTTCGAGCCCGATCACGCCCGCGCCGATGACGGCCAGACGTTCGGGGATGCGGTCAAGCGTGAGGGCGCCGGTCGAGGTGACGACGGTCTTTTCATCTACGGTCACGCCCGGCAGGGAGGAGGCTTCGGAGCCCGAGGCTATGACGATGTTTTTCGCCTCGTGCACGGTATCGCCGACCTTGACCTGACCTGGGGCGGGGATGGTGGCCCAGCCCTTGATCCAGTCGATCTTGTTCTTTTTGAACAGGAATTCGATGCCGCCGGTGTTCTGGCCAATGACCTCGTCCTTGTAGGAGAGCATCTTGGGCCAGTCGACGGCGGTGGTGGCGGTCAGGCCCATCTTGGCGAAATTGTGCTGCGTTTCATGCAGCATATGGCTGGCGTGCAGGAGCGCCTTGGAGGGGATGCAGCCCACGTTCAGGCAGGTGCCGCCGAGCGTGGCCCGGCCTTCGACAACGGCGGTTTTCAGGCCAAGCTGCGCCGCCCGGATCGCGCCGACATAGCCGCCGGGGCCGGCCCCGATGAAGATGACGTCATAGGTGGACATGAACACTCCTTTGGTCGATCTGGGGGCGGTGGGACTGTGCCAGCCACGCACCAGCGGATAAACCGCTTTCCATCACAATACGGCAACAACAAGCATCAATGCAGTGGCACACCAGCCCACCGTCCAGATGATCGTGCGCCACGGGTTGAGGCCGAAGAGATAGGCCGGGATATAGAGGATGCGGGCGAAGAGATAGGTCCAGGCGAGGTTGCCGGTCAGGCCCGAGGTCTTGTCAGACAGATAGACCGTCAGGACCGCGATGGTGAACAGGATCAACCCTTCGAAATGGTTGTTGAGCGCCCGCTGCGACCGCCCGGCCATGGCGGTCAGTTGCACGGGCGTGTCGCGCGCGCTGAGAGAATAGCGCAGGCCCACCTGACGGTTGGCGACCACCACATAGATCAGGTATTGACCGCATTGGAGCAGGGCCGCGAGGGCGAGGACCTTGAGTTCGGTTGTCATGTTCCCTGCCTTGCCAGATTGCTGCGTACGCGGACTATGATCATGGCATGGATGAAAATGGCAATCGTCAATGAAGCCCCGTTTTCAAGCGATGTCGCCAGCGGCCAGAGCGCCATCAAGCCGGCTGAACCAAGCGGCAGAAAGAACAGGACAGACGTCCAGAGGCCCGGATTGGAACGTCGGAGCGCGATGGCCTGCAGGATATGGGCGACCGCGTTCACGATGATGACCCAGACCCCGATCAGGCCCCAGCCGGGCGAAACCGTCTCGTTGAGCCAGATGACAATCGCCAGAACCCCCCAGACGCCCGGGATGTTGATGAGGAAGACGTCAGCCACGCTTAGCGCCTCGCGGTCCTTGAACAGGACATTGTTTACGAAGAGGCGGAAGCGGTCGGCATCATGTTCTTCGAACTGATGGAGCATGTAGGCGGGCAGGGTGAGGAAGACGAGAAGCTCGGCCTGCGTCCGGTTTGCCGCGAAAAGCGGGGTCAGGGCGAACAGGAGAAGACCGGCCAGCGCACCGCCATAGACCCAGTTGGTCTGAAGGCGGGCGAGGACAGAGTTGGAAGGGGTCATCAGGTTACCGGATTGGGGATGGTGGGTTTCACCCACCCTACGCCTCTCGTGTGTAGGGTGCGTGAAACCCACGCGGTATCAGAGGTCCATCAAGAGCCTGCGCGGATCCTCGAGCGCTTCTTTGACGCGGACGAGGAAGGTCACGGCACCCTTGCCGTCGACGATGCGGTGGTCATAGGACAGCGCCAGATACATCATCGGGCGGATCACGATCTGGCCGCCCACCACAACCGGGCGGTCCTGAATCTTGTGCATGCCAAGGATGCCCGACTGCGGCGGGTTCAGGATGGGCGAGGACATGAGCGAGCCATAGACGCCGCCGTTCGAGATGGTGAAGGAGCCGCCCTGCATGTCGGCCATCGACAGCTTGCCGTCGCGGGCTTTGATCCCCAGTTCGGCAATGCCCTTTTCGATCTGGGCAAAGCTGAGTTCGTCGGCATTGCGCAGGACCGGGACGACAAGGCCCGTGGGTGTGCCGACGGCCACGCCCATATGGACGTAGTGTTTATAGACAACCTCGTCGCCGTCGATTTCGGCGTTCACATCGGGCACTTCCTGCAGGGCATGGACGCAGGCCTTGGTGAAGAAGGACATGAAGCCGAGCTTGACCTTGTGCTTCTTTTCGAACTCGTCCTTGTACTGGTTGCGGAGTTCCATGATCGCGGACATGTCCACCTCGTTATAGGTGGTCAGCATCGCGGCGGTGTTCTGCGCCTCTTTCAGGCGGCGGGCGATGGTCTGGCGCAGGCGGGTCATCTTCACGCGTTCTTCGCGTGGTCCGAGTTCACGCGGCGCGCGGGCTTCCGCTTCCGGGCGGCCCTTGGGTGCCGCCGCCGGGGTGGATGCCACATACTGCAGCGCATC
>JBGSWJ010000446.1:0-1505 GCA_041752495.1 Rhodobacterales bacterium
CGAGGCGCGCGACATCGCGATCGCCAAACTCCGCCGCGTGGGCTTGTCGCCCGACGTGGCCGACCGCCTCCCCGCCGAACTCTCTGGCGGGATGCAGAAACGCGTGGGCCTCGCCCGCGCCATCTGTGCCGAACCTGAAATCATCTTCTTTGACGAACCCACCACCGGTCTTGACCCGATCATGGCCGGCGTCATCAACGACCTCATCCGCGAAATCGTGACCGAGATGGGCGCCACCGCCGTCACCATCACCCATGACATGACCTCGGTCCGTGCCATCGCCGACAGGGTCGCCATGCTGCACGGCGGCATCATCCGCTGGGAAGGCCCCATCGCCAACCTTGATTCGAGCGGCGACGCCCATGTCGACCAGTTCATCCACGGCCGCGCCACCGGACCGATCGCCACGCTCCGCTGACTGCCGCAACTGTTGCGGACCGTTTCCTCTGCGTCAACAATCCCCGGCTGATCCGCCAAATATAGCCATTTCTGTGCAACACTTGCCCAAGTGCTGCCATTTTTCCTTTCACGGCAGAACGTTATCCGCCTAACCTCATCCCGTTAACGATTTTGCGTCGGGGGGCGCAGGCTTTGTCTTTTGGCTCGATGATCTTGTCTTTTTCGCGTTTCCTGCACGCGGCCTCGCTTTACATTCTCGGCCTCGCGGCCATCGCGGCCCTTATGGCCACGCTCCTTGCCGCCGCAGGCGTCCTGCCCTGGCTCACCCTCATGGGCCAATACGGCACGACAATCCTGCCGCAGGCGGGCATCTGGATGCAGGTCGGCGTCACCACGCTTCTTTGTCTGCTGATGTTCTTCATCCCGACGAATGCCCGCATCCTCGCCCTCGAAAACAGCCACCGCAACTTCCAGGTCTCGATGGAGGATGTGGCAAAGGCCTATCACATCTGCCACACCGCCGACCGGCGCGGCGTCTTCACCATGTCATCCGAATTCGACGCGATCCGCGAACGCCTGGCCTACCTCCGCGACCACCCCGACCTGGGCCAGCTCGAGGCAGGCGTCCTCACCCTCGCCGCCCAGATGAGCCAGCAGTCCCGCCACCTGGCCGAGGTCTATTCCGACGACAAGGTCGCCCGCGCCAAGGATTTCCTCGCCCAGCGCCAGAAAGAGGCCGAAGACCAGCAGGCCCGCATCGTCGAAGCCCTCCACATCTGCCGCCAGATCAAACGCTGGGCCGATCAGGTCGAACTGGAAGAGTCCATCGTCGCAAGCCAGCTCCAGCAACTCGACGAACAGTTGCAGGGCGCCCTGCCGCTCCTCGGCTACGGGTTCGAGAACGTCGAAGACGACCCCCTCACCGACAATGTCGTCCCCCTGACCGTCCCCAAATCCATGCCCCAACCCACCCGCCACCCCGCGGCCGAATAACCCGCCCCCCACGATCGCCCGCCCGACACGACCGCCCATCATCCCCGCCAGACAACCGGTCATCCTGTGTGCGAACCTGTCGCCGCACCGGGCGCGCGCACCCGCTCCGCAGA
>JBGSWJ010000447.1:0-4813 GCA_041752495.1 Rhodobacterales bacterium
ATCGTGCCGCCCCGGGTGCAGGTCTGGTCCTGCTCGGGGGCGTCAACGCCGAAGAGGCGAACGCGGGTGCCGCCGACGTCGAAGGTGTCGCCGTCTATCACGGTGAGGCGGCCTGCGCTGTCGGCGAGGGCGGGCGTGGCAAAGTGGAGTGCGGCGAGGAGTGAACAGACCCTGAACATTGTGTTAATGTCAGGGAGCGTTCGCGGCTGTGCAAGAGCAGACGTAGCGGAAGTTCAGGGTAGGTTAAGGCAGGCGTTGGCTCTGGTCGCTTTTATCCGTGACGGCCAAGGCCGACCAGATAGGGCCGCCGCGTGGCTTTGGTCGGGATGGCATGACCCACGCGGTCAGGGTCGGGGGTTGGGCGGTGGCAACACGATCGGCAGGGCCCTCTGGGCGAGCGGCGCAAGGCGCTGCGACCAGAGGTTCCCTGGCGCGTTCAGGAACTGCGGCGGCGCATGGCCCATTGATTGGCGCCGTCCAGCCAGATGACTTCGAGCGCACCGCGGGCGGCGTGGTCCCTGACCGCGCGGAAGACACCGTGATGTTTGTGCAATGGATCGGTGAAGCAATCGTCGCCCATGATGACGCCCGCTGGTTTCAGCACACGCAGCAGCGCCTCGATTTCGGCATAGGTCCCGGCGTAGCTGTGGGAGGAGTCGATATAGGCCCAATCGAGCGAATGTGGCGGCATGCTGGTGAGCCAGGTGACCGAGTTTTCGATAACGATTTCAGCCGCGCCGTTCATCTTTTCCGCACGTGCCCGGACCGCATCAAGGGCGCTTGCCGTCGTGAGCGTTCCGCCGGCAGTGTATTTGCCCCAATCGGGATAGGTTTCGCGGTAGAGTTTGTGCCAGACGTCGACGAGGTAGAACTTGGACGGCTTCGTGACTTCGTAAAGGATTTCCGAGAAACGGCCCGTGAAGACGCCGATTTCGACGCCGACACCGTTCCGGGGTGCGACCTTGAGCACTTCTTTGCGGCGGTCGTCGGCGCGCAGATTCTTGTCCACCTCGGCGAGGATGGGATCCAATTCGAACAGCTTTTCGAGCGTTTGAACCTCGGTCATCTTGTTACTCCTAGCTGATCTGATTTCCATCGCCTGACGACGCTAATGGTGCGGCATATGAAAGGCAATGATCGTCCGGGGCCGCAGCCCCGGTGCATCGGCTGAGCGGCGCCGGTGGGGCGTCTCATCGCTGCGCTACGTTCCAGTTCGGGTTGATCCATGGTTCGACATTTGCGGCCGCCAGTGGCGCGCGGCCGAGAATGTGGTCGGAGGCTTTCTCTCCGGTCATGATGGAGGGCGCGTTGAGGTTGCCGTTGGTGATGCGGGGGAAGATGGAGCTGTCGGCGACGCGGAGGCCATCGACGCCGATGACACGGGTGGCGGGGTCTACGACGGCCATGGGATCATCGCGGCGGCCCATGCGGCAGGTGCCGCAGGGGTGGTAGGCGCTTTCGGTATGTTCGCGTATCGCCTCGTCCAGCTCGGCATCCGTTTGCAGGCGGCTGCCCGGCTGGATTTCGTGGCCTGCATAGGGTTTGAACGCCTCTTGCGCGAAGATTTCGCGGGTCAGGCGGATGCAGGTGCGGAAGTCCTCCCAATCCTGGGGATCGGACATGTAGTTGAAGAAGATTTTTGGCGGTGCAGCGGGATCGGGTGAGCGGAGGGTGACCGATCCGCGCGAGGCGGAGCGCATGGGGCCGGTATGGGCCTGGAAGCCGTGGCCATCGGCGGCGGCCTTGCCGTCGTAGCGGACGGCGATGGGGATGAAGTGATACTGGATGTCGGGATAGTCGACCCCGGCGCGGGAACGGATGAAGGCGGCACTTTCAAACTGGTTGGAGGCACCGAGGCCGGTGCCGGTCAGGAGCCATTGCAGGCCGACCTGCGCTTTGCCCAGAAGATTCCAGTATTTGTAGAGGGTGATGGGTTTGGTTGACGCCATCTGGATATACATTTCCAGATGATCTTGCAGGTTCTGGCCCACGCCGGGGCGGTCGGCCACCACATCAATGCCGTTGTCGCGGAGGTGCTGCGCAGGGCCGATCCCTGAGAGCATGAGGAGTTTGGGCGAGTTGATCGAGGAGGCGGCGACGATGACTTCGGCATTGGCGTGGACGATTTCGCGGCCGTTGCCCCGGTCGATCTCGACACCTTTGGCGCGGCCGTTTTCGATGACGACGCGGAGGGCGAGGGCGTTCACGAGGTCGCAGTTCACGCGTTTCAGCGCGGATTTCAGATAGGCATTGGCGGCGGACCAGCGGCGGCCCTTCCAGATGGTGGCCTCCATCGGGCCGAAGCCTTCCTGCTGTTCGCCATTGTAGTCGTGGGTGACGGGATAACCCGCTTGCTGCCCGGCTTCGACGAGAGCGCGGGTCAGGGGGTTGTCGCGGGGGCCGCGCGTGACGTGGAGGGGGCCACCCTTGCCGCGCCATGCGGGATCGCCGCCGTGGCCGGAGGCGTGCCAATCCTCCATCCGTTTGAAATAGGGGAGGACATCGGCATAGGCCCAGCCAGTGGCGCCCTGTTCGGACCAGTGGTCAAAGTCGCGGGCATGGCCGCGGACATAGACCATGCCGTTGATCGAGGAGGAGCCGCCGATCACCTTGCCGCGCGGCGTGGCGAGGATGCGGTTGCCGAGATGAGGTTCGGGTTCGGTGTGAAAGCCCCAGTCATAGCGGGACATGTTCATGGGATAGGACAGCGCGCCCGGCATCTGGATGAAGGGGCCGGCATCGGTGCCGCCATATTCGATGACGATGACGGAGCGGCCCGCTTCGGACAGGCGGTAGGCGATCGCGCAGCCGGCGGAGCCTGCGCCGATGATGACATAGTCGGCCTGCATCATCGGGGGTGTCCTTTGGAAATGTATTCAGAGCGTTGATATTCAAGCATTTTTCTTATCTGTGCGGCGTCGGTTTTACGTCGGTATCACGTCGGTATTACGTCGGTATTTTTCGGGCGGCGCTGTCGCGTTTCGTTAAGGATTGGCGCTTTGCCGGGCAATTTGAGGGGGCGGGGTTAACCCCGCCTTAGGCCTGCGTTCAGAATGGGGCGGCGAAGGGGCCCATGCCGACGTAGACGGACTTGAGCTGGCTGTAGTGGTTGATGGCGGCCCGGGAGTTTTCGCGGCCCACGCCGGATTGTTTCATGCCGCCGAAGGGGGCTTCGACCGGGGTGAGGTTGAAGGCGTTGATGAAGCAGGTTCCGGCCTGAAAGCCGGCGGCCATGCGGTGGGCGCGGGTTATGTCGGCGGTAAAGACCCCGGCGGCAAGGCCGTATTCGGTGGCATTGGCGCGGGTGAGCACTTCGTCCTCGGTTTCGAAATCGAGGACGGAGAGGACGGGGCCGAAGATTTCCTCGCGCGCGATGGTCATGTCATCGGTCACGTCGGCAAAGATTGTGGGGTTGATGAAGAAGCCGTCGCGGGCGGGCCTTGTGCCGCCTGCAACGAGGGTCGCACCTTCCGCGATGCCCTTGGCGATGTAGCCTTCGACGATGTCACGCTGGCGGGCGCTGACCATGGGGCCGAAGTTGGTGGCGGGGTCGAGCGGGTCGCCCATGACCACGCCGGAGAGGCGTTCGGTCAGGCGTTTGAGGAAGGCGGGCTTGATCCCCTTCTGGACAAACACGCGGGTGCCGTTGGAACAGACCTGGCCGGTGGAGTAGAAGTTGCCGAGGATCGCGCCGGAGACGGCGCTATCAAGATCGGCGTCGTCGAAGATGACGAGCGGGGATTTGCCGCCGAGTTCCATCGTGACGTGTTTCATGCCTGCTGCGGCGGCGGCATAGACCCGGCGGCCGGTGGGGACGGAGCCGGTGAGCGAGACCTTGGCCACGCGGGGATCTGTGATCAGCGCGGCGCCGACGGCGCCCAAGCCCTGGACCACGTTGTAAAGGCCCGGGGGGGCGCCGGCCTCGGTCAGGATTTCGGCCACCTTGAGGGCGCAGAGGGGGGTTGTCTCGGACGGTTTGAAGATCATGGCGTTGCCACAGGCGAGCGCGGGCGCGCCTTTCCAGGCCGCGATCTGGGTGGGGTAGTTCCAGGCGCCGATGCCGACGCAGACACCCAAGGGTTCGCGGCGGGTATAGACCCAGTCATTGCCGACCTGGATGTGTTCGCCGGTGAGCGCGCCTGCGAGGCCGCCGAAATATTCGAGCGCGTCGGCGGCGGAGGTGGCATCGGCCACGAGGGTTTCGGAGAGGGGTTTGCCGGTGTCCATGGTTTCCAGCACGGACAAGTCGTGGTTGCGGGCGCGGATGAGGTCGGCGGCGCGGCGGAGCACGCGACCACGTTCAACGCCCTTGAGCGCGGCCCATTCCTTTTGCGCGCGGGTGGCGGCGGTCAGGGCCTGTTCGATGATGGCGGGCGTAGCCGCGTGGAGGGTGGCGATGACCTGTCCGGTGGCAGGATAGACGACGGGGATGGGATCACCGGCCGTATCCTCGACATAAGCGCCGTCGATGTAGTGGGAGGCGGTGGGCTGTGTCGGATGGGGCATGGCGGTGGCTTTCAGGTCTGGAGCGGGCAGCGTTGGGGGGAAGGGCGCAAGGAAGATGAGTATTTGAAGAACAAAGTAGTCAGGGTCAGGGACTGTCGGGAGAACGGGGCGGGACCCGTTGGCCGGGGTTGGGGCCGGGGCGCGGCGCAAGCGGGTCTTTGGCAGCTGCAACATGGTGCAGGTGCGCTGTTCCACGCGTGAACGCGCGGGGCGTTCTGCGGCCGGAGAGAGCGCGGGTGGTCATCACGCCCCCTGCCCTGCCAGTTCGAGGTCGAGGCTTTGCAGCACCAGGGCCACGGCGGATTTG
>JBGSWJ010000448.1:0-4278 GCA_041752495.1 Rhodobacterales bacterium
GCTCATGCTGCTGGGCGGGGTCGGCTCGCGGCTGATCTCCGGCCTCGTGGCCGACCGCCTTGGCGGGGTCGTCACGCTCCTCATCGGCACCGTGCTTCAGATGCTGGCCCTCTGCCTCTACCTGCTGGCCGATGGCCTGACCTCCCTCTACATCGTCAGCCTCGTCTTCGGTCTGGCCCAGGGCGGCATCGTGCCCACCTATGCCCTCATCATCCGCGAATACCTGCCCCCGGCAAAGGCGGGCGCCAGCGTCGGCTTTGTCATGATGTCCACGATCCTCGGCATGGCCCTTGGCGGCTGGATGACCGGCTGGATCTATGACCAAAGCCAGTCCTACACCCTGGCCTTCGTCAACGGCATCGCCTGGAACGCGCTCAACATCGGGATCGTCCTCATGATCCTCCTCCGCAGCCGCCCCGCCGATGCGGTGCCCCGCGCCGCCGGCGCCACCGCGCCCTGACCGGCGCTGAAAAAGCCCGCCCTTTTCCGCCGATCCCCGCTTTCATTCCCCCGGATGCGGTGACTAAAGTAGCGCATCGTCAATCCCCTGCCGGATCTTGAGGAGGAGCCCCGGGTGAAGATTACTGACCTGAAATGCGCCATCATCGCCAACAGCCCCGTCATCCGGATCACCACCGATGAAGGCATCACCGGCTGGAGCCAGATCGAAACGCCCAAGCCCTATGTCAAGCCGCAGGTCCTCGACCTGCGCGACTGGATCGTGGGCCAGGACCCCCGCGACGTGGAACGCGTCATGCGCCGTATCCGCGTGCGCGGCGGCTTCAAACCCTTCGGCTCGGCCGTCAGCGCCATCGAACACGCGCTCTGGGATATCGCCGGCAAGGCGGCGGGCGTCCCCGTTTACCGCCTTCTGGGCGGCAAGGTCCGCGATCAGGTCCGCACCTACCGCACGCTCTATCAGGGCGAAGTTCCGGGCGGCGCCACCCATACGCCCGAAGGCTACCGCCGCTGGGCCGAATACGGCAAATCGCTCGACGGCGGCTTCCGCATGTTCAAGCTTCCCACGGCCTACCATTCCTCGATGGTGCAGGACTTCCCCGATTTCTTCTACGGCGATGTCCAGCGCAACGCGCCCTATCCCTATCCTCACAAGGGGGTGCTGACCAAGGAGGGCATGGATCACCTCGTCGCCTGCATCACCGCCGCCCGCGAAACGCTTGGCCCCGGCTACAACACCGCCGTCGATGCCGGCCCGGGCTTCATGCCGCTCGATGTGCTGCGTCTGGCCAAGGCCGTCGAACACCTCCACCTTCTCTGGATCGAAGACACCGTGACCGGGGATTATTCCCCATACGTGAACCACGATCTCTACAAGGACATCACCTTCAACACGACGACGCCCATCCATACCGGCGAACAGATCTACCTCCGCCAGAACTACAAGCACCTGATCGAAAGCCATGCCGTCAACGTCATCGGCCCCGATCCCTGCGACGTGGGCGGCATCGCCGAAATGAAATGGATCGCCGAACATGCCGACCTGCACGGCATCGCCATCGCCCCCCACGGCACGGCCAACGGCATCCTGGGCCTCGCGGCGCTGATCCAGGTTTCGGCCACCCTGCCCGACAACTTCATCGCCTTCGAATACCCGGCCCGGTTCGAACCCTTCTGGTATGACATTACCGAAGGCTTTGACGGCTTCCCCGTCAAGGACGGCCAGATCGACGTGCCCGACCGTCCCGGGATGGGCGTTTCCATGAACGCCAAGGCCGCCCGGAAATACCTGACCGAAGGCGATTCCGGCTTCTTCGACTAGACAACGCCACGGGCCGGCCGGCTCCGCCCCGGCTGGCCCGTCACTCCATGAACCACGCCGGATTGGCCGCCCGCAGCACCTCGACCTTGCGCAGCGCCGCCCGCAGATGCCGCCGCATCGCATCCTGCGCCACGCCCGGATCGCGCGACCGGATCGCGCCCCAGATCTCCCGGTGCTCGGCAATCAGCCCCGCCATCATCTCGGGCGTCACGATCGTCAGATGCCTGACCCGGTCCAGATGCAGCTTGTGGTTCCGCAACTCGGGCCACAGCATCGGCATCCCGCAGCGTTCCGAAATGATCCGGTGAAACGTCTCGTCCGACTGGAAAAACCGGATCGAATCCCCATGGGCGGCGAACGTATCCTGCAACGACAATTCCTGATCCAGCGCATCCAGCAGCGCCGCATCCGACGTCGCCGTGATCCGCGCAATCACCTCGACCTCAACCGCCTCGCGGATGAACTGGGCCGCATAAAACAGGCTCAGCGACATGGGCGAAATGAACGTCCCCCTTTGCGGATGGATCGTCACCAGCTTGTCACCCGACAGGCGCAACAGCACCTCGCGGATCGGCTGACGGCTCACCCCGAACGTCTCGCACAAAGACCCTTCCGACAGCCGCGTCTGCGGCAGCAGATGGTTCTGCACAATCTCGCGCCGCAGATGGTCATAGACCTGACTCGAGATCGTCTTACCACTCTCGATCTTGAGCATTTCCATCGTGGCCATCCCCTCTGCCATGGCTAGCCCGAGGAAATCGAGATGCCACGCAGAAATGTTTTCCTGAGCGCGAGGAAAAGCACAACCGTCGGCAGCGACGCAATCAGCGACGCCGTCAAAACCACCACAGGCGAGGTTGAGGCATACCCCCCCTGAAACACCTGCAACGCCGACATGATCGACCGCACATCCGTGCTCTGGCTTAACACCGTCGAAAACAGCAGGTCATTCCAGATCCACGTGAACTGCAACAAAAACAGCGCCGCCATCGGGCTCCAGCAATTGGGCAGCACGATGCTCAGGAAAAGCCGGAACTCGCTGCACCCGTCCATCCGCGCCGCCTCGTCCATTTCCATGGAAATCTGGCTCATGTAATTGCGCAGAACCAGCACCGGGAACGGAATACAGATCGCCGTGTAAAACAGGATCATCCCCAGCCGCGTGTTGATAATCCCCATCTGGTTATAGGTAAAGAACAGCGGGATCAGATACATCTGGAACGGAAACACGGTGCCCGCAAAAATCAGCATGAACCAGAATGTCTTGCCGTTGAACTGAAACCGCGCCAGCCCATGTGCCGCCAGCGCCGCGATAAACACCGCCACCGATGCGCCGACTGTTCCATACAGCGCCGAATTGGCAAACCCCTGCGCCATATTGGCCGTTGTCCACGCATCCACGATGTTGGCCCAGACAGGCGTGATCCCTTCGGGCAGCGCAAAGGGCGAACTGCCCGCGTATTCCTCGGGCGATTTGAAGATCGACACCATCAGGTAATAGAACGGCGCGACCCACAGCAGGGCCAGCACGACCGACAGCACCACGATCCACGGGCTTGTCCGGTTGCGCGCCCTTTCCTTGCGCGCAATCTCGGCGAAATCCAGTTGCGACAGGTCGAATGGTGCTTGAATGGTCATTTCAGCATCCTGTCCACCCGATCCTGCACAATCGCCTGAATCCACGTGATCCCCAGCACGATCAGCCCCAGCACCACCGCAATCGCCGATGCAAAGCCCCAGGCGTTGTTCGAAAACCCTTCGTAATACATGTAAACCGTCAGGCTCAGGCCCTTCTTGCCCGGAAAGCTCGTCCCCATCACCCAGATATGGTCAAACGCCGTGAACCCGGCCAGAACCGACAGGATCACCACAATCAGGATCGTCGGTGACAACAGCGGCAGGGTGATATTGGTGAACACCTGAAACGGCGTCGCCCCATCCATCCTGGCCGCCTCGATCGGGTCTTTCGGCAGCGCCGCCAACCCCAGCAGCAGCAAAACCATCGGCAGCCCGACCACTTGCCAGACAAAGGTCACGATGATCGCATAGGTGATCGTGTTGTCCTGATACAGCCAGCCCACATCATCCGGCAGTCCCATCAACCCCAGCGTATTGTTCAGAATGCCATCGGGCGCATAGACATAATACCAGATCACCCCGACCGCCGTGGGCGCAAGGATACGCGGCAGGAAAAAGATCGTCTTGGCCGTTTCCTCAAACCTCATGTTCCGCAAGAGAAGCGCCAGCGAAAGCCCCAGAACAACAGGCAAAATCAGCGAAGCGATCACCCAGATCACGGTATTCTGGAACGCGGCGGCAAAGTTCACCGACCCGACCAGCTTTTCGTAATTGTCCACACCCGCCCATTCGTTGAACCCCTGAAACCGCTTCCATTTGGTGAACGAAAACCAGACGTTCATCACGACGGGCATCAGCAGAAAACCCACCACCATCGCCAGCGCAGGCACCATGAATCCCAGCGCCGTCCGCGCATTGCG
>JBGSWJ010000449.1:0-3125 GCA_041752495.1 Rhodobacterales bacterium
CGCGCCACGGCGGTCTCGATCCCCGCTGCCACGCGCCGGACATCGTCCATGATCAGCGTCCGCTGCGCATCATCCTCCAGCGCCCCGGGCGGGAAATAGCTTTGCAGTTGCCCCTCGATGTAAAGCGGCTGCGCAATCAGCCAGACCGCCAGCACCAGAAGCGACGGCAACACCGTCATCACGACCGCATGCCAACCGTAATAGTTCGGCCGCGAATGCAACTGCCGCGCCTCACCCCCGGCCGAAGCCAGCGCGCGCGCACGGCACAGAATGAAACCCAACACCGCAAGACCCGCAATCACAAGGTAAACCAACGACATGGACATGAGCGTTCCCTACGGTATCGGACGAAAGTCAAGGCAAAGGGGCGGCGCGATCCCGCGCCGCCCCGAAAGTCAGTCAGCTTATTCCAGCGGCCCCATCGCCACCTTGTTGGCGACCATCTCCTGCGTCGCGGCCAGTTCGGGGTCCGACACAAGGCCGTATTCCGCCAGCGGTCCGTCGGGGCCCGCAATGTCATCCGAGACGAAGAAGTTGATGTATTCTTCCAGGCCCGGGATCACGCCGATATGCGCCATCTTGACGTAGAAGTAGAGCGGACGCGACACCGGATAATCACCCGCCGCAATCGACTCGGTCGTCGGCACCACGCCGTTCATCGTCGCGACCTGCAGCTTGTTGGTGTTGTTCTCATAAAACGACAGGCCGAACACGCCGACAGCGGTCTTGTCCGCATCCAGACGGGCCAGCGTCTCGGTATAGTCGCCGTCGATGTCCACGGACACGCCATCGGTGCGCAGCGTCATGCAGGCATCGCCCGCGGCGTCCTCGTCCATCCCGCTCGCCAGGAAGGCTTCAAGAGCGCCCGACTCTTCACAACCCGCTTCGATGACGCGGGTGTCGAACACTTCACGCGTGCCGTGACGGGTGCCGGGGATGAAGGCCAGGATCTTCTGGTCGGGCAATGCCGCATTGACGGTTGCCCACGAGGTGTTCGGGTTGGCAACAAGTGCGCCGTCCACGACAACCTGCGCGGCCAGCGCGTTGTAGATATCGGCGGGGGTAAAGGCAAAGGCCGGGCCGTTCACGTCCGACGCAAAGACGATCCCGTCATACCCAAAGCGGACTTCCATGATCTCGGTGACACCATTGGAGGCACAGGTGTCGATGTCCGACTGGCGGATGCGCGAAGACGAGTTGGCGATATCAACGGTATTCTCGCCCACGCCTTCACACATCTTGGCGCGGCCCGCACCCGAACCGCCGCCTTCCACGACCGGCGCCGGAAAGTCAAAGTTCTCGGCAAAGAGTTCGGCCACGATGGTGGCATAGGGCAGCACGGTCGAAGACCCGGTGATCTGAACCTGATCGCGGGTCTGGGCCGACGCGCCGGTTGCCATCGCGGCAATGGCCAGCGCCGAAGCGGACAGTTTGACGAAGGACATGGAAAGCTCCTGATGTTTCCTGATCGGGGCGGCGTCCGGGGACGGCACCCACTGCGGTCCGGCTAAAGGCCTTGCGCAAAGCCTATGTAAAAGAATTGTAAAAGTTTGATGACATTCCGCGCCCGGCAGTCACCCCTCTCCAACCCGCGGCCGTACCAGAAATGCAAACCATTTCAATCATCTGACCCATCCCTGCCCGCGCCCCGACCCCGCCTCCCGCAATGTTACCGGCGACATGAAACGCGCCGCCCGCCCCCCGAATCCCCCGAGTCCCCCCTTCTTCTGGTCCCAAATATCCCGGGGGGAGGCGAAGCCGGGGGGCAGAGCCCCCCATCAAGACCATTGCATCCCGCACCCCGGTTCGCCCATCCTGCGCGTGGGACACAGCAGAGGGGGGGCAGATGGACGATCAGGCCTATGGGACGCGCGACAAGCGCGGCAACTGGACTCCAAAGGACCCGCTCACAACCGCGCCGATCTGGTCCTTCCCGCCCGATTTCGGCGCGATCCTGAAATGGCTGCCCGGTTATTTCCTACCGTGGAACGTCCTTTTCATGGCGACCGCCACCCTCTTCTGGGTGGTCTTCACCCCCGGGCCCGAAACCCTGAAAACCCTGTCATGGGGCTGGACCCTCGGCATCTTTGCCCGCAACTGCATCGCGGTCCTCATCTTCTACGGGATCTTCGAACTCCGCCTCTATATCCAGCGGAAACAGGGCACTGCCTTCAAATACAACCCCAAATTCCCGCAGGATACGCCGAACGACGCCTTCCTCTTCAAAAGCCAGAATGCCGAAGGGCTGATCCGCACCTTCGTCACCGGCATCCCCGCCTGGACCGCCTACGAAGTCCTCGTGCTCTGGGTTTTCGCCAACGGCTGGGTGCCGTCGCTGTCGTGGTCAACGAACCCCGTCTGGCTCGTCTGCTTCGGCCTGATCCTGCCGCTCTTCCACCAGTTCCACTTCTATCTGGTTCACCGGCTTATCCATGTGCCGGTGCTCTACAAATACATCCATTCTGTCCACCACAACTCGGTCAACCCGTCGCCCTGGTCATCGCTCTCGATGCACCCGATCGAACATATCCTCTATTTCTCGGGCGTGCTGATCCACCTCATCGTCCCCTCCAACCCGCTCTTGGCCATCTATCAACTCCATATCGCGGGCCTTGGCGCGGTCGTGGGCCATATCGGCTTCGACAAGATGGAAACGGTGGACGAAAAGGCGATGAACACCCACGCCTTTGCCCACTACCTCCACCACAAGTATTTCGAGGTGAACTATGCCGACGGCGGCATCCCGCTCGACCGGATGTTCGGCACCTTCCACGACGGCACGAAGGCGGGCGATGCCCTGATGGACGCGCGGACGGCGCGGCGGAACGCGAAGGCGAACGCGGGAAAGACCTAAACCCTGACATCCACAACGGGTCGCGCTGCGCTGCCCGGGGCGCTGGCGCGCCTGATTCCGGCCAAGAAGATAGGTGTGCGGTTCTGACTGATCCACGCGGGCCCCTATGCCCCCCACACTTCCCGATGGAAATACAATTCCGAATCTGTTCTGGTGGAAATATCCAATCCCCACCGGACGGCAGACCATGCAACTCACCCTTGACGGACAGGCGCTCCTCATCACCGGATCGACCCAAGGCATCGGCGCCGCCGTCGCCCGCGCCGCCGCC
>JBGSWJ010000450.1:0-3496 GCA_041752495.1 Rhodobacterales bacterium
GCAGACGCCGAGGGTGAGGGCGGCGCGGATCGTGGGTTCGTCCAGGGACGCCACGGCAGATTTCGTGAGCGCACCGGCCTGCCAGAGGGCGGCGAGGACGCCTGCGTTGAACGTGTCGCCTGCGCCCACCGTATCGGCCACGGTGACAGGGGTGGCGGGGACGTAAACGGTCTGGGTCGAGGTGTAGGCCGTTGCCCCCTTGGCCCCTTCGGTGATGCAGACGAGTTTCGGTCCTTTGGCCACGATGGCACGGGCGAGGGTGGGCAGGTCGCCTGCGCCCATGAGCCAGTGCAGATCTTCGTCCGAGAGTTTGACGATATCGGCGCGGGCAATCATCGCTTCGATCCGGGCGGTGTAGGCGGCGCGGTCGGTGATGAAAGAGGGGCGGATGTTGGGGTCGATCATGGTGACGCGGGACGGCGCCTCGCGCGCCTGCAAGGCGGCATAGGCGCTGGCGGCGGGATCATTGACGAGGGAGATGCCGCCAAAGAAGAGGGCGGCGGTCGTGGCGGGCAAGGCGGGCAGGTCGGCGGTGGAGAGCATCCGGCCGGCCGTGTTTTCGTCATAGAAGGCATAGGTCGCCTGACCGTTCACCAGCTTGACGAAGGCGACGGTCGTGGGGCGGCCCGAGCGGGCGGCGAAGGACGAATCCACATGGCTGGCGTCCAGCGTCTGGGTCAGGATTTCGCCCAGCATGTCGGTCGAGAGGCCCGAGAAGAACCCGGCGGGCGCGCCCAAGCGGCCCAGCGCGATGGCGGTGTTGAACACGGCCCCGCCCGCGTAGGGGGCGAAGGCAGGTTCGCCCAGCGTCGTCGTGCGGGGGAGCATGTCGATGAGGGCTTCGCCACAGGAGAGGATCATCGCCGGTCCTTTCGGAATGTTAGCGCCAACAGGGGCGGGTTCTGCGACAGGTGCATCCAAACGGCGGTTGCGTCAAGCGGGGGCGTTGCAGGGGGGCTCTGCCCCCCGGCTGCGCCTCCCCCCGGGATATTTGCGACCAGAAGAAGCTGGGGGAGAGAGTTAGTTGAGATAGGGCGGCGTTTTATTGGTTCTGCGCCCAGATGCTGGCCACGACGATGGCGAAGATGAGGCCGAGAAGGACGGCGAAGGCGATCTTCCATTTGGAATAGGGGCGTTCGCCCTGCACCTTGCCGGTCTGGGCGTTGACCACGAAGCGGTAGGTCTTGTCCTGATATTTGTAGGCGGCCATCCAGACGGGCAGGAGGATGTGCTTGAAGGTCACGTCGTTGATGTCGGTATCGAGCGTGGTGATGCGCTGCACGTCGCCGCCGATATCGCGGCGGACGTCGTTTTCGATCACGGATTTCATGATGGCGCGGGCTTCGGTGAAGCCGTCTTCGAGTTTGACCTGATAGCCTTCGGCAGAGAAGCCGGCGAGATATTGCGGCTGGAAGGGTTTGAGGCCCTTGAGATCCCAGGGCTGGAGACCGTCGGTATATTGCTTTGGCAGGGAGGTGGAGGCGAGGACGAGAACGTCGTCGAACCATCGCGCGACCCGGCCCGAGGCGTTGCGCCAGCGGGTCTTCTGGACCTGAATCGTCTGGGCCTTGCCGTCGCGCATCACGGTCTGGGTTTCGTAGTAATGGTCACCGCGCTGGCCGGTGTAGCGGCTTTTCGTGTCGGCGTCATAAGTCCAGTAGGGGACGTAGATCCCGTTCATCTGGCGGCCCTTGCGGGCATATTCCTTGAGACCGTTGGGCGCGAACCAGAGGCGGCCGAGCCAGTTGGTCATGGCGTCGCGGGCGGTCCTTTCATCCAGCACGAAGGGGACGAGCGCCTTGGGTTTGATGAAGCGGTGTTCGCCTGTGTCGGTGACGACGGGCGTGTCGCAGAAGGGGCAGCGGGCGGCCTGGGTCGCTTCGTGCATGTCGGTCTGGGCGCCGCAGTTGGGGCAGACCATGACCTTGGTTTCGATAAACTCGGACGCCGCGACCTGCCCTTTGAGCATGGAGTTGAAGTCAATCTCGCGCAGGGCATCTGCGGGGTCGGCGGTGTCGGGGATGGCCTGGACATGGCCGCAATGGGCGCAGGTGAGTTCTGTGGCACCGGGGGTGAAGCGGAGGTCCGCGCCGCATTGGTCGCAGGGGAAATGCGTGTCGCCGGCTGCATCCACGACCGGAGTCGCGGCTTTCCTGGCGGCACGCACGGGGGGGATGCGGGTGGAGTCGGACATTGCGGGGGCCTTTTCAGCAGATGTTGGACCGGATGTTCAGGGCGCGCACCAGGCGGGGGGCGTCCTGCGTCAGCCGGAGAAATCAAAGGGCAGGCAGATGCCGTCACAATCCGGAGTTTGCATGTCGATGACATGAAACGCCGCATAGACCAGAACGACAAGGGCAATTACAAAGGCGATCTTCCACTTTGACCAGGGGCGTTCGCCCTCGACCCTGCCGGTCTGGCCGTTGACGACAAAGCGGTAGGTCTGACCCCGGTACTTGTAGACGGCCATCCAGACGGGCAACAGGACGTGTTTGAAGGTCACATTCCCGTAGTCCGTATCAAGGGTGATGATCTTTTGTTCGTCGCCGCCGATGTCGCGGCGGACGTCGCTTTCGATTTCGGTCCGCATCCGTGCGCGGGCCGTCGAAAAGCCGTCCTCAAGCGTGACCTGATAGCCTTCGGCCCCGAACCCGGCCAGATAGGCGGGTTGGAACGTGGTCAGGGCCGTCAAATCCCAGGGTTCAAGGGCGTTGGTATATTTCCGGGGTAGTGAGTGGGAGGCGAGGACCAGCGTATCGTCGAAATCGCGTGCAACCTGGCCTGACACCTTTTTCCACGAGACGGGTTGATCGCCACGTTTTTTACCGCGTTCTCCGCTGTAGCGGCTGATCGTGCGGGCGTCGAAGGTCCAGTATGGGACGTAGATGCCGTGCATCGCGCGGCCTGTCCGGGCAAACTGACGGAAACCGTTCGGGGCGAACCAGATCCGGCCGAGCCAGTCGCGCATCCGGGCCTGGGCGGTCTTTTCATCCAGGGCGAAGGGGATGAGGGCTGCGGGTTTGATGAAGCGGTGCGCGCCGGAATCGGCCACGGCGGGCGTATCGCAAAAGGGGCAGCGGGCGGACTGGATGGATTCGTGCAAGTCTGTCTGCGCCCCGCAGGACGGGCAGAGGAGGACCCGGGTTTCCACATAATCCGACGGGGCCACCTGCCCCGCGATCATGGCGTCATAGTCGATCTCGCGGTGGACCTCTGTGCCACGGGTCGCGTGGGCGATCTGCTGGACATGGCCGCAATGGGTGCAGGTAAGTTCGGCGGCACCTGGGGTAAAACGGAGATCCGCGCCGCAATTGTCGCAGGGAAAGCGGCTGACGGTGTCGGAGTCCGCCAGACGGGACGCGGCAACGGGTAACGCGGGAACATCGGTCATGCGGCGGGCCTGTGGGGGCCAGCCGGACAGCCCCCCGGGAGAGGGGTGCCCGGCTGGCCGGCATCAAGGGGGGGACTACGCGCCGGGCGGCGGGGGCGGGGGCAT
>JBGSWJ010000451.1:0-6405 GCA_041752495.1 Rhodobacterales bacterium
GGTGGCGCTTCGCCGGGGCGAGGACGGGATGCTGGCCTTTGCGTTTGACACGGGCGGCGATGCGGCCGTCGGGCAGGCCGCGGGGTTTGTGGGTCTTCTGGAACAGTTCGATCAGGCCTTTGAACGCCCCGCACTCGAGGCGCTGGAGGGCGTCCATGTCGAAGGGCTGATCATCAACTTTGTCGATGAACGCGCCGGGCGCAGCTGGACGGTCGACGGCGGCGCGCTTGACCTTGATCTGCAGGGTGGTGTCACCCGGCTGACGGGGGATATGTCGCTTCTTTCGGGGCGTTCCTTTGTGACCCGGGTCACACTTGGCTATGAAAGTCCGCGCGGCAGCCCGGCGGCGCGGATCGCAATGACCGTCTCGGACGCCGCTGCCGCCGATATTGCGATGCAAAGCCCCGCGCTCTCGTTCCTCAAGGTGCTGGACGCACCCATCTCGGCCGCCTTCCGGGTCGAGATTGACGATCAGGGCAAACTCGGGCCGATCAGCGCCGCGCTCAAGATTGCTGCCGGTGCGCTCGCCCCGCAGGCCGGGGCCAAGCCGGTCAGGTTCGACATGGCCCGCGCCTATCTGTCCTATGATCCGCAGACCGGGGCGCTGCACTTCGACCAGATCGAGGTGAAAAGCGATTGGGGCGCGTTGCGTGCCAGCGGGCAGGCCTACCTGCGCGAAGTGACCGGCGGCTGGCCTGCTGCCCTTCTGGGCCAGTTCACCCTGACCGAGATCAGCCTGAACCCTCTTGGCCTTTATCCTTCGATCCTCCGCTTCCCCGACGCCTTTGTCGATTTCCGCCTCAGACTTGATCCCTTCAGTGTGACTTTCGGCAACATAGCGATATCCGATGCCCCCGGGCCTGATGGCGCGCCGGCACCGGGCCAGATCATTGCCACCGGCGATGTTTCGGCCACGTCCGAAGGATGGGATATCGCGATGGATGTGGGCGTCGATCACATGTCGACCGCCCGCGTGATGGAAATCTGGCCCCTGCGGTTCCGCCCCTTCACCCGGGTCTGGTTTGCGGAAAACGTCTGGGGCGGCGAGTTGTTCAACGTCAACGCCGCCTTCCGGTCGCGCCCCGGCCAGCCGCCGCAACTGGCCATCACCCATGAATACCGCGACATGACGGTGCGCCCCCTGCGCTGGGAGCCGCCCATCACAGGGGCCGCGGGCCATGTCGAATTCATGGATGACGGCTATATGCTGGCGCTTGACCGGGGCACGATGACCCCGCCCCAAGGGGGCGAGATGGACGTAGGCGGTTCAGTCCTGATGATACCCGACACGCGCATCCCTGCCCCCCCCTCGGTCATCCGCTTCCGCTCTGACAGTTCCATCACGGCAGCCCTGTCGGTGATGGACCAGCGCCCGTTCTTCTACATGCAGGCCGCGGGGCTGGCCGTCGACACCGCCGATGGCCGGGCCGTGGTGACCGGCGAGGTCACTCTGCCGCTCGGTGGTGTGACCGGTGCAGGCATGGTTAACTACGATATTCAGGCCCGCCTGACCGATGTCCGGACCGGGGTTCTGGTCCCCGGCCGGGTGATCGCCGCCAGCGAACTGACCGCCCAGATCGACAATTCCGGGGTCGAGATTTCAGGCCCCCTGACTGTGGGCATCGTCCCGCTCAACATGGTCTGGCGGCAGGATTTCGGACCCGAGGGCGTGGGGGGATCGGCCCTGACGGCTGATGTGGAACTGTCCGAACGCTTCATCGACGAATTCAACATCGGCCTGCCCGCCAATTCGGTCAGCGGTGCCGGAACCGGCCAGTTGCGCCTGACCTTGCCGCCCGGCGGCCCGCCTGCCTTTACCATGACCTCCGACCTGACCGGCCTCCGGGTACAACTGCCCAGCCTTGGCTGGGCCAAGGGCGCGGGTACCGCAGGGGATTTCAGCGTCTCGGGCACGCTTGGCCCCGTGCCTGACATCACCGACATTTCCTTCAACGCCGCCGGTCTGCGTGCCGATGGCCGCATTTCGATCACCCCCGCAGGCTATCTTGACCGCGCGACATTCGACCGTGTCCGTCTGAACGGCTGGCTTGACGTGCCGGTCACCTTTGTCGGGCGCAGCGACCGGCCTGCCGCCATCGAGATCGGCGGCGGCACGCTCGACTTCACCCGGGCCGAATTTGGCGACAGCGGCGAAGAAGGCGGGCCGATGACCGTCGCGCTTGACCGCCTTCAGATATCGGAAACGATTGCCCTGACCGATATGCGGGCCTCATTCGAACCCGGACGCGAGCTTGTGGGCACGTTCACCGCCCGCGTGAACGGCGGCCAGCTCGTCGAAGGCGATGTCGTCCCCTCCCGGCACGGCTCTGCCGTCCGGGTGCAAAGCGAAGACGCCGGCGCAGTCCTGCGCTCTGCCGATCTTTTCACAACGGCCGAAGGGGGCTCCTTTTTCCTGAGCCTGACGCCCGCCGCCACAGAAAGCACCTATGACGGCGACCTGCGCATCGAAGGTCTGCGCGTTCAGGACGCGCCCGCGCTCGCCTCGCTTCTGAACGCCGTCTCGGTGCTGGGGGCGTTGCAGCAACTGTCGGGGCAGGGGCTTGTCTTTGACGAGGTGCGGGCCGACTTCCAGATCGATCCCGAAAAGATCACCGTCACAAGGTCCAGCGCCACCGGCGTGGGGCTTGGCATCTCGCTGGATGGTATCTACACGCTGGCCACCGAAAACCTTGATTTCCAGGGCGTGCTGTCCCCGTTCTACCTGCTGAATTCCGTGGGCGAGGTGCTGACCCGCCGGGGTGAAGGGCTGATCGGGTTCAACTTCCGGCTTGAAGGGCCCTACGACACCTACGAAGTAAAGGTGAACCCCCTGTCCGTCCTCACCCCCGGCATGTTCCGGGAAATCTTTCGCCGCCCTCCACCTGAAGTTGCCCAATAGCAAGGTATCCCGTTGAAGCTTTCCGATTTCGACTTTGACCTTCCCGAAGGTCTGATCGCCGTCCGCCCCGCTCGCCCCCGGTCCTCGGCCCGGCTTCTGCTGGCGGAGGGCGACAGCATCACCGATGCCCACGTTTATGACTTGCCCTCGATCCTGAACCCCGGCGACCGGCTTATCCTGAACAACACAAAGGTGATCCCCGCCCGCCTGACCGGCACCCGCCATCGCAGCGGAGAGGCGGGAGAGACGGAGGCGCGGATCGAGGTGACGCTTCTCGAACCTCGCCCCGACGGCACTTGGGCCGCCCTTGTCAAACCGCTCCGCAAACTCCGCGACGGCGAAACGGTCGTCTTCTCGCCTGATCTGTCAGCCACCATCGAAAGCCGCGCCGACGGGCAGGGCCATTTCCGCTTCAACCTGACAGGCCAAGATTTTGACAAGGCGCTGCTATCCGCAGGCGCGATGCCGCTCCCTCCCTACATCGCCGCGCTCCGGGCACCGGACGAGGCTGACAAGGACGACTATCAGACGCTCTGGGCGGCCCGCCCCGGCGCTGTCGCCGCCCCCACGGCCTCGCTCCATTTCGACGCAGCCTTGATTGCGGCCCTCACCGAACGCGGCGTCCAGTTCACGCAAGTGACGCTCCACGTCGGCGCTGGCACCTTTCTGCCGGTCAAGGTGGACGACATCCGCGATCACAAGATGCACAGCGAATGGGGACAGGTGACAGCGCAGGCCGCAATCGAAATCAACGCCACCCGCGCGGCAGGCCACCGCATCATCCCCGTCGGCACAACAGCACTGCGCCTGATCGAAAGTGCTGCGACCGACACCGGCATCGCGGCATGGGAAGGCGATACCGACATCTTCATCACCCCCGGTTTCCGCTTTCGCGTGGCCGATGGGCTGATGACCAACTTCCACCTGCCGAAATCCACGCTGATGATGCTCGTCTCGGCCGTCATGGGGCCCGACCGGATCAGGGCGATCTATGCCCATGCCATCGCCGAACGGTATCGCTTCTTCTCCTACGGCGACGCCTCGCTACTTCTTCCCTGACTTCGCCCAAGCACTGCGATCTGTCGCTGCCGGGTTTGACGCCGCCGGGGCAGGGGGCTAGGGCAGGGGCAACCGATCCGAAAGGCCCCCGATGATCCAGGTCCTGCGCAGTTCATGGCCGCTCCTCCTTGGCATCCTGATGCTGATGATCGGCAACGGCGTGCAGGGCACGCTCCTTGGCGTGCGCGGCGAACTAGCGGGCTTTTCCACCTTCGAAATCTCGGTCGTCATGTCGGCCTATTTCGTAGGCTTCCTCTTCGCCTCGCGCATGGCCCCCGCCATGATCCGCCGTGTGGGCCATGTGCGTGTCTTTGCCGCCCTCGGATCGACCATCTCGGCCATCCTGATCCTGTATCCCACTTTCGTCGAACCCTGGGCCTGGGCCTTGGGCCGTGTCATCATCGGCTTCTGTTTTTGCGGGGTCTACATCACCGCCGAAAGCTGGCTCAACAACGCGGCCAGCAATGAAAACCGGGGCAAGGCCCTGTCGCTTTACATGATCGTGCAGATGCTGGGCATCGTCGCCGCGCAATACCTGGTCGTGCTGGGCGATATCGGTGGCTTTGTCCTGTTCATCATCCCGTCGATCCTCGTCTCGATGGCCTTTACCCCGATCCTGCTGTCGGCCAGCCAGACCGCCCCCGTCTTTGCCGAAACCCGGCCGCTGACGATCCGCCGCCTGATTTCGGTCTCCCCGCTGGCCTGCATGGGAATGTTCCTTCTGGGCAGCGTGTTTTCGACCCAGTTTGGCATGTCGGCCGTCTATGGCCAGCGCGCGGGCCTGACCATTGCGGAAATCTCGGTCATGGTATCGCTGACCTATATCGCGGCCCTTGTGATGCAGTATCCGATCGGCTGGCTGTCCGACCGGATGGACCGGCGTATCCTGATCCTGACCCTGTCGGCCATCGGTGGCGCGGCTGCATTGGCCGCCGCTGTCCTGCCCGTCTGGCTCTGGCTCGTCCTTTTCGCCTCTGCGGCTGTTGGAGGAACGTCGAACACGCTCTATGCGCTCCTCATCGCCTATGCCAATGACTACCTCGAGAAAGAGGAAATGGCCGGCGCTTCGGCGGGCCTTCTGTTCATCAACGGCCTTGGCGCCATCGCGGGCCCTGTCGTTGCGGGCTGGATGATGGGCCGGATCGGTGTCAGCGGCTACTGGGCCATCATCGCCGTCCTGATGCTGGGCCTTGCCGCCTATGCCGTCTGGCGGATGCGCGTCCTGCCGGTCAAGGTTGTGGTAGGGGAAATGGTCTCGTATGCCCCCATCGCCGCGACGGCACCGTCCATGACTGCGCCCAACCCCGAACCGACCGATAACCGTGACAAGGCTGCCTGAAGGAAACACGGATGAGCCGCGAAAATGATGTTCTGCAATTCTGGATGGGCGATCTTGGCCCCGCAGGCTGGTATGCCGGAGGGGACGAGATCGACGCCCGTTGCCGCGCCGGTTTTCAGGATCGCTGGCACGAGGCGATGGAGGGCGGCTGCGGCCACTGGCTGGTGTCCGCCCGGGGGGCGCTGGCCTATCTGATCCTGACCGATCAACTGCCCCGCAACATGTTCCGCAATACTGCGCAGGCCTTTGCCTCGGACCCGCACGCAAGGTCCGCAGCCAAGCTTGCTATCGCCAAGGGCTGGGACATGGAGATTCCCGAACCTGAACGGCAGTTCTTCTACCTCCCGCTCGAACATTCGGAAAACCTTGTCGATCAGGACCGTTCCGTCGAACTCTTCAGCACAAGGCTGCCCGAAACCGGCGCCGAAAACCTCCTCCACGCCGAAGCGCATCGCGTGGTCATCCGCCGCTATGGCCGCTTTCCCACCCGCAACGCGGCGCTGGGGCGGGAGTCGACGGAATCTGAGCTTAAATATCTTGCCGAAGGCGGCTACGGCGCCATCGTCAACACACTCAAGGGCGCGTGATCCTGCCAATTCGATGCGCTTTCCCGCGGCTTTCCGGCCCGCGTTAATCCCTTCGTCACTCCGCGCTCTCATTTTGTTCCCGGGAACAGGATGGGATGAATCAAGTGAGACAGGAACGCATCAAACCGGTCGAAGACGGCCCCGAATCGCCCCGCCCGCCCGAACTGTCCCGCCCGCCCGAGGTGCTGCGCCCCGGCTGGACGGCCAGCCCCGCAACCGCCGAAGGTGATCTGTCGGCCCAGATCCTCAACATCATGGAACAGGGCGTGTTGGTCTGGTCGGCCGACAATGTCTGCGAACTCCACAACACCCGTATCTATCAGGTCCTCGAAATCACGGCCGATGATCTGCATGTCGGCACCAGCCGCGCCGAGTTCCGCCAGCGCGCGCTGGCGAGGGGCGAAATGTCCGCCCCTGAACAAAAGGCAGCCGAGGCGCTGGTGGCTTCCCGTCAGCCCTATTCCTTTGACCGCGTCCTGCCCTCGGGCCGGGTCGTCCTGACCCACGGCCGCCCCACGCGC
>JBGSWJ010000452.1:0-4433 GCA_041752495.1 Rhodobacterales bacterium
GGCCCCACCCCCCGCGAGGTCGCGCCGTCCACGCGGACGAGCGGCCCGCTCCTACTGCCCGTTCAGAATACTGGACAAGGCATCCATGATCGCATCCTGCGAATGGTCCCCCGTGCCCGGCGGCGGCAGATCCTGCGCCTCGCCCACACCTTCGGCATCCATTCCGTTGGGATTGACGAACTGCCCCGCCCCCCCTGTCGGCGGGTCCATCGGCAGCGGCGCAGGCGTCATCCCCTCAAGGACGCGCACCATCGTCTCGTGCCAGATCGTGGTGGGCAGCCCGCCCCCCGTGACCCCGGTCAGGGGCGAATTGTCGTCATACCCCATCCAGACCCCGGTCACATAGCCCCCGGCAAAGCCGATGAACCACGCGTCCCGCGCGCCCTGCGTCGTGCCCGTCTTGCCCGCAATCTCCCATCCGTCGATCCGCGCCCGCTGCCCCGTGCCTTCCTCAACCACCCGCGACATCATCCAGACCAGCTGCCGCGCCGCCGGTTCCATGATGACCCGTTCCCCGATGCCGCCATCCGTCGTCATCACCGGCAGGTCCTGCCCCTGGATGCTCAGATCGACCAGACCATAGGGCGTCACCGCCGACCCCCCGTTCAGAATGCCCGCATAGGCCCCCGTCATGTCCAACAGCGTGCTTTCCGATGCCCCCAGCGCCAGCGCGGGCCCCGTCGCAAGGTTGGCGTCATCAATCCCGAACATGATCGCCACATTGCGCACATTGTCCGTCCCCACCGCCTCGGACACGCGCACGGCCGGGATGTTCCGGCTTTCCGCCAGGGCCTGCGTCAGCGTGATCGACCCCTTGTATTCGCGGTCATAGTTCTGCGGCGACCACGGACCCGACCCGACAATGTTGATCGTCAGCGGACTGTCATCCACCATCTCCAAAGGACTGTGCCCCATGTCGAGCGCCGTCGCATAGACGAAGGGCTTGAACGCCGATCCCGTCTGCCGCAGCGCCTGCGTCGCCCGGTTGAACGCCCCCACATCGCGGATGTTGCGACCGCCCACCATCGCCCGCACCGCGCCATCCGCCGACATCACGATGATCGCCGCCTGCGCCGTCGAACCCTCGCGCACCTGCGTTTCGAACACGTTGGTCAGCGCATCCTCGGCCGCCGTCTGCAAACGGGGGTCCAGCGTCGTGCGGATCACCACATCCTCGGTCGTGTCGCGGGTAAAGAACTCAGGCCCCGCATCCATCACCCAGTCGGCAAAGAACCCGCCCGCCTGCGCCGCCGCCGCCTCTGACAGTTGCGCGGGGTTCATCCGCGCATTCTCGGCCTCGGCGGCCGTCAGGTAACCCTGCTCCTCCATCAGCCCGATCACGATATTCGCCCGGTCCCGCGACCGCGCCAGGTTGTTTGTCGGCGCATAGGTCGTGGGCGCCTTGAGAAGCCCGGCCAGCATCGCCGCCTGGGCAGGGTTCACATTGGCCGAAGAAATCCCGAAATACCGCTGCGCCGCCGCCTCGAACCCGCGCGTGCCTGCACCCAGATAGGCCCGGTTCAGATACAGCGTCAGCACCTCTTCCTTGGTATAGCGGACCTCCATCGCCATCGCATAGATGGCCTCCTGCGCCTTGCGCCAGATCGTCGTGCGGCGGCAGTCGGCCTCGTACTCCGCCTCCGATTCCCATTCCGACGCGACATAGGGCCGGCCCAGACACAAAAGCTTGGCCGTCTGCTGCGTGATCGTGGACCCGCCGTTGCCCGACAGCGGCCCCCGGCCCTCGCTCATGTTGATCCTGATCGCACTCGCAACGCCCTGCGGATCGATCCCCGGATGCCAGTAGAACCGCCGGTCCTCGGTCGCCACGACCGCATCATGCAGATAGGGCGACACCTGATCGGCGGTGATCATGCCCCCGAACTGTTCCCCCCGCCAGGCAAAGGTCTGGCCATAGGCATCCAGCAACGTGACCGATCCCCGCGCCCGCCCGTCCACCAGCTCTTCGACCGGCGGCAGCTTGACCGCATAATAGGCCACCGCAAGCCCCAGCATGATCCCTGCAAACAGCCCGATGCGCCAGGTGACGCCCCAGATCGCCCGCACCACCAAAAGAACCAGCCCGCCCAGAAAGGCCATGATCGTGCCGATGAAACCGCGCTTGCGCCGTGGCTTTGCCGCAGCCTTCCGGGGTGCCGCGGGCTTCTTCGGCGCAGCCGCCTCGGGCGCAGCCCTGTAGCGCCGCTCAGCCACCAAAGGCGGCTGTTTCCGACCGTTCCCGCTCATGTTCTGCTCTGCCGCCCGTTTCTGCTTTTGGGCGATACTACCGTTTCCATCCGGAAATGTAGAGGACCATGAGTCGCCTCGATGATTTTTATGGCGCTCAAAATATGTGCATCTGCAACATAATGTGCAAAAATTGTGCAAACATCGTCCTTTTGGAGCGTTTGCAGCCGCAGCATTCCCTTGTCCTGCCCGTCTATCCCCCTTCTTGGTGATCCAAGCGCCGCGGAGAGGCTGCTCTTGTCGAAATTCAGTAGGGGAAGAATGTGAAACTCATCATCGCAACGATCAAACCGTTCAAGCTCGAGGAGGTGCGCGAAGCGCTCACCACCGTCGGCGTGCGTGGAATGATGGTGACCGAGGTCAAGGGCTTCGGTTCGCAATCCGGCCACACCGAAATCTACCGGGGTGCGGAATATGCCGTGAACTTCGTACCCAAGGTCAAGCTCGAGATCGTCGTGCCCGACAGTCTCACTGATCAGGTTGTCTCCACAATCGCCAAGACCGCCAAGACCGACAAGATCGGCGACGGCAAGATTTTCGTTCTCGATGTTGAAAGTGCCCTCCGTGTGCGGACCGGCGAAACCAATGAAGACGCGCTCTGAGACACCGGGCCAAGGGGAAAAAGACAAGATGAAAACCATGATGAAACCTGCGGGACTGGGGGCACTTCTTGCCGGCCTGTCCGCGTTGCCTGCGCTGGCGCAGGAAACCACAGAAGCCGCGACGGAAACCGCCGCCGAGGCAACCGAAGTCGTGGCCGAAGTCGTGGCCACGATGGACAAGGGTGACGTTTCCTGGATGATGATCTCGACCGTTCTGGTCCTTTTCATGATCCTGCCGGGCGTTGCCCTGTTCTACGGTGGTCTCGTCCGGGCCAAGAACATGCTGTCCATCCTGATGCAGTGCACGGTCATCACCGCATTGGTCATCGTGATCTGGGTCTTCTGGGGCTACTCCATGGCCTTCGGTGATGCGCCGTCACCCTATTGGGGCGGTCTTGGCAAGGCTTTCCTCTCAGGCGTCACGCTTGAATCGATGGCCGCGACATTCACAGCCGGCGTCGTCATCCCGGAATTCGTCTTCATTGCCTTCCAGATGACCTTTGCCTGTATCACCGCAGCGCTGATCATCGGAGCCTTTGCCGAACGGATCAAGTTTTCGTCCCTCATGGTGTTTGTGGCTCTGTGGGTCACGATCGTCTACTTCCCGGTCGCCCACATGGTATGGGACTCGGACGGGCTGATCTATGGCTGGGGCGCGCTTGACTTTGCCGGCGGGACCGTCGTGCACATCAACGCCGGTATTGCAGGCCTGGTCGGCTGCATCCTGATCGGCAAGCGCGTGGGTTACGGCAAGGACAACATGACCCCGCATTCGATGACCCTGACCATGGTCGGTGCATCGATCCTGTGGGTTGGCTGGTTCGGCTTCAACGCCGGGTCCAACCTCGAAGCCAACGGCGGTGCCGCCCTTGCGATGATCAACACCTTCACCGCGACCGCTGGCGCAACCCTTGCCTGGGTCATCGTCGAAATGATCCACCGCGGCAAGGCGTCCATGCTTGGTGCGGCTTCGGGCATGGTGACAGGTCTCGTGGCTGTCACCCCGGCTGCCGGCTTTGCCGGTCCGGTGGGGGCGATCATCCTTGGCGCCGTCGCATCGGTGATCTGCTACTTCTTCGTCTCGACCGTGAAGCATCGCTTCGGCTATGACGACAGCCTTGATGTCTTCGGGATCCACGGGGTTGGCGGTATTGTCGGCGCACTCGGCACGGCCATTGTGGACCGGGCAGCCTTTGGCGGGATCGGGTATTCTGCCGCCTCGATGGGCGAACAGCTGTACACGCAGTTCCTTGCCGTCTGTGTCACGATCATCTGGTGCGGCGTGGTTTCGGCGATCCTTTACAAGCTCATCGACGTGACGATGGGCCTGCGCGTCAAGGAAGACGCCGAACGCGAAGGTCTCGACCTGGCCTCGCACGGGGAACGTGCCTACTCGATGTAACCCAACCATTTCCTACCCGGGGCTGGCACCCTTCCTCCCGCCTGCCCCGGTCCACCTCCCGGCCCGTGCGTCCTCCCTCGCACGGGCCGTTTTCTTTTGGCGGCGCGGCATGCTGCCAGGGGCAAGGGTCATGCGACCAGCGTCGAGGGGGCGCTGCCCCCGCTGCTGCGCAGCCCCCCGAG
>JBGSWJ010000453.1:0-2575 GCA_041752495.1 Rhodobacterales bacterium
GCGCCGATGACCAGTGCCTTTTCCATACGGCAAAGCTAGGCGCGGGGCCTGCCCCGACCAGACCTGTTTGTGGTTTCTTTGTCTTCCAAATACCTCGGGGGAGCCGAAGGCGGGGGCAGAGCCCCCAAGGCGCCGCTTGCCCCCCGAAAATTCGCTTTTCATCCGGACAAAGCCGGGTATAAATCCGCCCCATGTCGATCAGCGCTCCTCATATGTCCTCTGTGGCCCTGCCGGGTCTGAGCCTGATCGGGCTTCTTCTCCTTAGCCGCCTCTGAGCGTGCCCTTCGGCGCGACCGCTCAGAGGGAACCGGCGCCGGACACAGGGACCAGAGGACAGGAGATTTCCGGAAATGACCGATAAAGACCGCGTGCTGATATTTGACACCACGCTGCGGGACGGCGAACAGTCGCCAGGCGCCACGATGACCCATGACGAAAAGATCGAGATTGCGGGTCTGTTGGACGAAATGGGCGTGGACATCATCGAGGCGGGGTTTCCCATCGCCTCGGAAGGCGATTTCAGGGCAGTGTCCGAGATTGCCAAACTGACCGAGCGGGCCACGATCTGTGGTCTGGCGCGGGCCAACTACAAGGACATCGACCGCTGCTGGGAGGCGGTGCGCCACGCGAAAAGCCCGCGCATCCATACGTTCATCGGCACGTCGCCCCTGCACCGGGCGATCCCCAATCTGGACATGGACCAGATGGCCGAACGCATCCATGACACGGTGAGCCATGCGCGGAACCTCTGTGACAATATCCAGTGGTCACCCATGGATGCGACGCGGACGGAACATGATTACCTGTGCCGGGTGGTCGAAATCGCGATCAGGGCCGGGGCCACGACGATCAATATTCCCGACACCGTGGGCTATACCGCGCCGCGCGAAAGTTCGGACCTGATCCGGATGCTGCTGGAACGGGTGCCGGGGGCTGACACGATCATTTTCGCCACCCATTGCCACAATGACCTTGGCATGGCGACGGCCAATGCTCTGGCGGCGGTCGAGGCAGGTGCCCGGCAGATCGAATGCACGATCAATGGTTTGGGCGAACGGGCGGGGAATACCGCGCTTGAGGAGGTTGTGATGGCGCTCAAGGTGCGGCATGACATCATGCCTTACCGGACGGGCGTGGATACGACCAAGATCATGAACATCTCGCGCCGGGTCGCCACGGTCAGCGGGTTTCCGGTGCAGTTCAACAAGGCGATCGTGGGCAAGAACGCCTTTGCGCACGAGTCGGGCATCCATCAGGACGGCATGCTCAAGAACGCCGAGACGTTCGAGATCATGCGGCCGACGGATATCGGCCTGTCGGAAACGAACCTTGTCATGGGCAAGCATTCGGGGCGGGCGGCCCTGCGGTCCAAGCTCAAGGACCTGGGGTTCGAGATGGCGGACAACCAGCTGAACGACGTGTTCGTTCGGTTCAAGGACCTCGCCGACCGCAAGAAGGAAGTCTATGACGACGACCTGATCGCGCTGGTCCGCCAGAACGATGCGGCCGAGGACCGGCTGAAGATCAAGACCCTGCGCGTGGTCTGCGGGACCGAGGGGCCGCAGACGGCGGACCTGACGATGGAGATCGACGGGGAAGACAAGACGGTGCACATGACGGGCGACGGGCCGGTTGATGCGACGTTCAAGGCGGTCAAGGCCTTGTTCCCGATTTCGGCCCGGCTGCAGTTGTATCAGGTCAATGCGGTGACGGAAGGCACGGATGCGCAGGCGACTGTGTCGGTCCGGCTGGAAGAGGACGGGCGTATCGCCACGGGGCAGTCGGCGGATACAGATACCGTGCTGGCCAGCGCCAAGGCCTATGTGAATGCGATCAACCGTCTTCTGGTCCGGCGCGAGAAATCGGCACCGGGGGCGGATACCAAGGGTGTCAGCTACAAGGACGCCGGGTAGGAATGCCCGGGGGCCTCGCCGCGTTCGAGGGGCAGGGCCGCTTTGCCAATCTGGATGGCGTGCGGTTCCTGTCGATCGCGGCCGTCCTTTGGCATCACGGTCCGGTCTGGACGGCGATGACGGACCCGCCGGCCCTATTGGGCCGGGGGTTTGTGGGGGTGGACCTGTTCTTTGTCCTGAGCGGGTTCCTGATCACCACGCTTTTGCTGCGGGAAGCGGCGCGGAAGGGGCGCTTTTCGCTCAGCGCCTTTTATATCCGGCGGGCGCGGCGCATCTTGCCTGCCTATCTGTTCGTGGTGACGGCTGTCGGGGCCTATTACATCGTGGCAAGGGGCGAGACCGGGTATCTGGAGTTGATGCCCTACTACTACCTGTTCCTTGCCAACTTTCTGAATGACCATGTGCCGCTGCTGTCGCCGATGTGGTCGCTGTCGGTGGAGGAGCAGTACTACCTTGTGTGGCCTGTTCTTCTTCTACTGTTGCCAGCTCGACTGGTGATGCCGGTTCTGGTCGGGCTGATCGCTGTGAACGTGGCCGGGATCATGGGCCTTTTCGCGCCCTTGGGGATCGGGGCCACGACGATCGGTCCGCTGACCTTTGCCTTGCCCAACGCGACCTATGCGCCGATCCTGCTGGGGTCGCTGGGCGCGGTGATGCTGTCG
>JBGSWJ010000454.1:0-16339 GCA_041752495.1 Rhodobacterales bacterium
TCGGCCCATATCTGGGCGATGAGCCACGGGGTGGTCGAGCTATATGCGCGCGGCGCGCCGGGGGCACGGTCGCCCTACCCGCCCGAAGACCTGCTGGAATCCGGCATCGGCGTCTATCTGCGGGGTCTGGGGCTGATTCCGCCCGACACCGAGGTCTGACTCAAAAAATCCGCGCATATCTCTTGCATGAGGGATTTTGGATCTTACTTATGTAAATGTAAGTAACATTTACACCGCAAAGGAGACCTCATGTCCGCCATCGCCACCTGGCCTTCACAGGCCGAATCCTGGCTTGACCGCCAAGGCAGACCCGCCTGGATCATCGCCATGGTCCTTGGCTTTATCGTTTTCTGGCCCGTCGGCCTAGCCCTTTTGGGCTATATGATCTGGAGCAACCGTATGACCTGTCGCAGCAAACTCTCGCATTTTCAGGGCCGTCATGCCTCAAAGGGCACCGGCAATGCCGCCTTTGACGCCTATAAGGCCGACACGCTGCGCCGCTTGGAAGAGGAACAGGAACAGTTCGAGGCGTTTTTGCAGCGGCTGCGCGATGCCCGCGACAAGGCAGAGTTTGACCAGTTCATTGATGAACGCCGCAAGCCCAGCCCTGATCAGGCCACCGCCTGACACCCCTCCATAGGAAAGGGCCGCCCATTGGGCGGCCCTTTGACTGTGATATCCGTAAAGCGATCAGCGCTTGGAGAACTGGAAGCTCTTGCGCGCCTTGGCCCGGCCATATTTCTTGCGTTCCACGACGCGGCTGTCGCGGGTCAGGAACCCTGCGGCCTTGAGAGCGGGGCGCAGTGTGGGATCGTAAAGCTGGAGCGCCTTGGATACGCCATGCTTGACCGCACCGGCCTGACCCGAGAGGCCTCCGCCCGCGACAGTAGCATGCACGTCGAACTGCCCCGTGACACCGGCAACCGAGAACGGCTGGCGCAGGATCATTTGCAGCACGGGACGGGCAAAGTAGACGTCCATCGCCTTGCCATTGACCATGACCTTGCCAGAGCCCGGCTTGATCCAGACGCGGGCGACGGCATTCTTGCGCTTGCCGGTGGCATAAGCGCGGCCAAGGCTGTCACGTTCGGGTTCGCGCGGCTTGGCGACAGGGGCCGGGGCTGCGGTCATGCCGGCAGCGGCGGCGCTCAGCTCTTCGAGCGATCTGATCTGTTCGGCCATGATTACGCGGTCCTCGTGTTCTTCGGATTCATCACTTTGACGTCCAGAACTTCAGGCTTCTGGGCTTCCATGTTGTGGGCGGGGCCCGCAAACACGCGCAGATGGGTCATCTGCTGGCGTGACAACTTGTTGCCGGGGAGCATACGCTTGACCGCCTGGGTCACAACACGTTCGGGGTGGGCACCGTCAAGGATCTGGCCGGTCGTGCGGAACTTAATCCCGCCGGGGTGGCCGGTGTGCCAGTAGTTCTTTTCTTCACGCTTGTTACCGGTGATCTGCACCTTTTCGGCGTTGATCACGATGACATTGTCGCCCATGTCCATGTGCGGCGTGAAGGTCGGCTTGTGCTTGCCACGAAGGCGCATGGCGATGATCGAGGCGAGACGGCCGAGAACGACGCCTTCGGCATCGATCACGATCCATTTCTTGTCGATATCCGCCGGAGTAGCGGTAAAGGTCTTCATCAGATCCACCAGAAAGTTTAAGGGGCCACGGATCGCGCAGCCCGGCATCGGGATGGGCGGGTTATAGTCATCCGCCTGACCGCGTCAAGCGTGCAATCATAGATTTAAGAAAGCCTTTTCAATGGCTTATGAAAACGGTATTATTTTACCTCATTTACTTGCGACGCTGAACGCTTTCTGAGGCGTTTCCGCGCCTTTTCACGGTCGTGATCCGGCCCTAAGACTTCCTTCCATAGGGTAAAGGGAAGGGATCAATCGTGTCGCTTGTCGAAAGAACGGACGACGGGGCCATTGCGCGGATCACGCTGGCCGCACCGGAGCGGCTGAATGCCCTTTCCGATGCCATGCTGGCCGCGTTGCAGGAAATGCTGGACGCCATCGCCACAGATCCTGCGATCCGGGTGGTTATTCTGGCAGCGCAGGGCAAGGCCTTTTGCGCAGGCCATAACCTTAAGGAAATGCAGGCCGCCCGGCAGGCACCGGATGGCGGTGCGGCAGCATTCAAGGACCTGTTTGACCGTTGTGCCCGGATGATGCTGACCTTGCGGCGGATGCCGCAGCCTGTCATTGCGCAGGTCCACGGTATCGCTGCTGCCGCCGGGTGCCAGCTTGTCGCGTCCTGTGACATGGCGGTTGCGGCCGAGGGCACCCGTTTTGGGGTCAATGGCGTGAATATCGGTCTGTTCTGTTCGACGCCCATGGTGGCCCTGACCCGCGCTATCCCCGCAAAGGCAGCGTTCGAGATGCTGACCACAGGACGTTTCATTGAGACCGATGAGGCGTTTCGGCTGGGGCTGATCAATCGGGCGGTTCCGGCTGATGGGCTGGCTGATGCCACACTTGAATTGGCCCGGACTATTGCGAGTAAGTTGGGCGCGGCAGTGCGGATCGGAAAGCGGGGTTTCTATGATCAGGCCGACATGACCGAGGCTGAAGCCTATGCCTTTGCCGGGGCAGCAATGGTCGAGAACATGCTGAACCGGGATACGGCAGAAGGCATCAGCGCCTTCCTTGAAAAGCGCACGCCGGACTGGCCGCGCTGATCGAAACCCAACGCTTCAGCGGACGCGAAGCAACACTGTCAGGGCGGCCATCGAGACGAGGAGGAGAACGACGCTGAGCGCCATGAGCGCGGGGAGCCCGGGACCAGACAACATGAAGGCCCCGATGAGCGGGGCAACGGCACCGGCAAGGAGGGACGGAATCTGGATGACACCGGCGATGGCGCCGTAACCGGCACTTCCGAGGACGTCGCCAATCATCACGGGTCTGAGAATGGTCACGATCCCGATGGCCGCTCCCTGCAGGACGGCATAGGCAAAGATCATGAACGGGGCAACGCCGGCGAACCACAGGAAGAGCGTGGCGAATATGCTGGCCGTGATGGTGGCCTTGGTGGCGGTCGCCGGGCTGATCTTTTCCTCGAACCCCATCAGGACGAGACGGCCTGCCACCTGTGCCGGTCCGACACAGGCTGCGGAAAGAACGGCCCAGCCATGGGAAGCGCCCTGCTGAACGAACACGGGCACAAGAAAATTGACGATCATCCAGTGGTTCAGAGACATCAGAGAGAATGTGGCGGCCAGCATCCAGAAGGCAGGGCGCACCAGCGCCTTCCAGAGTGCGGCCTTGTCGGCTGCCGCCGTGGTGACGACAGGCGGCGAACCCAATCGCCTGATCGACCACGCGCCCCAGATGTTCAGCGGGAGAACGACAGCGGCCATCACGCCAGAGGCAACCCAAACGGCACCACGCCATCCCAGAGCGTGCGCGAGCGCCGCGCCAGCCGGAAAGGCAAGGGTGGAGGCGAGGCCGGCGATGAGCGTGACCCGAATGATTGCAACCCGGCCTTCGCGGCCCAGGCGTCGGATCAGATAGGCGAAGCAGACCTCATAAAGGCTGGCTGCCTGCGCGACCCCGATCATGGCCCAGCCGATCATCCATTCGGTATGGTCTTTCACCTGCGCCAGCCAGAGCAGGGCAAGCGCCCCGAGGGCCGCGCCGCCCGCCATGAGTTCAGGTCCGAACCCGCGGTCAACCATCCGGCCCAGAAAGGGCACAAGGCAGGCCGAGATCACGATGGCCAAAGTTGGCCCTTGGGCAAGCTGGGTCTTGGGCCAGCCCAGATCGTCTTGCCAGGCAAGGATGAGTGCGGCGAAGATGTAATACATGCAGGCATAGGCCAGCATCTGCCCCAGAGCGAGTGCCCAGACGGGCCAGCCACGCGCAAGAGTGCGGGGGTCGATCACCCGAACCTGCCCGCCTTGCCCTGGATCACAATCCGTAAAGTCCCTTAAACTTCGCCTCGAGATAATCCAGCAGCGGCCCTTCGGTCGGGGCCTGACCAGCGGCCCGCGAGATCACCTCTCGCGGTTCATAGAGACCACCATGGCGCTGGAGGTTTTCTCGGAGCCACCCGGTGGCCCGCGATGTATCCCCGCGCGCCAGGTCATCGTCGAGCCCGGGGACGGCGGCCCGCAAGGCCTGGTGCAGGCATCCGGCATAGACATTGCCCAGCGAATAGGTCGGGAAATAGCCGAAAAGCCCGACCGACCAATGCACGTCCTGCAAAACACCATGCGAGGGCTTATCGACGGCAAAGCCGAAGTCGGCGGCAAAGCGGTCATTCCAGGCGGCTTCGAGGTCAGCCACAGCGAGTTCGCCGCGCATAAGTGCCTGTTCAAGATCGAAACGGATCAGGACGTGGAGGTTATACTGCACTTCGTCCGCCTCGGTCCGGATGAAACCGTCCGAGACGCGGTTGACAACGCGGTAGAACGCCTCTTCGTCCTTGACACCGAAATCGCCGAACTGATCGCGCATCTGGCCATAAAGCCAGCCGGTAAAGGCACGACTGCGGCCCAGCTGATTTTCGTAAATGCGGCTCTGGCTTTCGTGGACGCCCATCGAGACCCCCTGCCCCAGCGGCGTCAGGGCATAGGCCGGATCGACCCCCTGTTCATAGGCGGCGTGGCCAACTTCGTGGATCGTTGAGTAGAAGCAGTTGAACGGATCGACCGGATTCGTCCGGGTCGTTATCCGCACGTCGCTGCCCGAACCCGAGGAGAAGGGGTGCACCGCCTTGTCGATGCGGCCACGGTTCAGGTCATAACCGAAGGCGAGGGCCAGTTTCTGAGACAGGGCAAGCTGGCCTTCCTCATCAAAGACCCGGGTCAGCGGGGCGGGGGCCGCGGCTGCTCGAATGGCGGCGCGGAGGGCAACAAGGCGGGGGCGGAGTGCGCCGAACATCGCAGCCAGATCGGCGGATTTCGCGCCGGGTTCATAATCGTTCAGCAGGGCGTCGTAGACGTCATTGCCATCGGCAAGGGCTGCCCCTTCTTCGCGCCGGAGACGAACGACATGTTCGAGTGTCGGGAGGAATGCGGCTACATCTTCGGCAGCGCGCGCCTCGGCCCAGACGCCTTGGGCGACCGATGTCACACGGGCAATTTCGGCGGCGAGCTTTGCCGGAACCTTGCGATTGCGCTCATACTTTTGCGTGATGTGGCGCAGGTTGGCTGCCGCGACGGGGTCGGCGGCCTCGGCCCGGGCAAGCCAGTCACCCAGCCGGGGATCGGTCCGGCGTTCGTGCAGGATGCCTTCGATGGCGGCCATTTCTTCGCCGCGCTGGTCGGCGGCGCCGCGCGGCATCATTGTTTCCTGATCCCAACCCAACCGGCCCGCGATGCTGGCCAGCGCTTCGGTCTGGCGCTGGAATTCCATCAGTTCGGCATAGGCAGTCATGGTCAACCTCTCACGGATTGGGGCAAGGGATAGCGGGCCAGATAGCGGGCCCTCAGGATAAGCACCCACAGGACAACGGCCCCGACCTGGTGCACGATGGCGATATGGACGGGGGCGGAATAGAGGACCGTGACGATGCCAAGCAGGATCTGCCCGAAAAGCAGGGCCAGCATCACATTCAGCGCAAACCGGGTGGACATGTTGGGCGAACGGCGCCCGGCAAACCAGACCCAGATGCCCACGGCAAAGACAAGATAGCCCCACATCCGGTGGATGAACTGCACAAGGCCCGGATCTTCAAAGAAGTTCCGCCAGAGGGGTTCGATGCTGAAGGGCTCTGGCGGGAGGAACTCGCCTCCCATCAGGGGCCAGGTCGGGAAGGCGCGGCCCGCGTCGATGCCGGCAACTAGCGCCCCGAGGATGATCTGTACGAAAGCCAGACCCATCAAGATTGAAGACAGGCGGAACAGCCCGGTTTCTGCCGCTCGGCGCGCCTGCAACAGGTCGGTTTCACGGCGGCCCAGAAGGAAGACATACCAGGCCAGAAGGCCAAGGATGAGAAACGCGAGACCAAGATGCGTGGCCAGCCTGTAGGAGGGGACCGAGATCATGCCCGCCTGCAGCCCGCCATGAACCATCCACCAGCCGATTGCGCCCTGAAGGCCGCCGAGACCACCGACGAGTAAGAGACGAGGTGCCCATCCCGTTGGAATCTGACGTCTGGCAAGAAACCAGACAAAGCCAAGAGCCCAGACGAGCCCCATGGTGCGGCCAAGCTGTCTGTGGCCCCATTCCCACCAATAGATCGACTTGAATTCGTCCAGCGTCATCCCGGCATTGGTGAGCTTGTACTGATCGGTCGACTGATAGGCGGTGAATTCCTCTTGCCAGGCAGCTTCGTTCATGGGCGGCACTGCGCCAGTGACGGGAGCCCATTCGGTGATCGACAGCCCGGAATCGGTCAGCCTGGTCATGCCGCCGACTGCGATCATCAGCATGACCATTGCAAAAAGGATCATCAGCCAGATCCGGATCGCCCCGCGCCCGTCGCGGCGGCCGCGGTCGATCCCGCCGGGCTGGGCCACGATCTTTTCGCTGGAGGAGACTTCTTCGAATATGCTGCGGGGTTTGACGGCCATGATCCCTGCCCTTTCGGTTCGGCCCCTACCTAAAGCGGGGGCTGGTCAGCGGCAAGCGTCACTCCGGCGCGCTGCCGCCGCGTTTGGCCCAGCGGACCATCTGACGCATCACACCGTGGAACATCTGCACATCGGCCCCGGTAAGCGGGAGCCTGCTCCAAAGGTTGCGGAGGTTGACCTTCATTGCCTCGGCCTTGTGGTCAGGAAAGAAGAAGCCGGCATCGGCAAGGCGTTCTTCGTAATGATCGGCCAGCTTCTCGATTTCGATCTGCGTCGCCCATTCGGCCCCGGCCATCTCGACCCGCAGGTCTGTCACCTCTTCCGTGGCACGGCGCCATTCATAGGCGCTAAGGAGCACGCACTGCGCCAGGTTGAGCGACGGAAACACGGGGTTGACGGGGACCGAGATGATTGCGTTCGCGCGGATGATGTCTTCGTTTTCAAGGCCAGTGCGTTCCGGGCCGAAGAGGACGGCCAACTTTTCGCCCGCTCTGATCCGCGCCGCTGCGTCCTGCATTGCCGCCTCGGGCGCAAAGACGGGCTTGGTGAGATCGCGGGGGCGGGCGGTTGTGGCGTAGACATAGGTGCAGTCGGCGATGGCCGCAGCCGTCGTGTCATAGATCTGCACCTCGTCCAGAAGGCGCCCTGCCCCGCTGGCCATGGCAACGGCGCGGCTGTTTGGCCAGCCGTCACGCGGATCGACAAGGCGCATACGGTCAAGGCCGAAGTTCCACATGCCGCGCGCAGCGGACCCGATATTTTCGCCCATTTGCGAACGGATCAGGACAAAGGCTGGCTGTGGCGTTCCGGTGGGCAATCTGCTCTCCCTTGGTTGGGTCGGTCAGCAATACTCTTGCCGACCCTCCGAAGGCAAGAAGAGGTGGCCAGCCGCAATCGGGCCGATGATCGGACCGTGGCCGGGGTGGCGGGCACCGGTGCGATGGTCAAGCCCGGAGAACCGCGCTATACGCGCGAAAACCCAACCGATAAGGCCCGCTCCATGTCCGACGCGCGCGACGATCTGCCCCAGTTGTACCTCATCACGCCGCCCGAATTGGTGATTGAAACCTTTCCTGACCTTCTGGCCGCCTGCCTTGACAGCGCGCCGGTCGCCTGTGTCCGCCTTTCTTTGTCGACCAAGGATCAGGACAGGATTTCGCGCAGCGCCGATGCACTGCGCGAAATTACCCATGCCCGCGACGTGGCCCTTGTGATCGAGAACCATGCACTGCTTGTAGAACGGCTTGGTCTTGACGGTGTCCATTTGACCGATGGTTCAAGGTCCGTCCGCAAGATGCGAAAGGATCTGGGCGAGGATGCCATCGTCGGAACGTTCTGCGGTAACTCGCGGCATGATGGCATGACTGCGGGAGAACTCGGGGCTGACTACATCAGTTTTGGGCCGGCGGGATCAACGGGGCTTGGGCTTGGCCAAAGGGCAGAACTGGAACTGTTTTCCTGGTGGTCCGAGATGATCGAAGTGCCCTGCGTTGCAGAAGGTGCTCTGGACGAAGACCTGATCAGGCTTCTGGCACCGCATACCGATTTCTTTGGACTGGGCGATGAGGTCTGGCAGAACGACGACCCTGTCGCAAAGCTGAAGGCCCTTTATGCGGCCTTTGGCTAGGCCGGGATCACACCGGCCGCTGCCATGCCGGTCCTCACTGAGTGTTCAGCGGCCTTGGCAAGCGCCTTGCGGTCCTGATAGTCGTCAACGGCCAGAGGCGGGTGATAGGCGACAGTGACGCTGCCCTGGCGGCGGGCGGCGAGGGCTGTCAGCAGGTGCGGCCCGAATTCCATATCTCCCCACCAGCCATAGAAACGCGGATCTTCGCCCTTTGGCGCGGTATAGATCACGGAAACGGGCTGCACATGCAGCGGTCTGGGCAAGGTCGGGTCAAGGAAGGCCGCGAAAAGCGTGGTCTTGAAGGGCAGGACCCGGCGGCCATCGGTCGAGGTTCCCTCGGGGAAGAAGAGGAGCCGGTGGCCTACTGCCAGCCTGTCCCGGAAGACGGCAAGCTGGGCAGGTGCCTCTTTCGGGTCGCGGCGGATGAAGACGGTCCCGGTCGCCCGGGCAAGCCAGCCAATCCCCGGCCAACTGGCCACCTCGTCCTTTGAGACGAAGTAGATCCGTTTGCCCGCGTTGAGGGCAAAGATGTCGAGCCAAGAGGAATGGTTAGCGACGACGGCCCCTGCCCCGGTCATAGGCGTCCCAGTCATGCGCCAGCGGATTCCCAGAATAAGGAAAGCGCCCCGGCAGACGGTCTGAGTGACGTAAGGTGAGACCGGACGGCGAACGCCGCAGAGGGGCCTTTCGGCCAAGCGGATCAGCAAGAGCAGCGCCAGCCCGCCAAAGACGAGCAAAGCAAGCGGAAAGCCACGGACGAAGACGCGCAACCAGTCCCCTAAGGCAAGGGGTTCGTGGACGGGAACGTCAGGGGATTGCCAGGACTTGCTCATTGTTCAGGTCTTGCGCGCTTTGGTGTAGATTGCGCGTTGCGCATCGTTCAACCGCGCCGTGTCCAGCACCAGGCAGACATCGGTTGTGTTGAACGCATGATCGATGAAGGCACCGTCTCCGACAAATCCGCCAAGCCGAAGATAGGCCTTGATCAGCGCAGGGGTAGCCAGCATCGCAGCACGCCGGTCGATCCGGGTAGGGGTCATGAGGTCCATGCTCTGATAGGCCTTTGACCTCACCCTCAGGTCGTCGGGTGCAAGATGCGCGTGGTGCAAGAGGGAGAGCGGTTCGGCCAGGGCGGCGGGATTTGTGCCGTGAAAGGATGCCACGCCGAACAGGATTTCGATTCCATGCGCCGTCACATAGTCGGCCAGACCGTGCCAGAGATGGTACATGGCCGCACCTCCGCGATAATCGACATGGACGCAGGACCGTCCGAGTTCGAGCAGCCGCCGCCCCGATGCACGCAGAGGGGTCAGGTCATATTCGTCTTCAGAGTAGAACTGCCCGAAAGCTGCAGCGGCGGTATCCGTCAAAACGCGGTAGACGCCTACGACGTGGTCACCTTCAGCGCGGCTGTAGTCGATCAGGACCAGATGATCAAAGGCCGAGTCAAAGCGGTCCTTCTCGAGCCCGTTCGCATGATCAACAAGCGGACCGTCGCCGCCCAGTTCGGTGACAAAGACCGCATAGCGCAGACGAAAGGCTGCAAGCAGGTCGGCCGGGTCCGTCGCAAGGCGCACTTCAAACGCTGGAGATGTCGTTGATCCAGACGCGTTCATTCGGTTCCTAGCTTCTGTTCACCGCAATCTTGGCGCGTTTCTAGGCTGTGGTTAACCCTTTGGCAACGACTCGGACCTAGCCTGAAAATCGCGCAGAGGATTGACGGGCAAGAGGGGGGTGCTACCGTGGGTTGCAAGTGTCGTGAAGAAGACGGGGTCAGAACTGCACGATGATGAGGGAAACCCGCGCCCCGTCGAGGACGACTTTGCCTTCTTCCCGAAAGTTGACGGTGATCTTGCCCCCCACATTCGACTGGACTTGTCCGTCGCCCCAATCGGGCCGATCCGGATGACGCACGATCATACCGGGCGAAAGAATGCTGTTGAGGTCGCTCATCCGTCTTCCTTGCCCAACGATATCCCGGAATCGCAGATTGACCTTGTGGCGCTGGTCGGATCGCGCATCTGCCACGACCTTATCAGCCCTTTGGGGGCAATCAACAATGGTGTCGAGCTTCTTGATCTGTCGGGACTTCCGTTGACGCCAGAGCTTTCGCTGATCATGGAAAGCGCTGAAAACGCGAATGCGCGGATCCGTTTCTTTCGGGTCGCCTATGGGACAGCGGCACCTGGCCAAATGATCAGTTGGGCGGAAATAACAGGAACACTGGCAGCGATCACACGCGCCGGGCGACTTTCATATTATTGGGAGGTTGAAGATGAGCAGCCCAAGCCCGAAGTGAGGGCTGTCTTTCTTTTGCTGCAATGCCTTGAAACAGCCATGCCATTCGGTGGCGAAATCCATGTTCGCCGGTCTGGCGAGACGTGGAAGGTCGAGGGGGAGTCGGTACGCCTTTCTGTTGATCGGGGGCTGTGGGGCGGGCTGCTGAACGGAAAGGGTCACGGGTCCGTTGACGCGGCTCGTGTGCAGTTTGCCTTGTTGCCCCAAGCGCTTGGCCGTCTGGGCAGAACTTTGCACGTCAGCTTTCGGCCTGACGCGATTGTTGCAGAGTTCTAGGCAACAAAGCGGTGGGAAAACCCGGGATACAGGCGGGTGGACTGGTCATTCCGAATCCGGAAGAATCCGTCAGTCGCGGATCGTCCCGTTGCCTTCAACGATGTATTTGAAACTGGTGAGTTGCTCTGCGCCAACAGGCCCCCGTGCATGCATCTTGCCCGTCGATATGCCGATCTCTGCTCCCATACCGAATTCGCCGCCATCGGCGAACTGGGTTGATGCGTTGCGCATCAGGATCGCGGAATCCAGCCGCTGGAAAAAGCGATCTGCCGTCGCATCATTCTCGGTCAGGATGCTTTCGGTGTGGTTTGATCCGTACTTGCGGATATGTGCAATCGCTTCGTCGACACCGTCGACAAGCTTGGCGGCGATGATCATGTCAAGAAATTCGCGTCCGAAATCGTCGGGGGCAGCTTTTTTCGTGCCCGGCACCTTGAGAAGTTCGCCTACCGTCCGCACCTCGACCCCGGCCTTTAGCAGATCTTCGATCAGTACGGCGCCATGCCGTGTATAGAATTGCCAGTCTATCAGCAGGCATTCCGCCGATCCGCATATGCCCGTACGGCGGGTCTTGGCGTTCAGCACCACGCGACGGGCTTTCTCGAGATCGGCGTCCCGATCAGCGTAGACGTGACAGATGCCCTCGAGGTGCGCAAAAATGGGAACCCGCGCTTCTCTCTGGACCAGACCAACGAGGCCCTTGCCCCCGCGCGGGACAATCACGTCGATACTGTCGGTCATCGTCAGCATCGCACTGACGGCAGCGCGATCGCGCGTTGGAACCAGTTGGATCGCATCCGTCGGAAGCCCGGCCTGTTTCAGCCCGGTCACCAGACATTCATGGATTGCAGTCGAGGAATGGAAGCTTTCGGACCCCCCGCGCAGGATGACAGCATTTCCCGACTGCAGGCAAAGCGCCCCTGCATCCGCCGTTACATTGGGACGCGATTCATAGATCACGCCGACAACGCCCAAAGGCGTCCGAACCCGCCTGATATGCAGGCCCGAGGGCATATCCCATTCAGCGATCACCTGACCGACCGGATCTGACTGCGCGGCGACCGACCGCAACCCGTCCACCATGCCGCGCACGCGGCGTTCATCCAGCATGAGGCGGTCCATCATGGCCGGGCTGAGGCCCTTTTCTTCGCCATAGACAAGGTCCTCGCAATTTGCGTCGATGATTGCTTCGCGGTTGGCCCAGATGGCATCGGCCGCGCCGATCAGGGCTGCATGTTTGCGTTCCGACGTCGTGTAGGAAAGTTCAATCGCGGCGGCTTTGGCGCGGCGCCCGATATCGGCCATCAGATCCGGGATGTTGTCGAAGTCCTTCATCGGTGTCTCCGCTTTGCATTCGATTGGCTGACCTCTTGGGACAGAGTGCTGCTCTCACAGCACCATGTCATCCCGGTGGATAAAGGCCGCCCGGCCCTTGTAACCCAAGATGGCTTCGATGTCGCTGCTGCGACGGCCTTTGATGGCCCGCGTCTCTTCGGCGGTGTAGCGCGTCAGTCCCAAGCCCAGGCGCGTGCCGGCCGGTGAAAGAATTGCGACCGGATCACCGCGGCCAAACCGGCCCGAGACTGCCGTGATCCCGGCGGGCAAAAGGCTTTTGCCATCGGTCAGGGCACGTACCGCACCGGCATCTACCGTCACCTCGCCCTTGGCCTTCATCGCAGCGATCCAGCGTTTGCGGGCAAGCTGCGGGTCAGTCTGGGCCAGAAACCATGACGCGCGTGCGCCATTTTCAAGCTTCGACAGGGGGTTGAATGGCGATCCTAACGTGATCGCCATTGCGCAGCCGGCGTCTGTCGCCACGCGTGCGGCCATGAGCTTTGTGATCATCCCGCCTTTTGAGACGCCCGAGATGCCGTCACCTGCCATTGCTTCAACCTCGGGCGTGATCTTTGAAATCTCGGGGAAGAACTGCGCGGCGCTGTTGAGGTTGGGGTTGTCGGAATAGAACCCGTCAACGTCGGACAAAAGCACCAGCGTATCCGCTCCGACCGTTACGGCGACCTGAGCGGCAAGGCGATCATTATCGCCATATCGGATTTCGTCAGTCGCCACGGTGTCGTTTTCATTGACGATGGGCACGACACCAAAGCCGATCATAGTTTCCATCGTGGCGCGGCTGTTGAGATAGCGTCTGCGGTCCGTCGAATCCTCGAGCGTTACAAGCACCTGACCGGTCACGATGCCGAAGGGGGCCAGCACCTCTTCATAGGCGCGGGCCAGCCTGATCTGCCCGACGGCGGCGGCAGCCTGGGATTGTTCGAGCGGCAGGCCCCCGGCAGGCAGACCAAGAACACCACGCCCAAGCGCGATGGAGCCGGACGACACGAGGATGACCTGCACGCCGCGCGCACGAAGGTTGGCCACGTCTTCTGCAAGTGATTTCAGCCAGTCAGACCGTAGCGCGCCTGTCGATCGGTCCACCAGAAGGGCCGAGCCGATCTTCACGACAAGCCTGCGGGCGTCTTTCAGGGATGCCATGGCGCATCCTCGACCGGGGCTGCCTCCTTGCGGGCCCGCAGCCGGTCTTCATCGATCTGCGACCTGAGCACACGCAGCATTTCGGTCACGCCCTCGCCTGTTGCGCCGGACATGAGCCAGACGCGTTCGCCAGCGGCCTCTTGCAGTTCGTCGCGCAGGAAGGCGCGTTCTTCTTCATCCAGCGCGTCGATCTTATTCAGAACGGTGATGCGGGGTTTGTCTGCAAGGTCACCACCGTAAAGTTCCAGTTCGTTGATGATGGTGTGATAGTCCACGATGGGGTCATTCGACGTGCCATCGACAAGGTGCAGAAGAACCGAACAGCGTTCCACATGCGCCAGAAACTGATCGCCAAGGCCGCGCCCTTCGGAGGCGCCTTCAATCAGGCCGGGAATGTCGGCCACCACGAATTCTACATTGTCGATGCCCACTACACCGAGATTTGGGACCAAGGTCGTGAAGGGATAGTCTGCGATCTTGGGGCGCGCATTCGATGTTGCGGCAAGGAAGGTGGACTTGCCGGCATTGGGCATCCCGAGAAGCCCGGCATCGGCGATCAATTTCAGCCGCAGCCAGATGGTCCGATCCACGCCTTCCTGCCCTGGATTGGCGCGCGACGGCGCGCGGTTCGTCGAGGATTTGAACTGAAGATTGCCCCAGCCGCCATTGCCGCCCTTGGCAAGGACGACGCGCTGACCGACTTCGGTCAGGTCGGCAATGACAGTTTCCTCATCTTCATCGATGATCTCGGTTCCGACGGGCACCCGCAGGATGATGTCGTCCCCGCTTGCCCCGGTGCGCTGGCTGCCCATGCCGCTTTGGCCGTTCTTGGCAAAGAAATGCTGCTGGTAGCGAAAGTCGATCAGCGTATTCAGCCCTTCGACCGCTTCGGCAATCACGTCGCCGCCGTGCCCGCCATCGCCGCCATCAGGGCCGCCCATTTCGATGAACTTTTCGCGCCGGAAGGACACGCAGCCGTTCCCGCCGCTGCCCGAGCGGATATAGACTTTGGCGAGGTCGAGGAACTTCATGGCGGCGCCTTTCGGGATCAGGCTCCCGCGTTAGCGGATTGGGCGGGATTGCTCAAGGTCTGCCAGCGGGGTCGGGTCAGAACAAGACGTTGCGACAGGGTTGGCACAGCGCGGGCCTTTGCGTGAACGGTTTCAGTGAGAATGACGACAAATCCAAGTTTGTTCAGGATGTGTTTTGAAGGAAGGTTGTCTGCCCATACTTCTGCCGTGATCCCGTTCAGGGCCGGACTGTCAAATGCGTGGGCAATTGCGGTCCGCGCCGCCGCCGTACCGATACCCTGACCCCAGTGATCGCGCCGCAGGCAATAGCCAAAGGTTCCTTCGGTCACGCCAACCGTGCCGATCATCTGCCCGTTACGGACAATGGCCCAGACAAAACCGTTGCCCTGATAAGGATGGCAGCGGGATGCCGTGAACGCCATGTCGTGGGGCCAGGGCCATGAGCCGAGCTGCCGGACAACTTCCCAGTCCGACATGATGACGGACAAGGCCCCAAGGTCCTGGGGCCGGACGTCGCGGTATGAAATCTCAACCATGCGCGGCTTCCCAGTTAGCCCGGGTCAGGATCATTCTTTGGCTGTCCATGTCTTCGCCCCGGGCGAGACAGTAGATGCGTCGGACCTCGAGGTTGACGAAGCCGAGTTTGGCCAGGACTGCACCAGACCTCTCATTGCCAACGAAATGCCCGGAAGGCAGGTCCCCTGCCGCCGGATCAGCAAAGTGATGGGCGACGACTGCGCGTGCCGCCTCGGTCATGTAGCCCCTGCCCCAATATTCGCGAGCCAGCCAGTATCCGATTTCAGTGTCGATGGAGATGATCCCGACAAGGTTGCCGTCGTCGATAGCCCAGAATTTAGGAATCTGCGGGGCGATCTCTGTGATGAAAGTGAGCGCGTCTTCGTGGCTATAGGGATGCGGCACCACGGCGAGCCATTTGGCGACATCCCAATCGTTGACCCCTTCGACAATAGCTGGCGCATCCGCCAAAACGACGGGCCTTAGCGTCAGTCGTTCAGTCCGCAGGATTGGGGTCAGGCCCCGGTCTTTAGCGAATATGTCCATGTCGGCACCGTCGCCCCTCGTGCCACTGAATAGGCTTCTGCATCACCCAGGTAATCAAAGCCGCAGTTTGTCAGGACCCGTGCCGAACCGGTGTTGTCCTGGAAAACCTCGGCAAAGATTTGCGCCGCGCCGTGCGGATTGGCGGCGATGATACCGCGCACTGCCTCGGAGGCGAGGCCGGTGTTCCAGAAGGCTGGCGCGACCCAATAGCTGATTTCGCTTTGCCGGCGGTCGAGTCGCACCAGATGGATCAGGCCCAGCACCTCGCCCAGCCCGTGAGCCGCGCCATCCATCGCCCAGATATCATCGCTGCGAGTGGGCAAACCCGCACGATCAACCAGCGCCTCGGCCGCCCCGGGCGGATAGGGGTGGGGAATAGACCGGGTGCCGCGGGCGACACGGGCATCACCTGCATAAAGCGCGATCAGACCGGCGTCAGACCGTCGCAACGGGCGCAGGTTCAGGCGTTCCGTCGCAATGACCGGCTGCGGGATGAGCGTTTCCAACTTCATGGCTTTCCTCCTCGAAAACCTGAACGGGTCTGACCGGTTTCAATGGCGCATGTTCACTTCGAAACTGTGAACATTCCCTCTGCACCAAGTGCATGGCAGGATCATGACGCGCCCGAAACGAAAAGAGGACCGGCTTTTCAGCCGATCCCCCCAGAGTGTGCGCACTTTGAGTGTTCGGCTTACTCGGCGGCCTCCGCCACCGGGAGGACCGAAATAAAGGTGCGGCCTTTGAGGCCCTTGTGAAACTTCACGCTGCCTTCGACGGTTGCAAAGATCGTGTGATCGGTGCCCATGCCGACTCCATTGCCCGGCCACATCTTGGTGCCGCGCTGACGGACGATGATATTGCCCGGAATGACGACTTCGCCGCCATACTTCTTGACGCCAAGACGACGCCCGGCGCTGTCACGGCCGTTGCGGGTGGAACCGCCTGCTTTCTTGTGTGCCATCTGAGATTACTCCTTCGCAGCGGCGGCCTTGCGGACCGCTTTCTTGGGGGCGGGGGCAG
>JBGSWJ010000455.1:0-5415 GCA_041752495.1 Rhodobacterales bacterium
CGCCACCCTGATCGGCGAGGCTCCACCAGTCGCCCTTGGGGCGGCTGGCGGGGTTGGCCCAGCTATTGCCGATGTTGGCGATGTTGACGTGCCGGATTTCGCCCAGGTCGCCGTTCGCGATCATTGCGGCGATGAGGGCGCGGTTGGGGTTGAAGCGCAACTCGTGGTCGATCATGTGAAGCCGCCCGGCGGCGGTGGCGGCGTCAAGCATCGCCTGCGCCTCGGTCGCGTTCATCGCCGTGGGTTTCTCGCACAGGACATGCGCACCCCGGTCCAGCGCGGCAAGCGTCTGTGGCGCGTGCAGGACGGTGGGCGTGGCGATGCAGACCAGATCCACGGGATGACGGTCAAGCATCAGTTGCCAGTCGTCATAGGCGTTCTGGACGCCGAACTTGTCGGCCGCGGCCTGCGCGCTGGACAGCCGCCCCGAGGCAATGGCCACGACGTCGGCCCCTTCGACATGTTTCAGGGCGGGCAAATAGGCGGCCTGGGCGAAACTGGCCCCGATGATGGCGACTTTCATATCGGTATCCTTCTCAGAAAATTGCAGTTCAGCCCCGTTCCTTGAGCCTTGGGTCAAGGAAATCGCGCAGCCAGTCACCCATGATGTTGAATGACAGGACCGTCATGACGATGGCGAGGCCGGGGAAGATGGCGAGCCACCATTTGTTGGCAAGGAGCTGGTCGCGGCTTTGGGCGAGCATGGAGCCCCAGGTCGGCACCTCGGGCGGCACGCCGAGGCCGAGGAAGGAGAGCGAGGCTTCGGCGAGGATGACCGAGGCCACGTTGAAGGACATGATGACGGTCAGGGGCGCGATGATATTGGGCAGTATCGTACGGAAGATGATCGAGAAGGTGCTGTCGCCCATGGCGCGCGCGGCTTCCACGAATTCTTTCTCGCGCAGGGAAAGGGTCTGGGCGCGGACGATCCGGTGGTAGGTGACCCATTGGCCGATGCCAAGGACGAGGATGAGGTTGAAGAGCCCCGGGCCCAGCACGACAAGGAACATGATCGCCAGCAGGATGAACGGGAAGGCAAGCTGGATGTCGCCCAGGCGTCCCAGCACATCATCGACCCAGCCGCCGAAATAGCCGGAGGCGAGGCCAGCGCTGACGCCAAGTGTGCCGCCCACGACAATGGCCGCTACGCCCACAAGGAGCGAGACGCGCGCGCCGTAAAGGAGGCGCGAGAAGACGTCACGGCCCAGCCCGTCCGAGCCCATGAGAAAGACCGATCCGTTCGGCCCTTCGGCCATGGGAGCGGCAAGTCGCATCATGATGTTCTGGCGATTGGGGTCCATCGGCGCGATGGCGGGGCCGAAAATGGCGACAAAGATCACCACAAGCAGGATCAGGAGCGCAAGGAGCGGCCATTTCGCGGCCAACATGCTGCGCCATGCCCGGCCGAGTTCCCGTGTGAGGTTGGAACCCTTGACCGGGGCAAGCGCCAGAGTGTCGGTTGTGTCTGTCATGGACCAGCCCCCTGTCTAGAGTTTCACGCGCGGATCGATCCGCACATAGATCAGGTCAACGATCAGGTTCAGCGCGATGAAGATCACCGACAGCACGATGACCGAGGCCTGAACGACCGGAATGTCGCGCTGGTTGATCGCGTTGAAGACAAGCCGCCCGATGCCGGGCCAGGAAAACACGGTCTCGATCACCACGACACCGCCCAGAAGGAATCCGAATTCCAACCCGATCATCGTGACGACCGGCAGCCACGCGTTGCGTAGCGCATGGTTCACGACGACCGCGCGTTCACTGATCCCCTTGGACCGGGCGGTGCGCACATAGTCCTGCCCCAGCACCTCGAGCATTGAGGACCGGACGAGGCGCGAGTTTCGCGACAGTGAGTAGAAGCCCACAGCCACGGCGGGCAGGACAAGGTGATAGAGAGATGACGGCAGATTGCCAAAGGCCGTTGCGAAGTCGCCCTGAAACAACGGCATGAGGAATGGCACCTGCCCGGAGATCGGGAACCAGCCGAGATAGAGGCCGAAGAACAGGATCATCATGATGCCAAGCCAGAAGCTTGGGATCGATTGGCCGAACATGGCCATCGTCATGATCGAACCATCCAGCGCCCGGCCACGATACAGGGCGGCAAAGACGCCAAAGGGGATGGCAAGCGTGATGGCGATCACCATCGAGAAGATGGTGAGTTCGATCGTCGCCGGAAGCGCGCCGAGTACGATGCCCATGGCGGGCTGACGGTAGCTGAGCGAATTGCCAAAGTCGCCGTGGGCAATGTTCCACAGGTAGGTCAGATACTGAATGTGTAGTGGTTTGTCGAAACCCAGCGCTTCGCGGATCATCTGGATTTCTTCTTCCGACGCGCGTTCGCTGACGAACAGATAGGTTGGGTCGCCCCCCATCTGAAGCGAAATGAAGCTGATCAGGGTGACGCCAAGAATGACGATCACGCTTTGCAGCAGGCGTCTGACGATGAACGTCCACATCCGCTTGGAAGCCTTTCAGGAGAACGGAAAGAATTGGCACGCGGGAGGCATGGAGCACCCGCGTGCCGGAAGGGATCAGTTCAGCGTTGCATTGAACAGATAGACCTTTTCATCCGGACGCGCGGTCCAGTTCAGACGGTTGGAGACACCGTAGAAATCCGGCTGGAAGTACATGTGCAGCCAGGGGCCGTCGTCGTAGAAGACCTGAAGCATCTCGTCGATGATGACGCGCTGTTCCTCGGGGGTCTTGGCAGCCGAGATGTCGGCCCAGCGGTCGAACCAGCGGGGGTCGGACCAGTGGGTGTAGTTGGTGCCGCTGTCGACCTTGGCGAGGTCAGTCATGTCGTAAAGCGGCGACCAGAGTGCACCACCTGAACCCAGGAAGAACAGGGGGCCGACGTTGCGTTCGCGGATCAGAGGAACATAGACCGAACCCCATTCCATCACATCCAGTTCGATGTTGATGCCCACGTCCGACAGATACTGAGCAATCGCCAGAACGACGTTTTCATCGTTCAGGTAGCGACCCTTGCCGGCCTGGAAGCGGATGGTAAAGCGGTTGCCATCCTCAAGGCGGGGCCAGCCGGCTTCGTCCAGAAGTTTCTCTGCCATCGCCGGATCGTAGGGATAGGGCGTCAGCGACTGGTTGGCGTTGGGCGGGTTCACGATACCCGTGGCGCGCACGCAGGGGAAGTTCAGGAGTTGCTCGCAGATCGTCGGGACGTCGACCGCATATTGAAGCGCGCGGCGCACATCCGGGTTCTGGATCGCATCACCGCCCGGCATCGCCGCGAACGGTTCTGACAGGTTGAAGCCCACATACATCCGGCGCGTGCCCTGTACAGCCTGCACTTCAGCTGTACCCGAGGCGTTGATCGCGTCGATCTGGTCCGGGGCCACATTGGTGATGATATCGACATTGCCTGCCATCAGTTCGGCAGAACGGGTCGAGGCTTCGGGGATGATCCGGTAGATGATGTTCTGGAACGTTCCGGGATCGGCGACCTTTTCAAGCACAACTTCCGAACCTGGCGTCCAGGAGGCGAGCTTGTATGAACCCGAGCCGACGGGCGAAGCCGCTGCCTGTTCAAGGGTCATCGCTTCGTAGCTGTCCTTGCAGTGGATATAGACCTCGGCCAGAAGGCCGAACGCGATGGGGTTGGGTGCTGCAATGTTGATCTGGACGTTCAGATCATCGATCGCCACAGCATCCACAAAGCCGACTGACGAAAACACGAAACCGGGGGTGTTGCCGGTAAAGGCATTGGCCGGATCCTTGGCACGATTGAAGCTGTAGGCCACGTCTTCGGCCGTCAGGGCCTCGCCATCATGGCAGGTGCGGCCTTCTTCGATGGTATAGGTATAGGCAAGCCCGTCATCCGAGATGGCCAGGTTGGTGGCCAGATCCGGCACAACGGACCCGTCTCCTTCGATGGAGAACAGGGTCTCAAAGATATGCCGGACGATGTTGGCATTGTCCCGCGACGAGATTGCCGCCGGTTCGAAAGTCGTGATGTCGGCGCTCAGGCCTACGACGAGCGTATCGTCAGAGACCTGTGCCGTGGCGGTTTGGGCCAGCGCGATGCTGGCTGTCGCCGCCATGAAAAGGCTTCGTGTCTTGGACATTAGTGCTTCCTTTTCTCTGTTTGGACTTTGGGAGGAGAAGGTAGAGTCGGCCGTACCCCGTCGTCTGGCTCCGCAAGGCCTGTCAGATCGGACGGGTTGATTGTTGTGCCGGTGGCGGATGCACGGATGCAGGCCTCCACCATGCGGAGCGATTTCAGGTGATCCGCGCCCGAACAGTCGAGGGGCGCATCATCAAGCAGATGGGCGACAAAACGGTCAAGCAGCGCCGCCGCGTCGTCATGCCAGATTTCCGTGTGGGGCAGCGTGACCGGCGTCAGGGCCGGGTCATCGCGACGGGCGAAGGACAGGGCGCCGAACATGTCGGCCTGCACCGCGATGCCGTGTTGGCAATCGGTGCGCCAGTTGAAACCAAGGTGGTTCCAGTTCCCGGCCCATGTGCCCTGATAGGTCACTTCGACCCCGTTGTCGAAACTGATCAGCGCCGCGACGTTGGCATCTCCGCGATACATCGACCATGAGGGGTTCCATGTGCGCGCTGCAATCGCCATGGGTTCGGCGTCATAGACGTAACGCATCAGATCGAAATGGTGGATCGACTGTTCCCACAGCATCGGCTGATCCATCGTGAGCGGATAGCGGTTGATGTGCGGCTGGGTCCCGTCACGCCAGCGTTCATAGTTGAAGCGTCCAAAGGCCGGGCGGCCCAGGGTATCTTCGGCCCAAAGCCGCTTCATCGCCTGCGTCACGGCGAGGTAGCGGAAGTTGAGCCCGACCATGAGCGGGACCCCTGCCCTTTCGGTCGCGGCGACATGGGCCTCGGCTTTGGTGACCGAGTCGGCCAGCGGCTTTTCGGCAAGGATGGCGAGGCCGGCGGCACAGGCATCAGCTATCTGGCTGTCACGGTTCGCGGGCGGAGTGATGAGGATCACGGCATCGGCAGCGACCTTGGACGTCACCTCGGCCAGAGTTGTGCCGGTGGCGATCCCGGTCCGGCCTTCGGTCGCGGTGGCAAGGGCGGCGGGGTTGGTTTCCACCATTCCGACGATCAGCGTGCGGGGGTTCTCGTCCAGAATGCGTCGCCAGATCCGCGACCGCGCCCCAAGGCCCACAAGGATCACCCGGAGCATGGTCATGCCGCGACCGCCGTCCGGCAAATCGCGTCAAGACCGGCATGGATCCCTGTCCACGCAAAACCGTCCAGCGCTGGCAGCGCCGAAGGCACCATCGGGGCCTTGATCGCGCTGGCGGGGCCTTCGTTGATGCGGAGACCGGGAAAGCGGGCGGCAATGGCTGCGGCAAGTTCGCGGTCGGACACGGCCACGGGCGAACACAGGTGGACCGGCCGCACCCGGCCGGGTCCGGCCAC
>JBGSWJ010000456.1:0-6744 GCA_041752495.1 Rhodobacterales bacterium
GGCGGACCGGCTCGCGGTGAGTGACAAGGCGGCGGCGTTCACGGCGGCGCATGGGGCACCGGAAGCGGGGGCGCTGAATGCGGCGCTGGAGGCATTTGTTGCCAGTCTGGACCCTGCCACGCGGCTGGCGACGCGGCAATCGTCGGAGCGTGCATTGGCGGTCATCAATGCGACGCTGCCCAATACGGTGGGCGGCTCGGCGGACCTGACTGGGTCGAACAACACGCGGACCAAGGGGCAAAGCCCCGTAAGCCGGGCGAACTATGCCGGGGATTACATCCACTACGGCATCCGCGAACATGGGATGGCGGCGGCGATGAACGGGATCGCGCTGCATGGCGGGCTGATCCCCTATGGCGGCACGTTCCTGGCCTTTGCCGACTATGCCCGGCCCGCGATGCGGTTGTCGGCATTGATGGGGCTCCCGGTCGTCTATGTGATGACGCATGACTCGATCGGCTTGGGCGAGGATGGGCCGACGCATCAGCCGGTGGAGACGCTGGCTTCGCTGCGGACAATGCCGAACATGCTTGTGTTCCGGCCTGCCGATACGGTCGAAACGGCCGAGGCCTGGGCGATTGCCTTGACGCAGGGGTCCACACCTTCTGTTCTGGCGCTGACACGGCAAGCGCTGCCGACGCGATACCCCCGTGATGCGGCGGGCAATCAGACGGCCTTTGGCGCCTATGTCCTGCGCGATGCGCCGGCCCGCGATGTGACACTGATCGCCACGGGGTCCGAGGTGGAGATTGCGCTGGCCGCTGCTGACCTGCTGGCGGCAGACGGGTTCAGCGCCGCCGTCGTCTCTGCCCCCTGTTTCGAGCTCTTCGCGGCTCAGCCCGCCGCCTACCGCGCCGCCGTCCTTGGCACTGCGCCCCGTGTGGGGGTCGAGGCCGCGATCCGGCAGGGGTGGGATGCACTTTTGGGCGACAATTCGGCCTTTGTCGGGATGACCGGCTTTGGCGCATCCGCCCCTGCCCCCGCCCTTTACCGCCATTTCGGCATCACGGCAGAGCACGTTGCCTCTGCCGCCCGCAACCTCATCCCCTCACGGTGAAAACATGGCCCTGATCACGCTTCGCCAATTGCTCGACCACGCGGCAGAACACGACTATGGCGTGCCCGCCTTCAATATCAACAACATGGAACAGGGCCTGGCCATCATGGAGGCGGCCAAGGCCGTCGATGCGCCGGTCATCATCCAGGCGTCACGCGGGGCGCGAAATTACGCCAATGACATCATGCTGGCCAAGATGATCGAGGCGCTGGCCACGATCTATCCCGGCATCCCGCTGTGCATGCACCAGGACCATGGGAATGACGAGGCGACCTGCCTGTCGGCGATCCGGCACGGGTTCACGTCGGTCATGATGGATGGGTCGCTTTTGGCGGATGCCAAGACGCCAGCGGATTACGATTACAACGTCGCGGTGACAGAGCGGGTTTCGCGGATGGCCCATGCCGTCGGAGCCTCGGTCGAGGGTGAGCTGGGCGTTCTGGGTAGTCTGGAGGGCGAGAGCGAGGCCGAGGACGGGCATGGGGCGACGGGGAAGCTGGATCATTCCATGCTGCTGACCGATCCGGATCAGGCGGTCGATTTTGTCGCCCGGACGGGGGTGGATGCGCTGGCGATTGCCTGCGGAACAAGCCACGGGGCATATAAATTCACGCGCAAGCCGGATGGCGATATTCTGGCGATGTCGGTGATCGAGGCGATCCATGAACGCCTGCCCAATACGCATCTGGTCATGCACGGATCATCGAGCGTGCCGCAGGATCTGCAGGATATCATCAATGCCAATGGCGGGCAGATGCCGCAGACCTTTGGCGTGCCGGTCGAAGAGATCGTGCGCGGCATCCGGCATGGGGTGCGCAAGGTCAATATCGATACTGATTGCCGCATGGCGATGACGGGGCAGTTCCGCCGGATCGCCACGCAAAGCCCGTCCGAGTTTGACCCGCGCAAGTTCCTCAAGCCTGCGATGGACGCGATGCGCGACCTGTGCCGGGCGCGGCTTGAGGCTTTTGGCACCGCCGGGCAAGCCAGCAAGATCAAGGTCATCCCGATGGATGACATGGCACTCCGTTACGCATCCGGCGCGCTTTCCCCCAACCGTCCCGCGGCCCAGGCCGCCTGACCCCCGCCCCGCGACCGATCAGGAGCATTGGCCATGAACGAACTGAACTCTCCCAAGGAAATCAAGGGCAAGGACCGCTATCGCGCGGGCGTGCTGAAATATGCGCAGATGGGTTACTGGGACGGCGACTATGAGCCCAAGGAAACCGACCTGCTGGCGCTGTTCCGCATCACGCCGCAGGACGGCGTGGACCCGATCGAGGCGGCGGCTGCCGTGGCGGGGGAAAGCTCGACCGCGACATGGACGGTGGTCTGGACAGACCGCCTGACCGCCTGTGACCAGTATCGCGCCAAGGCCTATAAGGTAGAACCGGTCCCGGGGACGCCGGGGCAGTATTTCTGCTATGTCGCCTATGACCTGATCCTGTTCGAGGAAGGGTCCATCGCCAACCTGACCGCGTCGATCATCGGGAACGTGTTCAGCTTCAAACCGCTGAAAGCCGCGCGGCTGGAGGACATGCGGCTGCCTGTCGCCTATTGCAAGACCTTTGCCGGGCCGCCGACCGGGATCGTGGTAGAGCGTGAACGGCTCGACAAGTTCGGCAAGCCGCTTCTGGGTGCCACGACCAAGCCGAAGCTGGGCCTGTCGGGCAAGAATTATGGCCGGGTCGTCTATGAGGGGCTGAAGGGCGGGCTCGACTTCATGAAGGATGACGAGAACATCAACTCGCAGCCCTTCATGCACTGGCGCGACCGGTTCCTGTATTGCATGGAGGCCGTCAATCTGGCCACCGCGCGGACGGGCGAGGTCAAGGGGCATTACCTGAACATCACCGCCGGGACGATGGAAGAGATGTACCGTCGGGCCGAGTTCGCCAAGGAACTTGGGTCGGTCATCGTGATGGTCGACCTGATCATCGGCTATACGGCGATCCAGTCGATTTCCAACTGGTGCCGGCAGAACGACATGATCCTGCATATGCACCGGGCGGGGCATGGCACCTATACCCGGCAGAAGAACCACGGGATTTCGTTCCGCGTCATTGCGAAATGGCTGCGGCTGGCGGGGGTGGATCACCTGCATGCAGGCACGGCCGTGGGCAAACTTGAGGGCGATCCGATGACTGTGCAGGGTTACTATAACGTCCTGCGCGAGACCAAGAATCCCATCGATCTGCAGCTTGGCATCTTTTTTGAACAGGACTGGGCCGACATCAAGAAAGTGATGCCTGTGGCGTCGGGCGGCATTCATGCAGGGCAGATGCACCAGTTGCTTGACCTGTTCGGGGACGATGTGGTGCTGCAGTTCGGTGGCGGGACGATCGGGCATCCGATGGGCATTCAGGCGGGGGCGACGGCGAACCGCGTGGCGCTCGAAGCGATGGTGCTGGCACGGAACGAGGGGCGCGACATCAAGAACGAGGGGCCGGAAATCCTGCGCGCCGCCGCCAAGTGGTGCAAGCCGCTCGAAGCCGCTTTGGATGTCTGGGGCAACATCACCTTCAACTATACCTCAACCGATACGTCGGACTTTGTCCCGACAGCCAGCGTTTCGTGAAAGGATCAAAGATGCGTATCACCCAAGGCTGCTTTTCCTTTCTTCCCGATCTGACGGATGTGCAGATCACGGCCCAGGTTGAATATTGCCTGGGCAAGAACTGGGCCATCGGAATCGAGTTCACGGACGAGCCCCATCCCCGCAATACCTATTGGGAAATGTGGGGCAATCCGATGTTCGACCTGCGCGATGCGAAGGGCGTGATGATGGAGCTGGACGCCTGCCGCAAGGCGCATGGCGACAGCTATATCCGGCTGAACGCCTTTGATTCGAACCGGGGGTTCGAGACGGTGATGATGTCGTTCATCGTCAACCGCCCCGCCGTGGAACCCGAACTGCACATGCAGCGCACCGATGTGCGCGGCCGGTCGCAGAGCTATGCCTGGGATGTCAGGAACGGCTGAGCCCGCCGTTCCCCATTTCAGGATGTTAGGGCGGTGTCCCGGTGACCCCGGGCGCCGCCCGCCCCCAAGCCCAAGCCCAAGCCCAAGCCCAAGCCCAAGGAAGCGTGATGGACAGTGCAGCCCCCCGCCAGACCGTCGATCTGGCCGCGGAATACGAATCCTCTGGCGTGGCCGAGGTTCTGCGCGAGCTTGACGCCGAACTGATCGGTCTGGCCCCGGTCAAGGCCCGCATCCGCGAGACGGCGGCGCTGCTGCTTGTGGACAGGGCGCGGCGCGACCTGGGGCTGCATCAGGAGACGCCGACCTTGCACATGTCATTCACCGGCAATCCGGGGACGGGCAAGACGACGGTCGCGCTCAAGATGGCGGGGCTGCTGCATCGGCTGGGTTATGTCCGCAAGGGGCATCTGGTCAGTGTGACGCGGGATGATCTGGTGGGGCAGTACATTGGCCACACGGCACCCAAGACCAAGGAAGTGCTCAAGAAGGCGATGGGTGGCGTCCTGTTCATCGACGAGGCCTATTACCTGTATCGCCCTGACAATGAACGCGATTACGGGCAGGAGGCGATCGAGATCCTGCTGCAGGTGATGGAAAACAACCGGGATGATCTGGTCGTCATCATGGCGGGCTATGCCGACCGGATGGACCGTTTCTTTAGCGCCAATCCAGGGTTCCGGTCGCGGATCGCGCATCACATCGACTTTCCCGATTACGAGAATGCGGAACTGGAGCGGATCGCGGTGAGCATGCTGGACCGTCAGGCCTATGTACTGGACGAGGGGGGCAAGCAGGCCTTGGCCGAGTATGTGGCGTTGCGGCGGACGCAGCCACATTTCGCCAACGCCCGTTCGATCCGCAATGCGTTGGACCGGGCACGGCTGCGGCAGGCGAACCGGCTTTTCGCGACGGCCAAAGGGCCGCTTGACGCCGCCGCCCTTTCGACCATCACTGCCGAGGATATCCGGGCCAGCCGCGTCTTTCAGGGCGGCCTGATGCATGAACGCAAGGACAGGACATGACCCGCAAGATCAAGATCGCCCCGTCGATCCTTTCTGCCGATTTCGCGGCCTTTGGCGCCGAGTGTGAGGCGATCGAGGCGCAGGGGGCCGACTGGGTCCATGTCGATGTGATGGACGGGCATTTCGTGCCCAACATCACGTTCGGTCCGCAACTGTGCAAGGCGATCCGGCCGCATATCCGCACGGTCATGGATGTGCATCTGATGATTGCGCCGGTCGATCCCTATATCGCGGCCTTTGCCGATGCCGGGGCCGATTTCATTACCGCGCATCTTGAGGCGGGGCCGCATATCCACCGGACATTGCAGGCGATCCGGGCTGCGGGGGCCAAGGCGGGGCTTGCACTTAACCCCGGGACGCCCGTCGATGCGGTGGAGCATCTGCTGGACATGACGGACCTGATCTGCGTGATGACGGTCAACCCTGGTTTCGGCGGGCAGAAGTTCATTCACAGCCAGATCGACAAGGTGCGCCGGTTGCGGGCGATGATCGGCGACCGGCCCGTGCATATCGAGATTGACGGCGGGGTGACGGTTGAAACCGCGCCTTTGGTGACCGCCGCCGGGGCGGATGTGCTGGTCGCGGGGTCGGCGGTGTTCAAGGGCGGATCGGTGGCTGATCCGGCGCCTTATGGTGCCAATATCCGGGCGATCCGCCACGCCGCCGAAGCCGTTCTTGGTACCTTGGCATGAAGGGAGAGGGCTTTGCGCGCCATTGTCTTTGACCTTGACGGAACCCTGATCGACAGCGCGCCGGATATCTGCGACCTGGGCAGTGGCGTGCTGGCGGGCGAAGGGGCGGCGGCGCTGACGCTGGCCGAGACGCGGAGTTTCATCGGGAACGGGGCCGGGGTCTTTGTCAGCCGGATGATGGCCGCGCGGGGGTTGCCCGAGGCGGATCATGCACGGCTGCTGGCGGCGTTTCTGAAGAACTATGACGATGCGAAGGAGTTGACGACGCTTTATCCGGGTGTTTCTGACGCTTTGTCGAGCCTGTCAGCCGAGGGGTATGTGCTGGGGCTTTGCACCAACAAGCCGTTGACGGCGACCAGGGCGATCCTGGCGCATCTGGGCATTCTGGAGTGGTTCGGGACGATCATCGGCGGCGACAGCATGGCCGAGCGGAAACCACACCCGGCGCCTCTGCTGCGCGCCCTTGCCGATCTGGCGGCGACGGCGACGCTTTATGTAGGTGACAGCGAGATTGACTATGCCACCGCGCAGGCGGCAGGGGTGCCGATTGCGCTTTATACCCCCGGATACCGCGCGGCGCCTCTGAGCGCCCTGCCCGCCGCGATTCCGTTTGACCATTTCGACGAGCTTCCCGCGCTGGCGCGCCGCCTGATTCCGTGACGCTGCGGGCACTGATCTTTGACGTCGACGGGACGCTGGCCGAGACGGAGGAGGTTCATCGGGCGGCCTTTAACGCCGCTTTTGCCGACGCGGGATTGCCTTGGAGTTGGACGGTTGAGAATTACCGTATCCTTTTGCGCACGACCGGGGGGAAGGAGCGGATTGCGGCGCATCTTGCCGCCGAACCGTCCCTGCCCCGGCTATCGGTGGATCAGATCGCGGGACTGCACCGGACCAAGACGGCGCACTATCTGCGGCTGATGGGTGAAGGGGCGGTTGCCTTGCGGCCCGGCGTGCAGGCGCTGATCGACCGGGCGCGGGACCGGGGCGT
>JBGSWJ010000457.1:0-1903 GCA_041752495.1 Rhodobacterales bacterium
GGGCGGTGGTCGCGGCCCTTGCCGTGCGGCATCTCCGCCGCGCTGCAACCCCGCTTTTCGACCTCGCTCTCCTGCGGCGCGACACCTTCCGCCTGGCCACGATGACCGCCGGCAGTCTGCAGCGGATCGGGATAAATGCCACGCCGTTCCTGCTGCCACTCCTGTTCCAACTTGGCTTCGGCCTGACCGTTACTGAGGCCGGCTTTCTCATCCTGATCTATTTTCTGGGCAACCTGACGGCCAAATCTGTCACCACCCCGCTCTTGCGCTGGACCGGCTTCCGCACCCTTGCCGTGTCAACCGGGGTCGCCTGCGGCCTTTCCGTTGCGGTCTTTGCCTTCGTCCCCGATGGTCCACCCGGTCTTCTGATCTGGGCGCTCCTGTTTCTGGCCGGTTCCGTCCGGTCGGTGCAGTTCACAACACTGAACACACTGGCCTATGCCGATATCGAAGCCTCCGAACGCGCCGCCTCGGCCACGCTTGCCGCCATGACGCAACAGGTCGCCATGCTCCTTGGCGTAGCGATCCCCGTCGTGATCCTCCGGCTCTGCGCTGGCATCTTCGGCGGGGAGACCAGCCTCTTTGACATTCAGCTCACCTTTGTCGTCATGGGCGCAATCTGTGCCGCCTCCGCACTCTGGTTCCTGCGACTTGACCACGACGCAGGCGCCGAGGTTTCCGGTCACAGACCAAGATACCACCCCTTGGCAACCCCGGCCCAGAATGGCGGACATCGCATAAACAGTTGATATGAAATCCGAAAAGTGGCCACTCGTGTCCGGGCTCCTGCTCCCGAAACGGTCGAACGCCGACCTGCACCGCCGCGCCGACAGGTTCAAGGCGCAGGGCACGACCTTTGCCGACAAGGGCTTCCTTCGCCCGCTCTGCGAATCCAAAGGTACCGCCTCCATCGCCCTCGCCCATCGTGCGGGCCTGATGTGCAGCGCGATCTCCGGACTGGCCGGCCATCCCGGCCCCAGGCTCAAGCAAACCACCCCATCAGCGACACCCCCCCTTGCCTGCATGCGGGCTGGCGTCTCCTCTGGCCAGCGGCTAGCCTGACCCAGCCTGTCAGCGGAGCCGCCCATGTCCTTCACCCTCGCCACCTGGAACATCAACTCGGTCCGCCTGCGCGAAGGTCTGGTCGCCCGCCTGATGGAGGAAGAGGCCCCCGACATCCTCTGCCTGCAGGAATGCAAATCCCCGGTCGAGCTTATCCCGCTCGAACGCTTCAATGCGCTGGGCTACACCCACGTCGTCGCCCGGGGGCAGAAGGGCTACAACGGCGTCGCCATCTTGTCGAAACTGCCGCTGACCGATATCGGAAGCCATGATTTCGCGTCCCTGGGCCACGCCCGCCACGTCACCGCCCGGCTCGACAATGGCGTCATCATCCACAACTGCTATGTCCCCGCTGGGGGCGACATCCCCGACCGCGAGCAGAACGAAAAATTCGGGCAAAAGCTCGATTTCCTGACCCAGATGCGCGACCATTTCCACGCCGACCGCCCTGCAAAGGCGATCCTCGTCGGTGACCTCAACATCGCCCCGCGCGAAGATGACGTCTGGAGCCACAAGCAACTGCTCAAGATCGTCAGTCACACCCCGATCGAAGTTGAACACCTGGGCCAGACGCAGGACGCGGGCCGCTGGGTCGATGTGACCCGCGCCGATATTCCAACGGGCAACCTCTATTCCTGGTGGTCGTACCGCTCCTCCGACTGGGACGCCGCCGACAAGGGTCGCAGGCTCGACCATATCTGGGCCACGCCCGACATCGCCTCGGCCGCCCACGGCAGCCGCATCCTGCGTCCTGCCCGTGGCTGGGACGCGCCCAGCGATCACGTCCCGGTCTTTGCGACCTTCGACCTCTGACGCGTTACAGCGCGGCCACCGCCGCCGC
>JBGSWJ010000458.1:0-9154 GCA_041752495.1 Rhodobacterales bacterium
CCGATCTCCGCCGCACCGTCGCCTGCCCCCGCGTCCGCAGCAGCGCATCCGACACACCCCCGCCAACGCGCCGCCATTTCACGGCGTCCAGATCACCGCCCACATAATCCTGCAGCGGCGCGGGGAATGTCCCCCGCTTGCGCACCGGTCGCGCGTCCGCCTTCTTGTCGCCCCGCGCGATCCGCGCCAGCGTCGCCTCAAGGCACCCGTCCGCGACTGCAACAGTCCCGGCCTCTTCGATCAGGGCGCCACCTACCGCGTCAAAGGAATGCATCCGCGCCCGACATTCGTCGCACAGCGATACATGTGTCGCCACGACAAGGTTGAACGCTTCGGGAAGTGTCCCGGCCGAATATCCCATCAAAAGGGCGTCGGTCAGATGATGTTTGATCTGGGGCATGATGTTCTTCTTTACGTCATGGCATGGCGCAGTCGGTCAAGCGCCAGCCTTATTCTGGATTTGATCGTGCCAAGCGGCAGGCCGGTTTCTGCGGCAATCTCGCTGTGGCTCAACTCGCCGAAATAGGCGCGTTCGATCAGTTTGCGTTGTTTGTCCGGCAGCGTTGAAAGCGCCCGGGCAAGCTCATCCGAATCCTGCTGTATCGCCATGATCTCTGCCGCTGACGGCTCAGAGTCCGGTCCCCATTGCAGGTCCTCCGGTTCGGGGCGTCGGTCCTTGCGGATCATGTCGATCTTCCGGTTCCGCGCGATCGTGAATATCCAGGTCGAAACGCTGGCCTTCGTGCCGTCGAACATGTGCGCCTTGCGCCACAGGGTCGCCATCACGTCTTGTGTGCACTCTTCCGCAAAATCGGCAGAACTGCCCGACTTCATCAGAAAAGCCTTCACCCGCGGCGCAAAATGCCGGAACAGCTCGGCAAACGCCTGCTGGTCCTGCCGGTCCCGGATCGCCTCGATTTGTGCAACCCATTCCAGCCGTTTGGACATATCCGTCACGGGTACGTTCACCTTGGAGTTCCTTTTCCGCCATTTTGGCAAAACCACCCCGACCCCTTCGGGAACAGGGGCCGGTTCGGTCACAGAAAAGGTATCTGACTGGCTGAACATGACAAGTATACGACGGCATCCTTCGGGTGGATCACACCGAAATGATTTCTTTCTCAGGGTGGTTCTGAATCATCCGCTCGGCATACACTCGCGTAAGACAGAACAAGATCGCAGGTAACGGAGCAGATCACGAATGCACGGAACGATACGGGCCCACGGGTCCAGCAAGAAGATTGCCGTCATAGGCGCAGGTATTTCGGGCATGGGTGCCGCCTACAGACTGTCTCCCGACCATCGCGTTGTCCTCTTTGAAAGCGAAGGCCGCATCGGCGGCCACGCCCGCACAAGAATGGCCGGTCGCAACGGCGATCAGGCGGTCGATACCGGCTTCATCGTCTTCAACTACGCCAACTATCCCTATCTCACGGCCCTGTTCGACGAACTCAACGTCCCGGTCACCCCATCGAAGATGAGCTTTGGCGTCTCGGTCGCCGGTGGCCGTCTCGAATATGGTCTCGACGGCTTCAACTCGGTCTTTGCGCAGAAACGCAATCTCCTGAACCCGCATTTCCTGCGGATGCTGCGCGACATCTTCCACTTCAACGCCAATGCATGGGAGGCCGCACAGGACGACGATCTCACCCTTGGCGGGTTGCTCGAAAGACTTGGCACCGGCCGCTACTTCCGCGACCACTACCTTCTCCCCTTCTCGGGCGCGATCTGGTCGACGCCCACCCAGAAAGTACTCGATTTCCCGGCCAAGACGATCATCGGCTTTTTCAAGAACCACGCCCTTCTCAGCTACTCGGGCCAACACCAGTGGTTCACCGTGCAGGGCGGCTCCATCTCCTACGTTTCCCGGCTCGAAGCCGCGATGCGCCTCGCGGGCGTCGACATTCGCCTCAATGCCCCGGTCCAGTCCGTCCGCCGCACCGCCCTCGGGGTCGAGGTCAAGGTGCCCGGCGCCGAATGGGAACGCTTTGACGAGGTCGTCTTTGCCGCCCATTCCGACGATGCACTCGCCATGCTGGCCGATCCGACGGAAACCGAATCCCGAATCCTTGGCGCGATCCGCTATCAGCCCAACGACGTGGTCCTGCATTCCGACGAAAACCTGATGCCCAAACGCCGTGCCGTCTGGTCGTCCTGGACCTATGCCGAAGGCGCGCAGAAATCGACTGACCGGATCGACCTGACCTACTGGATGAACTCGCTCCAGCCATGGCTCAAGGCCGACAACCTGTTCGTGACCCTCAACTCCACCCAGCCCATCCGCGAAGACCTGATCTGGGACAAAGCGGTCATGCGCCATCCCGTCTATGACAAGGCCGCACTGGCAGCGCAGGAGGAGGCGGCGGTGATGAACGGCGAAAACCGCACGTGGTTCTGTGGCGCATGGATGCGCAACGGCTTCCACGAAGATGGCCTTGCCAGCGCGATGGACGTCGTGCGCGGCATCAATGCCAATGCCGAAATCGCACTGGCGGCCGAGTGAGCAGCGTCGAACATATCGCAGGGCAGACCTATCATGGTCGGCGGGGGGACACCAAAAATGCCTTCCGCTATTCCATTGACTACGTCCTCCTTGATGCCGAAGGCGCGGTCAAAGGGCCGCGCCTCTTCTCCCGCAACGCCGGGAACCTGACCTCGCTGCAAGACTCCGACCACGGCGGTCCTCCCCAACACGGCACGGGGGCCAAATGGGTCCGGCAGGTTCTGGCCGCCCACAACCTCCCCGTCACCGGCCGGGTCGACATCCTCGCGCAACCCCGCATCCTCGGCCATGTCTTCAACCCGGTCAGCTTCTGGCTCTGCCACGACGATCAGGGCATCCTCCGCGTCGTTATCGCCGAGGTCACCAACACCTATGGCGACCGTCACTCATACCTCTGCCACCACGACGACCTGCGTCCGATCACCAAAGACGAGACGATGCAGGCGCAAAAGCTCATGTATGTCTCGCCCTTTCAGCCGGTCGAGGGTGGCTACACCTTCCGCTTTGACATCACCCCCGAAAAGATCGGCATCTGGATCGACTATTCGCGCGGCAACGGTGGCCTCATCGCCACCCTGACCGGCGCCCGCAAACCGCTCACCAACACCAGCATCCTGCGCGCCGCCTTCCGCCGCCCGCTCGGTTCGCGCCGCGTGCTGGCATTGATCCACTGGCAGGCGCTCAAACTCTGGTGGAAAGGCGTCCCCTTCCTCAACCACCCCAAAGCCCCCGAATCCGAGGTGAGCCGGTGACCATCGCCATGGTCAAACCCTCGGCATGGTCCGAACGCCTGCCCGCATGGTCGCTCTTCGGCGGCCTTCTCGCGGCGGCGGGGCTGCCGATCTACATCTACGCGCCCAAATACTATGCCGACACCTTCGGCGTCAGCCTCACGGCGCTGGGCACACTCCTCTTCGCCCTCCGCCTGTTCGACGTCGTGCAGGACCCGTTCCTCGGCTGGCTGTCCGAACGCCTCGCCCCCCGCCGCGTCTGGGCCGTCGCCGTCGCCGCGCTGATCATGGCGCTCTCGATGCTCGGCCTGTACGCGGTGACCCCGCCCATCAACCCGATGTGGTGGTTCGGCCTGACGATCACCGGCCTCTTCACCTCCTACACCTTCCTCGTGATCTGCTTCTACGCCCAAGGCATCGCCAAGGCAGGCAATGGCACCGGCGGCCATGTCCGCGTCGCCACATGGCGCGAAAGCGGCACGCTGATCGGCGTCTGCCTCGCCGCCGTCGCCCCCACGCTCCTGATGACGATCTCCGACGCCCCCTTCGTCCTCTACGGCCTCACCTTCGCCCTCCTCACGGGGCTTGCCGTCGCGATGATGTGGCCCGAATGGACGGCCGAAGGGCACACCGACCCCGTCCCCGTGACGACCGTGCTCAAGGACCCGCTGGCCCGCCGCCTCCTCATCCTCGCCTTCGTCAATTCCGCCCCGCTGGCCGTCACCTCGACTCTCTTCCTCTTCTTCGTGGAAAGCCGCCTCGGCGCCCCCGGCCTCGAAGGCCCGCTTCTCCTCGCCTTCTTCCTCTCCGCCGCCGTCGCCATCCCCTTCTGGGGCGCACTCGCCCGCCGTTTCGGCTCCAAGCTGGTCCTGCTCGGCGCAATGGTCGCTGCGACGATTTCCTTCGTCTTTGCCTTCACCCTCGGCACCGGCGACGTCCTCGGCTTCACCATCATCTCCATCGTGTCCGGTGCCGCCAGCGGCGCCGACGCCACGCTCCTTCCCGCCCTCTTTGCCCGCCGCATGGCCACCGTCTCGCCCAATGGCGGGCAGGGCTTCGGCCTCTGGGCCATAGTGAACAAGGCAACCCTTGCCTTTGTCGCCGTCACTGTCCTGCCGCTTCTGGAAAGCGCAGGCTTCGTCGCGGGCCAGAGCGATCTGCCCGCCTCCGCGCTGACCATGCTCAGCGTGCTCTACGCCCTCGTTCCGACGGGGCTCAAACTGCTGGCCATCGGCCTGCTTATCTTCACCCGACTGGAGGACTGACGCATGACGTTTCTGACAGGCTTTATCCTTGCGCTTGCCATCGCCACCGCCGCCCTTCTCGCCCGGCAACGCTTTGCGTCCTTCGCATCGCAAAGCCCCGACGAATATGACCACCGCGAACCCCAATTCGACATCCGTCAGAAACTGAACGGTCCGATCGTCTGCGAAGGCGTGGTTTTCGGCCCGACAGGCCGCGTAACTTCACGCTTTGTTGCTGACTTCGAGGCAAGCTGGCAGGGTAACGTCGGCATCATGAAGGAAGTGTTTCATTACGACTCGGGCGTCGTGCAGAACCGCCAATGGACACTCACATTGGGCAATGACGGCACCATCCGCGCCGAGGCGGCCGATGTTGTCGGCATCGCTACCGGCCGCCAGGCCGGCTCTGCTGTGCAACTCAACTACCGCCTGCGCCTGCCCGCCGATGCCGGCGGCCATGTGCTTGATACCGTGGACTGGATGTATCTGACGCCCAACGGCTCGATCATGAACCGCAGCCAGTTCCGCAAATATGGAATCAAGGTGGCCGAGCTTGTGGCCACCATGCGGCCCAAGCTGGCCGTCTGAAAGGAAAAACCATGAGAGTATGGCAAGGAAAACGCTACTGGGTGGTCGGCGCAAGCGAAGGCCTGGGCCGTGACCTTGCCATCATCATGAGCCGCGCGGGCGCCGAGGTCATCGTCAGCGCCCGCAACGAAGACCGGCTCAAGGCGCTTGTTGCCGAACTCCCCGGCAAGTCCTCTTACGTTGCCGTCGACGTCTCCGACCGCAAGGCGGTCGAGGCCGCCGCCGCGCAGATCGGTCCGCTTGACGGCATGATCTATCTGGCTGCCGTCTACTGGCCGATGAAGTCCTCCGAGTGGGATAACGAAAAGGCCGAACAGATGGCCGACATCAATTTCCTCGGTGCGCAGCGCTGCGTCGGCGCGGTCATCGGCCCCATGCTCGCCCGGGGCCACGGCCACATTGTCTTGACCGGCTCTCTCTCTGGCTTCCGCGGCCTCCCCGGCGCCATCGGCTACGGCGCCTCCAAGGCCGCCGTGATGCACATGGCCGAATCCATGCAGTCAGACCTGCGCCTGTCACCCATCGACGTGCAGGTCGTGAATCCCGGCTTCATCAAGACCCGTCTCACCGACAAGAACGAATTCAAGATGCCCTTCATCATGGAACCCGAAGCGGCAGCGCATGAATTCTTCGACCACATGAACGACGACGCCTTCAAGAAAAGCTTTCCCATGCTCTTCTCATGGGTCTTCCGGATCAGCCAGTTCATGCCCGACTGGCTCTACTACCGCCTGTTCGGCGCAAAATAGGCCCCAGGGCCACGCCCGACCGACAAATGCGAAAAGAAAAAGGGGGGCCGTTGGTTCGGCCCCCCACTGCTCTTCTGCCTTGCCTGTCTCAAAGTTCCGGTATGATCAGCGTCTGTCCCACGCTCAGGTCGTCAGGATTGGCCAACACGTCCCGGTTGGCCGAATAGATGGCATCGTCATAGATGCTGCTGCCAAAGAACTGCTCCGAGATTGAGCCCAGACTGTCCCCCGGCCGCACCACATAGGATCGCGTCACGCCGACTGACACGGGTTCCGCCTCGGTCTGCGCCACGGGCACCGGATAGGCCCCGCTCCGCACACCCGCTTCGACACTCGCCAACAGGGTAAAGGTGTCAACGCTCAGGTCATCCGTCACCAGAACCGCCGGAACCGTCACATCCCCCTTGGCCGCCGCTTCGTTCACAAGCCGGTCAATCTCAAGATCGGGCAGACCCGCCTGCAACCCGGCCAGCACAAGCGACTGCAACGGCGTCAGCGGAACATCAGTTCCCGGCGATTCGAGAGCCTGCACAATCCCCGCCGTCACCTCGTTCAGCGTTGTGGCATCCGTCTCAAGCGCCACACCCGTCCCGCCCTCGACCGCCAGATCCTCGGACAGCGGCGAGGTCACGTTCCGCGTCACGCCGGTCTCGTCTCCGGGCACGGCACCCGGCTGAATGAAGGACCACGAACTTACCGGCGGCAACACGATCCAGGCGCACAGCACCGCAGCAATGGCAAAGGTTCCAAGGATCAGGCGTTTCATGCGATACCCCCCGACGGGGGCGCCGCGCCGGCCAGGGTCGTTTCACGGATCGTCACGCATGCCTGCACGATCTTCACCAGTCCCTGCCACTCACCACACGATCTTGACGGCCGGACAAAATAACGCAGCCGCCAGATGATTTGAGACGATATCTAGCGCCAAGGTGATTCGTCCGTCAATGAAAGACCCGAATCACCCCTCAAATTTCTGCCGGTTCTGACCTTCTGGCCCTATCTTTCGGCCCGAAACCTTGCGTCTGTCCACTGGCCGACAGGGGCTCCTTCCGGTTATGGTATCGGCTGACCGGGGCCCCGGCTCCCTCTGACCTGTTACGGAAAGACCTGAAAAATGCTGAACACCGAAATCGCCGAACGCCGCAAGACTGCCATCGCCCGTGGCGTAGGGATGCAGACACAGGTCTATGTCGAACGTGCGCTGAACGCCGAAGTCTGGGACGTCGAAGGCACCCGCTATATCGACTTCGCCGCAGGCATCGCTGTGGTCAATACCGGCCACTGCCACCCCAAGGTCATGGCCGCCGTGGCAAAGCAGCTGCACGCCTTTACCCACACCTGCCATCAGGTGCTTCCTTACGAAAACTACATCCGCCTCGGTGAACGCCTGAACGCACTCGTCCCCGGCGATTATGACAAGCGGACCCTTTTTGTCACCACGGGCGCCGAAGCCGTCGAAAACGCGGTCAAGATCGCCCGCATTTCCACCGGACGGAATGCCGTCATCGCTTTCGGCGGCGCTTTCCACGGCCGGACGTTCATGGGCATGACGCTGACGGGCAAAGTGCAGCCTTACAAGGCAGGCTTCGGCACGATGATGCCCGACGTCTTCCACGTCCCCTTCCCGATCGAACTCCACGGCAGCACCGTCGAAGACTCGATGGCCGGCATCAAGGCCCTCTTCAAGGCCGACCTCGACCCCGCCCGCGTCGCGGCCATCATCCTTGAACCGGTCCAGGGCGAAGGTGGCTTCTATGTCGCCCCCGCCGAACTCATGCGCGGCCTGCGCAAGCTCTGCGATGAAATCGGCGCCGTCCTGATCGCGGACGAGGTGCAGACCGGCTTTGCCCGCACCGGCAAACTCTTTGCGATGGAACATTACGACGTCTTCCCCGACCTCACCTGCATGGCCAAGGGCCTCGCCGGCGGCCTCCCCCTCGCTGCCGTGACAGGCAAGGCCACCATCATGGACGCCGCCAACCCCGGCGGCCTTGGCGGCACCTATGGCGGCAACCCGCTCGGCATCGCCGCCGCCAACGCCGTCCTTGATGTGATCGAGGAAGAAGGCCTCTGCGCCCGCGCCAACACCCTCGGCTCGCGCCTCCGCCAACGTCTTGAAGGCCTGCGTCAGGACATCCCCCAGATCGCCGACATCCGCGGCCCCGGCTTCATGGTCGCCGTCGAATTCAACATCCCCGGCGGCCACGAACCCGATGCCGACTTCACCAACCGCGTGAAATCCGAGGCGCTCAAGCGCAACCTCGTCCTCCTCACCTGCGGCGTCTACGGCAACGTTATCCGTTTCCTTGCGCCCATCACAATCCAGGACGAAGTATTTGCCGAGGCGCTCGATATCCTCGAAGCCGCGCTCCACGCCGCCAAAGGCTGATCACGACCCGTGTCACCTGCGCAAGAACCTTCCAAGGTTCTTGCCAAAACCCTTCCAAGGGTTTTGGTCCCTCACCCCAGACCGTCGCCCCAAGGCCCCTCAAGCCTACTCATCAACTTCGGCCCCGCGCAGTCCGTGCTATAGGGCGCCTCGCTCTGCGCCAGGAACGGTGTCGGCGGCGGCATCCCGGATGGCTCAACCCAGACCCCATTCACGCAGAAATCCTGCGCATAGTTTCCCGCATTGAACCCGAACCCCGGATTGCCACAGTCCTCGGCCGTCCCGTCCGCATTCCAGCCCTGATCAATGATCCCCGGCACTTCGCCATTCGTCGGAAACCGCATCTCGCTTGGGATATAGCGCAGATACCATGTCGTCACCGGCGTCTTGTCCGCCAGATCCCAGGTCCCCAGCAGATTTCCGTCCAGATAGCCCGCTATCTTGAATCGCGTCACATCCGCCTCGGTCACCATCGGCGCATCCAGCAGCGCATCCGGGAACTCCATCGTCCCCGTCATCGTATACCCGTTGTTCCCCACCCAGCAGAGATAGACCAGCGCCGCCTGCGACTGGCTGGCGGACAGGATCATCGAAATGGCCAGAACCCCACGTATCATCCGTTTTCCCTCAACACATGCCCGGCCAGATACAAGGACCCGCAGATCAGGATGCGCGCCGCCGGATCACGCGCCGTAATCGCCACAATCGCCGCGTCCAGCGATTCCGCCGTCGCCGCAGACAACCCCGCCTCCGCCGCGAACCGCGCCGTTTCCTCCGCCGGGATCGTGTTCTTCTCCCCGGGGATCGACAGCGCCGTCAGCGATTGCGCGACCCCGGCCAAAGGCCGCATGAACCCCGCAATGTCCTTGGTGTTCAACATCCCACAGATCAGATGCGTGGGCCGCTCCGGCATCCCCCGCAGCGTCTCGGCCAGCACGACCCCTGCCGCC
>JBGSWJ010000459.1:0-8541 GCA_041752495.1 Rhodobacterales bacterium
CGTCGGGCACGTCGCAGGGCAGGTCTGTGCCCACGGTCGCGGCAACGGGCAGGTCGACCGGCACCCCTGCGCCCCGCAAGTGGCCCCCGGACACGATCCGCCCAAGTTCCGGGATGGCGGGGCACACAAGGACACGGGTAAAGGGCAGCAGCCCGGACATGCTGGCCAGTTCGGCGGCAATCGGACCTTTCAGGCGCGAGTCAATCTTCTTGATCCAGACCGACCCGGACCCGGCAGCATTGCCCAGGGCGCGGGTGGCCGTTCTGATCCTTGCCCTTGCGGTTTCGGCAGACAGTTCGCGGGTGCCAAGGTTCACCGCGATTACATCGGGGGACATGGCAAGTGCATCCGTCAGGGCATCGGGCGTGACGGCGGTCAGGCTTTTCAGCCCCATCGCGGCGAAGGGGGCAATCGAATCGAGAGATCCGGTCAGGTCATCAGCGATCAGGATGGCGCGCAGGGAAGACATGCCCTACATTGATCCAACTGGAAAATCCGGGCAACATGTAAAGCTGCTAGGGATTTGTAATTCTGCCCCTTGCGACGCAGGGTCGGCCATGGCGCTTTCCTGTGTTCCCCGGCAGAGTGCCGGATACCGCAAAGCTGTGACCAACCCTTGTGATGAAAGTGCATGCCATGCCGCAGTCAACCACCGTCAACCGCCGCTGGGTTCTGGCCGAACGACCCAAGGGGGCGCCGACTGAAAAGACCCTGCGGATGGAGACCGGGCCAGTGTCTGTCGCGGGGCCGGGGCAGATGGTGCTGGGGACGCGGTTCCTGTCGCTGGACCCCTATATGCGCGGGCGGATGAGTGATGCGCCCTCATACGCGCCGCCGGTTGCGATCGGGGATGTAATGGTGGGCGGCACGGTTGCGCAGGTCGTGGCGTCGAACCTTGACCGGTTTGCGGTGGGGGACTGGGTGCTGAGCTACAGCGGCTGGCAGGATTATGCCTTGTCCGATGGCCAGGGCGTCACGCCGCTTGGCCGCGATCCCATGCATCCGTCCTGGGCGCTGGGCGTGCTGGGGATGCCGGGGTTCACCGCCTGGGCCGCGTTGCAGGAGATCGGCAAGCCGAAGCCGGGCGAGGTTGTGGTTGTCGGCGCGGCGACCGGGCCGGTTGGTGCGACGGTCGGGCAGATCGCAAGGCTGAAAGGGTGCCGCGTCGTCGGCATCGCGGGCGGGCCCGAGAAATGCCGGCATGCGGTGGAAACGCTGGGGTTTGACGCCTGCATCGACCACAAGGCCCCGGATTTCGCGGCGCAACTGGCTGCGGCCACGCCGCAGGGGATTGATGTCTATTTTGAAAATGTCGGGGGCAAGGTTCTGGATGCCGTTCTGCCCCTGCTGAATACCGCGGCGCGGATCCCCGTCTGCGGACTTGTCGCCCAATACAATGACACGGCGCTGCCCGACGGGCCGGACCGGATGACCTGGCTTATGTCGGTGATCCTGCGGAAGCGGCTGACGATGCGGGGTTTCATCATCTTCGACGATTTCGGCCACCTGTATCCCGCCTTTGCCCGCGAAATGGCGGATTGGATTGGTTCCGGGTCGATTACCTATCGCGAAGACATTGTGGACGGACTCGAAAACGCGCCGGCGGCGTTCGCGGGCATGCTACGGGGCGAAAACTTTGGAAAGTGCGTGATCCGGGTCTGAAGCCTGCAATCACGGGCAGAATTTTCAAACTGCCCATGTTTTAGGCGGGGACAGTCTGGCAGGACTGTCCCCATTGTCATTGCGGCAGAAACGGGACGCAACCTTAAGTTAACTACTTCATAATTTCACAATCTGCACCAAACGGGGCCTGATTGTTTCTGGATAAGGAGACTGAAGTCAGAGAACGGAGAGTCGAAATGCGTGACCCGTTGCCCAGTACCATTGTCCAGTTGTTTTATGCGAAGCGCCCGCTTTTGAACTTTGCCCGGCTTGTGACCGAGTTCGGGACAGCCCTTGATGACTGTGCTTTCGTGGACCGCAAGCTGATCTGGGACCACGACGACATTGCCATCTTTGACATCGGCGGTTCAAGGATCACCATCTCTTTTCAGGATGAACTGCCCGGGCCGCACGCGTCGTGCCTGACCGTGTCGGTCGGATATGGACCGGAGGCGGATCCCGAAACGGGGATCGGGGATCGGCAGGATGAAATGGCTGGCGTGATCGTGACCCGCATATCCCGGCAGCTTTTGCCTGACAGCGTGGAGTGGTCCAAGATCGACGGAATCGTGACGTCGGATGTGATCGACGCGCTGTGCGAGAGTTTCCATCCGGCCCACGAGCCCGAGGAAACTGCCAGCCCGTCTGCCATGGTCGAACCGGTATCGCCCGATCTTGTTGAGCGCCTTGCCAAGACGGTTGAGGAGCAGATGTCGGCGCGGTTTGCCCCGCCGCCCAAGGCAAAGGTCGTGTCGTTCCGGAGCGCCGTTCGCGCGCGGATGTTCCTGCGTCCGGTGGCCGTTGATGAAAAGCCGGCCGAGACGATCACCATCGCCAACGACATGCCCGACCTTCCCGAACCGCGGCTGAACGACGTGCAAAGGGTCCGGGCGGCGCTTTATGCCTCGGACACCGATCAGACCCGGTCTTCGGTCAAGCTGCGGCTGGCAACCCATGCAATCAATGCGACGTTGATCGTGATCGCCTTGCCGGTTGGGGCGTCGATGATGACCTACAGCCTTTTGCGTGGCGAAAGCCTGACGACGAGCGCCCGGGCGCTGGCCATCATGGGAACGCTGATCGGTCTGCAGTATTCGCCGGTGGGCCATCAGGTCATGTCGATGTTCTAGGTAGCCGGGGGCGCGGGTCACGCCCTGAACGGTTTCGGTCAGAAAGGCGGCGCAGGCCGCCTTTCTGCTTTTTGGGGGGCGCAGGTGCCGGGCAAGTGACCTTGCGGCGCGTGACGGTGGCGTTCCACGCAAACGATTGATCCTGAGCGCGTCTTGCTGCACCCTAATGTCAGAAGATCGGTCTTTGGGTATTGGTCCTGAATCATGTTTTTGTTTCGTTCAGGTGGCGCGATGTTCACGGTCGGGATCGTCCCCTTCATTGCGGGGACTGCGACGGACGGGTAGGGCGGTGTTCCGGCCCGCCGGGTCCGGCGCCAAGCAGCCCACGGGGAAGGTCCGATCCCCGGAATGTTGTCATAACGATTTAGTGTTGGAAGGTATTTTCAGATGAAACCCACCGATCCCCTGTACGACAGCCAATGGCAGTATTCCCTGATCGGGGACATCGAGACGATCTGGGACGAGTATGATGGCACGGGTATTCACGTCGGGATCTATGACGACGGGATCGACTATGACCACGAGGACCTGGACGGCAATTATGACCCGTCCCTGGGTGCTGTCGACAACCTTGGCAATCCGATTGATCCCTATCCGGGGCTGTTTGTGCGTGACGGGGACGGACATGGCACATCGGTCGCCGGGATCATCGGGGCCGAGAACAACGGGACCGGCGGCATCGGGATTGCCTGGGGCGCGTCGCTGTCGAGCGTCAAGATCTTTGACCCGGATGCCTATGGCGATGTGAACGGGCCCGAGGCGGAATTCATGGATGTGGCCCTGCAGGGGGCCCAGTTCGACATTTCGCAGAACAGCTGGGGCGCCAAGCCGATGTATGTCTCGGGCCTGGCTGACGGGAGTTTTGCGGACAGTCTTGCCGATGTCTATGAGATCCTTTCGGAAACCGGGCGCGGGGGTTTGGGGACGATCGTCACCCAGGCCGCCGGAAACGACGACCGCGATGCGAACGGGGATGGTGTGAACGCGACGCGGTTCACGATCACGGTCGCCGCCACGGATGAAAACGGCGATGCGGCCTATTATTCGAACTACGGCGCCAGCATCCTGGTCACGGCCCCGGCGGCGGCGGTCACAACCGATCTGTCGGGCGATGCGGGCTACGATCCGACCGACTATACCACCGAATTCGGCGGAACATCGGCGGCCACGCCGGTGGTTTCGGGGATCATCGCGCTCATGCTTGACGCGAACGGCGATCTGGGCTGGCGGGACGTGCAGAACATCCTTGCTGCCTCGGCCAAGCTGACGGGGTCGGACTATGACGCGACAACGCTTGGCCCCGAGGAAGAGGGGCTTTGGCAGTCGAACGGCGGGTCGACGTGGAACGGTGGCGGGTACCACATCCATACCAATTATGGCTATGGCATGGTCGACGTCTATAATGCCGTGCGGATGGCCGAAGTCTGGTCCCTGTTCGGTGAGGCCGCGACAAGCGAGAACGAGAGACAGGCCGCCACTGCGGTGAAAGACCTGAATTCCCTTGAAGTTCCCGATGACGATGCGGCCGGGGTTTCGGCGACGATCACGGTCAGCACGAATATCGAGATCGAGCATGTCGCGCTGAACCTTGGGATCAGTTCCGAACGGATCGGTGATCTTGTCGTCACGCTGACATCGGCTGAAGGGACCGAGATTGTTCTGGCGATTGATTCAAGGACACGGACCGATGTGGACGGGACCTGGGTCTATGGGATCGACGGGTTGCGAGGCGAATTGTCGGCGGGCACCTGGACCCTGACGGTGACCGACGCCCGGGGCGGGAATGTGACGACGCTTGAGAGCATGTCGCTTGAATTCTATGGGTCCGGCAATTCGGCCAACGACGTTTACCACATCACCGACGAATACCTGACGATGGTCGGCTATGAGGCGGACCGCAGCACGCTGATCGACGCGGATAACGGGATAGACTGGATCAACATGGCGGCGGTGACTGCCGACATGGAAGTTCACATGGTCAGGAACGGCGCGTTTTCAAGCGGTTCGACGGACTGGGGCACCTTTGGGTCGACGTTTGAAAACCTTGTGATGGGCGATGGCGATGACCGGATCTATGGCAATGAAGTAGGCAACTACATGTTGGGCATGCGGGGCGACGACCTGATCAGCGGCGGGGCCGGCAATGACACGCTGGAGGGCGGCGATGGCGATGACTCTCTGGTCGGGGGCAACGGGGTTGATACGCTGACCGGCGGGAGCGGGACCGATACCCTGACCGGGGGCAACGGGAACGATGTCTATTACTGGGATTCGTCCGATACGATCGTCGAAAGCAGTGGGGCGGATGCCGGCAAGGATCTCATCCGGACAAGCACCAAGGTTACGCTGGGCAGCAATGTTGAGAACCTGACGATCATGGGCACCGGCGGCACCACAGGGATCGGGAACGAGCTGGCCAACATCATCCGGGGCAACGGCAACCATAACAGCCTGATCGGCAATGGCGGCAACGATTCCATCTTTGGCAACGGCGGGGACGACACGATTACCGGAAACGGGGGCAATGATTTCCTGTCGGGGGGCGACGGGGCCGATATCTTTGTCTTCAAGTCGGCCCTGACGGCGGCCAATGTCGATGTCGTGGACGATTTTGACGCGGCAACGGATACCGTTCAGCTGGATGATGCGGTCTTTACGACGCTGTCGGTCGGCGCGCTTTCCTCTGGTGCCTTTGCCCAGAACACGACAGGGCGGGCCGGGGATGCGTCGGACCGGATCATCTATGAATCGGACACGGGGTTTGTGTTCTACGATGCCGATGGGTCCAGGTCGGGATCGTCGGCCGTGCAGTTTGCCACGCTGGACAGGGGTCTGACCCTGACGAGCGCGGATTTCATCATCGTCTAGGAAAGCGTTTCAGGCGGCATAGATCCGGTCGATCATGGTCTTGAGACCATGTTCGATCCGGGCCCAGTCGTCATCGGTGGCAAGGGGCAGGTTGGTAAAGCTGCCGCTGGCCTGCGCCGCCAGCACAAGCTGGTGGATGCCTCCGATCAGAAGGGCATTGACCACGGCGGCATCAATGCCTTCGGGCGGGGTCAGGGTGCCGCGCGCCTCTTGCACGAAGGCGGCCATGGCGCGGGACCGGGCGCTTGCAAGTTGCTGCACCTGGGCGGAACTGTCGCTCAGCTCCCACAGGGCGATCTTCTGCATGAGGGGTTCGGCGCGCAAAGCCGCGACAAGGCGCGGGGCCAGATCGCGCATGACATCGCCATAGGTCTTGGCATCCGGGTTCGGATGGCCAAGCTGTTCGGCCCACCATCCGGCCAGGTCGGTGCCGAGCGCCTCGATCAGGCCCGTCATCCCGCCGAAATAGCGGTAGATCAGTTGTTTGTCGCAAGCGGCCATGCGTGCGACCGCATTGATCCCAAAGCCTGCCGGGCCGTCCTGCGCCAGGACGATACGGGCCGCATTAAGGATGCGCCGTTCTGTGCCGACGCGGTCGCGTGAGGTGGTGGCGGTCTGGTTTGGCATGATCCGGGGTCTCCAAGTCACCGGGAAGGGACGTAGCGCGGAGACCCCGGTTCGGCAAGCGAGCCACCCTTGCGACAGGGCGTCGCGGCAGGGTGCCTTAGCGGCCGAGCGTATCGATCACCAGTTCGGCGGCGGCCCCGCCCGAGAACTGCTGCTGCCCGGTGATCAGGTTGCCATCGCGGATCGCGAAGGACTTGAACATGCCGCTGACGATGAAGTTCGTGTCGGGGATCTTGCGGGCCTCGTCCTCGATCCAGAAGGGCTGGATGCGGGTGCCGGTAAAGCTGTCAGCATAGGCTTCTTCGGAATTTGCAAAGCCGGTCCAGGTCTTGTCTTTGACCAGAAGATCGCCGTTGGACAGGCGGGTGCGCAAGAGGATGCAGGTGCCGTGGCAGACGACGGCGACGACCTTGCCCGCCTCGTAGGCGCGGGCGACGAAGCTGTGCAGGGCGGTGTCGTCGATCATTGTGGTCATGGGGGACTGGCCCCCGGCCAGAAAGACTGCGTCGTAGTCAGCCAATGATACATCGGCGATGGAGCGCGTGCCCTTGAGAAGGGCGGCATGGGTCGGTGACTTTTTGAACCCGAGCGAGAGGATATCGTGGGCGGAATAGCCGCTGTCATGTTCGGGGTCGGAAAAGCCATCGGGTTCAAGATCGCCGCCTTTGGGGCTGACGATATCGACGGTGTAGCCGGCTTCGGTAAAGGCCCAGTAGGGGTGGGTCAGTTCGGCCCACCAGAACCCCACGGGCCAGCCCGTGACGGGCGAGACGCCGGGATTGGCGGCGATGATGAGCACCCTTTTCGCAGAGTGGACGTCGATGGCACCAGACATGGTGAAACCTTTCAATGGGTTGAGGGATAGATGAACGGGGCCAGCGCGCGCGTCAGGCGGGGCATGATGACATAGGTCATCAGCACGACCTGAAGCGTGACGGTTGCAAGCAGACGAAGGGGCAGCGGCCAGGCGGCCATGAAGGGCCCGAGCGTGAGGTTGATCGCAAGGACGAGCACGAAGACGACGGCGATCAGGACAAGGGCCATGCGATGCGGCGATGGCTGGGGAAGCTTCATGCCCTTGGGGGCCTCGAACCAGATCTCGAGTCCGGTCAGCCTGTCCCAGACGGCATCGCCATCGACATGGGGGGCGATTTCGGCGAGGAACCGGGCCCGGAGATCGGAGCGTTCGAAGGCGTCCAGATCGGCCAGCGTGGCAAAGCGGAAGACCGAGGTATAGGTCCGGTCGCCCGCACCGGGCCGCTGGATATCGGTGCCAAGGTAGCCGGGCAGATCGCGGGCGGCGGCGGTCAGGCGGGAGAGCCAGTCTTCATAGGCGGCTTCGGACCCGGGTTTGACGCGGCGGCGGGCTATGACGGTGACGGGGTCGGTCATGAGGCGACCGGGGGCAGATCGTACCAGTCGGGTTTGGACTGTTCCCAGAGGTTTCGGATGATGCGCTTGCCCGTCGGCCCGTCGATCAGTCCGGTGGACAGAAGCCAGCGGCCGGCATTGGTCACTTCCTTGAGCACACGCGACCCGCAGGTGGCGCAGAAGGCGCGGCGCGAGGTTTCGCCAGACTGATACCAGACCAGGTGATCGGCGCCAGTCAGGGTGACATCCGCGATGGGCGCGGCAAGGAAGGCGTTGAAATTGCCGTGCATTTTCTGGCAATCGCTGCAATGGCAGGCCAGTACGCCGACGCTGGCTGCGGGCAGGGTGAAGTGGATGCCGCCGCAGTGGCAGCGCCCGGATAGCGTGTCAGTCATTGGAGTGCCTTGGGGTTCAGGGTTGGGAAACGGCGGCAAAGGCCCAGTCGCGGCCCTTGCCCCGGCGCAGCGCCTGGTTGATCCAGACAAGCGCGAAGGGTTCAAGGATGCGGGCCTGGGTCAGGTCGCCCGCATCGAGCGGGTCAAAGCCAAGCGCAGACAGAAGGTTGGCTACGGTCGCCTTGGCCGCGTCATCGTCGCCCGCCATGAACATGACGGGGCGATGGGGCAGGCTTGCGTTGTCGGCCATGATCTCGGCGCCCACCTGATTGAGCGTCTTGACCACCTTCGCACCCGGCAGCCAGCGGGCGAGCGTTTCGGCCCCCGAGGTGGTGTGGCCGATGGTCAGGCCAAAGCGGCCATCGACCATGCCGAGGGGGTTCATGCAGTCGATCACGATCTTGCCCGTCAGGTCACCCAGCGCCCGGGCCGCAGATTCCGCGGCATTCCAGGGCAGGGCGAGCACCACGGCATCGGCCTCTGCCGCC
>JBGSWJ010000460.1:0-3551 GCA_041752495.1 Rhodobacterales bacterium
GGCGCGGCAACCGGGCGATTCGACGCATCCGGTGCTGTGTGCGGCGCCCGGAACTTACGTGACGGCAGTTCCGAAGCGCGGGTCTGACGCCTAAGTCATTGAAGCTATGCGTTTGCAGCAAATCTGTGCTGCAGTGCAGAAAGAGACTTGAAATGCTGCGGTGCAGCATGCATATTCCTGTCATCGAATTAACGCAGGATGGACCCCTGCACACAACCTGAAAGGTTATCATCATGGCCGCCACCAAAACCCAGGATTTCACCGCGATGTTCAAGGACGTCATGGGTTCCTTCCCCGTCGACACCAAGGCGATGGAAAACATGTTCAAGAGCCAGACCACGCTGACCGAGAAGATGTCGGCCGTCGCCCTTGAAGCCGCCACCAAATCGACCGACCTGTCGGCCAAGTGGGCCCAGGACACGCTGGCCAAGATTTCGGCCATGACCAAGGCGAAGGCGGAACCCGCTGACTATGCCAAGTCGATGACAGACTTCTTCTCGGCTTCTGCTGAATCGGCTGCTGAACACATGGCCGCCTTTGCGGAAATCGCCAAGAAGATGCAGGCCGAAACGCTTGAGCTGATGCTGGCCGCTGGCAAGGAAGCGTCGGAAGACGTGGCCGCCGCGACCAAGAAGGCGACCGCTGAAGTGACCGCTGCCGCCAAGAAGGCGACCGCTGCCGCTGCCTGATCGGCAACTGATACCACCCGCCTGACCCCTCCCTGTCAGACGGTCTCCTCCCGGGCGGGCTGCTTTGCAGCTCGCCCTTTCTTTTTTTGCAACTGCGGCGTAGGCTTGGCTGCAATGCAACATGCGTGGAGGATCTGACGTGGCTGATACGGGCAAACCCCTGCTGATCAAACGCTACGCGAGCCGACGCCTGTATAACACCGAGACCAGCGACTATGTGACGCTTGAGGATATTGCGGCCTTTATCCGTGAAGGGCGCGAGGTGCAGATCGTGGACCTCAAATCCGGCGATGATCTGACGCGGCAATACCTTCTTCAGATCATCGCAGAACATGAAAGCCGGGGAGAGAATGTGCTGCCGGTGGATGTGCTGACCGATCTGGTGCGGAGCTATACCAGTCAGGCGGCTTCAGTCGTGCCGCAGTTCCTTGCCGCGAGTTTCGAGATGCTGCGCGAGGGGCAGTCCAAGATGATGGACAACATGACCAAGGTGAATCCGATGGCAAAATTGCCGGGGTTCGATGCGATGCGGGCGCAGCAGGAAGCGTTTTTCAAGGCGATGACCGGGGGGCTGATGCCGATGGGCGGGTCATCGGGGCCGTCGCGTGAGGCGGATGATGATCTGGATGATATCAAGAAGCAGCTTGCGGAATTGCAGTCCAAGCTGTCGCGGATGGGGAAGTAGGGCGCTCGTCCGCCCTGCGGGCGACCTCGCTGGGAATTCATGGTGAGAGCGAGGACGCTCGATCCGCCCTTCGGGCGACCTCGCTGGGATTGGTGTCAGGCGACTTCGGCGAAGACACGGTTGAGGGCGGTTTCCAGTTTCGTGAACATTTCGTCCATCTGGTCGTCGGTCATGATGAACGGCGGGGCAAGGACGATGGACTGGCCGAGCGGGCGGCAGATCAGGCCCTGATCGGTACAGGCGTTGGCGATCCGGTCGGACACGTTGAGATGGCCGTCGAAGGGGCGTTTGGTGGCCTTGTCTGACACGGCCTCGAGTGCGGCCATGAGGCCCACGCCGCGCCATTCGCCGATATTGGGGTTCTGGGCAAGCTTCTTGAGACCGGCCTGGAACTTTGGGGTCAGTGTGCGGACGTTGTCGGCCAGACCTTCTTTCATCACGACATCAATGGCCTTGAGTGCGATGGCGCAGCCCACCGGGTGGCCGCCTGCGGTGAAGCCGTGGCCGAATTCCTCGGTCTGTTCCGAGACCTTTTGCAGGCGGTCCGACAGTTCGGGGCCGAGGATGATGGCGCCCATCGGGAAGAAGCCTGCCGTCAGGTTCTTGGACGAGATGATGGCGTCAGGCATGAAATTGAAGGTTTCGCAGCCCCAGGTGTTGCCGGTCCGGCCAAAGCCGCAGATGACCTCGTCCGAGATGACGGGGATGCCGTGCTTGCGCAGGATCGGGACGATGGCCTGGAAATAGCCGTCGGAGGGGACGATCACGCCGCCTGCACCCATGACGGGTTCGGCAAAGAAACCGGCGATGGTATCGGCGCCTTCACGGGCGATGGTTTCCTCAAGTTCAGCTGCCATGCGGGCGGTGAACTGCGCCTCGGTTTCGCCTTCGGCGCCGTTCCGCCAGTAGTGCGGGCAGGAGAGGTGAAGAAAGCCGGGCAGTGGCAGGCCGAAGGCGCGGACATAGGGTTTGCCGGTCATGGAGGCGGCGACGGCGGTCATGCCGTGGTAGGCGTTGACGCGGGTCAGGATCTTGCGGCGCTGCGGCTGGCCTTCCATGGCCCAGATGAGCCAGAGCATCTTGACCATCGTGTCGTTCGCCTCGGACCCGGAGTTGGTGTAGAACACCTTGCCGTCCTCGAAAGGGGAGACTTCGACGAGCTTTTCCGAGAGCATGACGGTCTGGTCAGACAAGCGGCCAAAGAAGGCGTGGTAGCCGGGGAAGCGGGCGTATTGTTCCTGCGCGGTGGCGATCAGACCTGCGTGGTCAAAGCCTGCGACCATGTTCCAGAGACCCGAATTGGCATCCAGATAGGACTTGCCGTGGACGTCATAAACATAGGGGCCCTTGCCATGGGTAAGGACGACCGGGCCACGGGCGTGGATCGTCGCGAAATCGGTAAAGCCATAGAAGGTATGCGCGTCGGCGCGGGATTCCCAGCTGTTGGCAATGTCGTCGGGCATGATGAAACCTCAATAATGATTGGCGGACAGTAGTCGGAGGGGCTTTGGCTTTCAATCGCCCGCGCGGGGGTAACGTGCCGTCAATCGGCCCGTAGTTGCCCTTCGGGGGCATCGGCCTTAGCTTTGGCGCAGGTCTGGCAGGGGACGGTCGGCATGGCGTCAGGGACGGGGCGGATCACACTGTGGGGCGTCGAGGTCTTTGTGGCGACTGCCGAGGAGGCGTCGATTTCCGCTGCGGCTCGCAGGCTGGGAACGTCGGCGGCGACGGTGAGCCAGCAACTCAGCAATCTGGAAGGAGCGATCGGGACGACGCTGTTGAACCGGGGCGGGCGGCCGGTAACGCTGACCCCGGCGGGGGCGATGTTTCTGCGGCGGGCGAATACGATCCTGAACGAGGCGGATCAGGCGCGGGCGGAGCTGGCCGTGGCCGATCTTTCGCGGCTGACGCGGTTCCGGCTGGGAATGATCGAGGATTTTGATGCCGAGGTGACGCCGCGGCTGTTATCGGCCATGGCCGAGGAGCTGAAGAACTGCCAGTTCCTGCTGGAAACCGGGCCGAGCCATCGGTTGTTTGATGCGCTGGATGCGCGGGCGCTGGATGTGATCGTCGCGGCGGACATGGGTACGGCAGGCGAGGGGATGGAGGTGCATCCGTTGCTGGAGGAGCCGTTTGTCGCGGCGGTGCCGAAGGGGGCGGTTCCGCCGGGCGAGGAT
>JBGSWJ010000461.1:0-2999 GCA_041752495.1 Rhodobacterales bacterium
GCGCCTGACCCGCGATACCGCCGCGCTGCATGTCACTGCCGCGATGCCGCAGGACGCCGTCCGCGATTTCGGCGCCCCGCCCACCATTACCACCAGCTACGAAGCGCTGGACAACACCTTGTCCGTCACGCTCCGGCTTCACGGCAAGGCCGCCAACCGCCAGCCCGAGGCCGGATTCTGGCATGTCGAACCCCTTCAGGCCCCCGGCACGCTGCGCCTGACAAAGATGGGCCTGACCCATGATCCGCGCGATGTGGTCCGGGCCGGAAACCGGCAGCTTCATGGCGTCACCGCTGTCGGATTTCAGACGGATTCAGGCGCGCAGATCACCGTCACACCCTGCGACGCGCCGCTGTTCCAGCTCTCCTCGCAGCCCTTCCTTGCCTTCGCCAAGGAACCGCCCGACCCGGATCAGGGGGGCCGGTTCGTCCTCTTCAACAACAAATGGGGCACGAACTTTTCAATGTGGAGCGAGGGGGACATGACGTTCCGCATTACGCTCGCCGTCGGATAGAAAAGGCGCGCAGACCGCGGCCCTACAGCCAACCCTTCCACTTGAAATAGGCCCAGGTCGCCGCCGCCGAGGCGACCATAAGCACAATCGACGCCGGATAGGCCCAAGGGTAGGCCAGTTCCGGCATATGTTCAAAGTTCATCCCATAGATTGACGCGATTAGGGTCGGCGGCAGGAACAGCGCCGCCACGACCGACACGATGCGGATCGTGGTGTTCTGCGACAGGTTGATCATGCCCATCGTCATGTCACTGACCAAGGAAATCCGGTTCGACAGGAAATCGGCATGCACCTCAAGCGCCTGAATATCCCGCATCAGACCCTTGAGATGTTCCTTGTGGCTCTGGTTGCCCTTGCCGCCACGTTCCCACAGGCCAAAGACCGACAGCATCCGCTCCATCGTCAACAGACCCAGACGCACCCGCGCCAGCACTTCCCCTTCGCGCCCGATCCCTTCCAGCGCGTCCTGCAATAGCTGCGGATTGCGATCCGCCTGGCCGTCAAACACCCGGGCCGCGATCTGGTCCAAGGCCTTGCCGCTTGCCTCAAGAAGGTCGGCCTGACGCGACACGATTTCCTCGACCAGCCCGATGAACAGAAGAAGCGGGGTCGAACAGCCTGAACTGGCCTTGTCGGCCCGGTCGGGAAAGGTTTCGAACGAGCGGGGCGCGTGGTGGCGGACGGTGACCAGATGGTCCTTGGTCAGGATAAAGGTGACCGGGCCGGTCATCTGCGTCTTGTCCACCGCCTGACCGGGCAGGACGATGGTCATGTATTCCGTGGCCCCTTCACGGTACAGCCGGTTCGAAATCTCGATCTCTTCCATATCTTCCAACGTCGGCACCTCGACGCCCAACGCCGATACGGCGGCGGCCTGTTCGGGCTGCGGACGGTAAAGGTCGATCCAGATCGCGTCGCGCAGCTCTGCATCGGGCGGCATCAGGACAAGCCTGTTCATCTCAAGGCGATAGGCGAAAAGCATGCCGGTCAGACTCGCGTTCCAGAAGGTCTCACGCGCTGTGTATACCCCTTGTGCAGATCGTCCAGCCCGAGTTTCGGGTCAGGGGGCGGGGACGGCAGGCTTCTCTTGCAGGGCAATCACATCGACCGCCTGAGAGCTGCGCTGATGGCCCGATGTGCGCAGGATTCCGGCAACGGGCGACACATCGCCATAATCCCGGCCGCGCGCGATGGTGATGTGCTGGTCAGTCACGAAACAGGCGTTCGTCGGGTCATATTCGACCCAGCCCGCCGCCTGCCCGCACCAGGCCATGACCCAGGCATGCATGGCATCCGCCCCCTCTAGACGCGGCTTGCCCGGCGGCGGCACCGTCCGCAGATAGCCCGAAACATAGCCCGCCGGTATCCCCACCCCACGCAGCCCAGCAATCATGATCTGGGCATAGTCCTGACAGACCCCTTTGCGCCGCACAAAGGCTTCGGCCGGGGGGGTGTCGACGGTCGTGGCCTTGGGGTCAAAACTCATGTCGCGGTGCAGTGCCAGGCCCACGGCCTCGACCGCGCGGATCACGTCAGGGGCGGGTCTGGCGGCCTTTGCTGTATAGGCCGTGATTTCCATGACTGCGCCGATCCGTGGCGAAGGGGTGCGGAAATGGTGCGGCTGCAGCGCACCAAGGCCCCGCATCGCCGCCATCTCGGCCCCCAGCGCGGCAAGCGTCGGTGCCGTTTCGGGTACGGGCCGTCCGACAGTGCGATCGACCCGCGCCACAGCCTCGACCCGCGTCATGGCATGCCCACCGGTCAGAGCCACCTGCACCACCCGGTTGCCAAAGAAATCCAGGAACTCCGTCCGTTCCGCCGGGGCCGGATCAACCTTGAGCGACGAGGTCAGCACCCGTTGCAGATCGGGCAGATCCAGCGGCAAAAGGCGCAGCAACTGCCGCCCTTCGGCAGCGGGCCGGTCATAGTCATAGGTGATGCGCAGGCGGATATCGTACAGCATCAGTGAAGATAACTGTCGGCCAGCAGGTCCGACAGCCCCGCAATCTGCCCCTGAACCGACCAGAGTGCAGCGGTCGTCATCGTCTCGGGCTGTTCGGTGGCAAGCTGGGTATGCACGCGCAGCACCGCCCGCGACAGCGCCGAAGGCTTGCCCGCATCCATCGCCCCGGGCAAAAGCGCCACCTGATCCTTGATCCCGTCCAGCTGAAACCTGATCGCCCGTGGGTTCAGACCGTCAAGCGCGAGAAGGTCGATGACCGTATCCCGCGTCGTCGCCACCGCAAACCGCCGCCGGTGCGTCATCACGCTGTCCCCCACCTCGACCGCAAGGTCGAGCGCGCCTTCCGGCGCCTTGGGATCGGCCAAAGTGGCCAGCAGCGCCGCCATCGACATGGCCCGTTCGTGATGACGCCCGAGTTCAAGGAACCGCCAGCCAAGGAAGCGATACATGTTTTCATGCACCAGCCCCGAAAACCCCGACAGCTTGCGCAGAAGCGCCGACACCGCCCGCGCCGCGTCATCG
>JBGSWJ010000462.1:0-2115 GCA_041752495.1 Rhodobacterales bacterium
CTGGGCCGCGTCAAGATCGACATGGTTGAACCCGGCCGAGCGGAGCGCGATCAGGCGGACGCTGCAGCCGGCGAGGGTGGCGATGACGGGGGCTGACAGGTCGTCGTTGACGAAGGCGCAGATAGCATCGGCACCGCGCGCAAGACCGGCGGTTTCACGAGTAAGACGAAGGTCGAGATAGGTGAGGCTGTGCCCGTGGCCCGCGTTCGCGGCGTCAAGCGACTGGCGGTCGTAGGGTTTGGCGCTGAAGACGGTGATCTGCATGGAGGCTCCAGGGGGTCAATCGGGGCAATAGCCGGGCAAGACCGGCCCCATGTCAAGGTCAGAGGACCGAGGCGAGAGCGGGATCGTGGGCAGGCGGGAGGTGGGCCGCTTCGAAATCGATGACTTCGAGTGGGCGGCCAAGGAGATAGCCCTGCACGATATCGCAGCCGTGGTCGCTGAGCCAGAGCCGCTGATCTTCGGTTTCGACGCCTTCGGCGACGGATTGCATCCCCAGTGCCTTGGCCATGGCGAGGATGGCCTTGACGATCGCCTCGGTCCCGGTTTCGCCGCGGGCGAGTTTGCTGGTGAAGCTTTGGTCGATCTTGAGTGCGGCAAGCGGAAGCCCTTGCAGGTAGCTGAGCGAGGAATAGCCGGTGCCGAAATCGTCGATGACGACGCCGATCCCTTCGGCCTGAAGGCGGCGGATGTTGCGGAAGGTGATGTCCTTGCGGGTCATCAGCGCGGTTTCGGTGATTTCGAGTTGCAGGAGCGTGGGGGGCACACCTTCGGCGGAGAGCCGGGCAAGGATATCAGTGGCGATGTTCTGCTGCTGGAAGCTTTGGGCCGAGAGGTTGACGGCGAGAGGGAAGGCAAGACCGCGGGACTGCCAGCGGGCGAGGACGCGGGCGGCAAGGGTGATGACCATGAGGTCGATTTCAAAGATGAGGCCCGTGCTTTCTGCGAGTGGGATGAACTGGGCGGGAGAGACATCGCCGAAATCGGGATCGCGCCAGCGCAGCAGCGCCTCGGCCCCGACGACGCGGGCAGGGGTGGAGAGGTCGAACTTGGGCTGCACGGCGAGGCGGAAGCGCCCTTCGCGCAGACCGTGGTGCATGGCCTGAATAATGTCGCTGCGGTGCGTCTGTTCTTCCCTCAGGGCGGGTTTGTAGACGGCGAACTGGCTGCGCCCGGCGGATTTGGCGCGATACATGGCGATGTCGGCATTCTGCATCAGATCGACGGCGGAAGTGCCGTCATCGGGATAAAGCGTGATGCCGATGGATACGGTGACAAAGAGGCTTTGGCTGCCGATGGTGATGGGGGGAGCCAGCGCCTCGATCAGACGCCAGGCGACGTCCATCGCCTCTTCGGTATAGGCGCCGGGGAGGAGGATCGTGAATTCGTCGCCGCCTAGTCGCGCGATCAGATCATCGCTGCGGATGACGGAGGAGAGTCGCTGGGATACCTGGCACAGCAGCATGTCGCCGGCGTCATGGCCAAAGCTGTCGTTGATGTTCTTGAAGTTGTCGAGGTCAAGCATGAGGACGGCGCCGCCCCGGCCGCGCTGTTCAAGCGCCCCGCGCAGGCGATCCTGAAAAACGGCGCGGTTGGCAAGGCCGGTCAGGGGATCGCGGGTGGCGAGGTGTTCGGCGCGTTCCTTGGCCTGATAGAGTGCGGTGATATCCGATCCCACGCCGCGATAGCCGGCAAAGATGCCGTCATTGTCGAAATGTGGGGTGCCGCTGATGCGGACCCAGACATCGGCGTCCTCTTTCCCGAGCGAGACGAAGACGAAATCGCGGAAGGGCTCGCGGGCGGCCATCCGGGCGGTGAGCCAGTCGAAATCGGCGCTGCGGCGGACGCGGGGGTTGGATCGGGTCAGTTCATCAAGGGTTTTGCCGATATGGATGCGGCTGCCGCCGGTGGTGCGTTCAAAGCTTTCCGAGATGAAGGTGAAGCGCAACTGGCTGTCGGTTTCCCAGAACCAGTCGGCGCTGATTTCGGCCACGTCGAAGAAGCGTTTCTGCGCGTCGTCGCGTTCGGAGAGGGCGAGTTCCAGCGCATCGCGGGCGGCGCGCAGCGCGTCTTCGCGGGCGACTTGGTCGGTGATGTCGATGTGGATGCCTGACT
>JBGSWJ010000463.1:0-9592 GCA_041752495.1 Rhodobacterales bacterium
TTCAACAACCGCCGCCTCCTTGAGCCGATCGGGAACATCCCTCCCGCAGAAGCCGAGGCCAACTTCTATGCAGCTCTGGAAACCGAACCCATGGCCGCGTAACTAACGACAATCAGCCTCCGGCAAACCCGGTGCGGATCATAGTGTCGATGCGACTTGGCAGATACGGCTCGTGAGCAAGAACACAGGGGCCTACCTCCGGCTTAATGGGCGGAACTTCTCTGCCTATGCCAAGAACCCAGAAGCTGTTCTGTCTTCGCTGACGGAACGTCGTGATCCTGCTGTGTGGGAGTCCGAGTTGACGCGCCTGCCGCCCCGGTTGCGCGCTGTCGACGGAGGCCGCCTGTGACGCTTCATTTTCCCTTCATCAGTGGCAGCGCCGAACAGAGCGTTCGAGCCGAGCCAGTCCCCGCCTATGAGCTTTCAAAGGAGCAATACCCCATGATCCGCACCATTCATGTTGCAGGAAACGTCACGGTCCAGGGGCCGGAACTGCAACGACTGGCCGATGGCCGAGTATACGTTGATGTCGGTGGCAGGGCCGTTCTTGGCTGGCCACTGGAATCTGCAGCCAAAACTGCTGCGAAGCCTTCCTTCTTGCAAGGTTGGCGGCTGCTGGCCGCGGGGACTGCAGTTGCGTTGTCGGGCCTTTTGGCGACGCCTTCCCAGGCGGAGTCTCTGCTGAACGTCTCCTATGACCCGACCCGCGAACTGTATCGTGAATTCAACGAGGCGTTCACGACCCACTGGGTGAAACTCGGCAATGAGGCGCCGACAATCGAACAAAGCCATGGCGGCTCCGGCAGTCAGGCACGTGCGGTGATCGACGGTCTGCAGGCGCAGGTCGTGACGCTGGCCTTGGCGGCCGATATCAACAAGATTGCCGAGGCGGGCCTGCTGCCTGAGAACTGGCAAACGCTCTTGCCGCACAATTCTTCGCCCTACACTTCGACCATCGTGTTCCTGGTACGGGAAGGGAATCTCAAGGGCATCCAGGACTGGGCGGATCTTCTGAACGAAGGTGTTCAGGTCATTACGCCCAACCCCAAGACGTCGGGCGGGGCGCGCTGGAACTATCTGGCTGCCTGGGCATGGGCCGAAGACAACGGTCGCGATCCCAAGGAATTCGTGGGTGAGCTTTACGGCCATGTGCCTGTGCTGGACTCGGGTGCCCGTGGGTCGACCACAACCTTTGCTGAACGCGGGATCGGTGATGTCCTGCTGGCCTGGGAAAACGAAGCATATCTCGCACTGGATGAGCTTGGAGAGGATCAGTTCGACATCGTCGTCCCGTCTGTCTCGGTTCTGGCCGAGCCGCCGGTGGCGCTTGTCGAAGCCAATATCGCGTCTGATGCACAACGTGAATTGGCACAGGCCTATCTTGAATTCCTCTACTCGCCCGAAGGTCAGGCCATCGCGTTCAAGAACTACTATCGTGCATGGGACGCTTCTGCCGCCAATCCCGAAGACGTCGCCCGTTTCCCCGAACTCAAGCTTTATGACATCGAACATTTCGGTGGCTGGGCCCAGGTTCAACCCGAGCACTTTGGCGACGGCGGCATCTTTGACCAGATCTACGTGGCCCAATGATCAGGCCGCTGAGATACCGTCAGCCCTCACCCCTCCCGGGGTGGGGGCTCTCGATGGGGATAATGATCACCATGCTTACGCTGGTGGTCATTCTGCCGATTGGAACACTGATATTGCGCGGCGCACAGATCGGCCTGGCCGATCTTTGGGCCGTCATTGGCCGAGAGCGGACCTTTAACGCTTTGGCATTGTCGTTTCGGGCCGCGCTGATTGCAGCAGTCTTCAACCTGTTTTTCGGACTTGCGCTGGCTTGGGTACTTGTCCGGTATCAGTTCCCGGGCAAACGGATCATCGACGCGTCGGTTGACCTGCCGTTTGCTTTGCCGACCGCAGTCGCCGGCATCGCACTGACCACGATCTATGCGCCCAACGGCGTCTTCGGTGCGCCGATGATGGATTGGTTCGGGCTCAAGGTCGCCTATACCGAGCTTGGGATATGGATTGCCCTGATCTTTGTGGGGCTGCCCTTTGTCGTGCGGACGGTGCAGCCGGTGATTGAAGAGATTGACCGCGAGGTCGAGGAAGCCTCGGCCACGCTTGGTGCGTCTCGCGCGCGGACGTTTCGCAAAGTCATCCTTCCCATGCTCATGCCGGCCCTCCTGACAGGCTTCGCGCTCGCGCTGGCGCGGTCGGTCGGCGAATATGGCTCGGTGATCTTCATCGCCGGCAACCTGCCGAACCTGACCGAGATCGCGCCACTTCTGATCGTCATCAGGCTGGAAGAGTTCGACTATAACGGGGCCATCGCCATCGCGCTGGCCATGCTGGCCATTTCATTCGCGATGCTTCTGGCCATCAACCTGATCCAGGTCTGGAGCCGTCGGCGGATGGGTGCGGCCTGAGGGGGGTGGATATGACCACGACAATCAAGACAAGTCACCTGCGCCCCCGGAGTTTCCGGTCGGCGACCGAAGAACCGGCCTGGATGCGCTATACACTGATCATCACGGTGCTGATTGTGCTGTCGGTGCTCTTGTTTGCTCCGTTGATCGCCGTTTTTGCCGAGGCTTTGGAGGATGGCCTTGTCATGGCCATCGAATCGCTGGGCAACAGGAATGCGCGGGAAGCCATCAAGCTGACCCTGACCATCGCGGCCATCGCGGTTCCCGCAAATGCGGCGTTCGGCATTGCGGCTGCGTGGGCCATCACAAAATTCGACTGGCGGGGAAAGGCATTTGTGATCACGTTGATCGATCTGCCGTTTTCAGTCTCTCCCGTCGTTGCGGGGCTATGCCTTGTGCTATTGTTCGGAGCCAATTCGCTTCTGGGCGGCTGGCTTGTGGCCCATGGCTATCCGGTTATTTTTGCCGTTCCCGGAATTGTCCTTGCGACGATGTTCATCACGTTTCCTTTTGTCGCGCGGGAACTGATCCCGGTGATGACAGAACAGGGTCGGTCCGAGGAAGAGGCGGCGCTGACCCTGGGTGCTTCGGGATGGCGGACCTTCTTTACAGTGACCTTGCCGAATATCCGTTGGGCGCTCCTTTACGGCATATTGCTGTGCAATGCGCGCGCGATGGGGGAATTCGGGGCGGTCGCGGTCGTTTCGGGCAAGATCCGGGGTCAGACGGCGACGATGCCGATCATGATCGAGATGCTGTATAACGAATACCTTTCTGTCGCGGCATTCTCCATGGCGGCCCTTCTGGCTGTTTTGGCTCTGGTCACCCTGCTGCTCAAATCAGCCCTCGAATGGCGGTATGCGGACCAGCTTGCCGCCGCGCACCGACACTGAGGCCGGTGCGCCCGCACGGGGCGCAGGACCGCATTCACAGATGACAAAGGACGCATGATGCAAATTGAAATCGACGAGATCGCCAAGGAGTTCGGCACCGCCACGGCATTGCACGCGGTCAGTCTTTCCATTCCGTCCGGCGCGCTCATCGCGCTTTTGGGGCCTTCAGGATCGGGCAAGTCGACGCTGCTGCGCATCTTGGGCGGGCTCGAATTCCCCACTTCGGGGCGGGTGCTGTTTGATGGCGAAGATGCGACAGGGCTTTCGGTTCAAAACCGCCGGGCGGGGTTTGTGTTTCAGCATTATGCGCTGTTCCGGCATATGACGGTGTTTGAGAATATCGCCTATGGCTTGCGGGCCCGGCCGCGTCCGACGCGCCCGACGAATGCCGAAATCGAGCGTCGTGTGAACCGGTTGCTGGACCTGATCCAGCTTCCCGACATCGGCAAGCGCTACCCTTCGCAATTGTCGGGGGGGCAACGACAGCGGGTTGCACTGGCGCGTGCACTGGCGATCGAGCCGCGGATGCTGCTTCTGGACGAACCGTTTGGCGCACTGGATGCGCGGGTGCGCAAGGAGTTGCGGCAGGGCCTGCGTGACATTCACGACACCACGGGCCTGACGACGGTGTTTGTGACCCACGATCAGGACGAGGCTATGGAACTTGCCGATCTGGTTGTCGTCATGTCGATGGGGCGCATCGAACAGGTCGGCAAACCTGCCGAGATCCGTGCCAAGCCCAAGACGCAGTTTGTCCGCGAGTTCATCAGCGCCTGACTGGCGGGAAAAGGATCATGTTTCCAAAGGGTGAAAGGCAGATTGCTTATATACGACTATCATGATAGAGATTAAGCAGATTGAGTCGCAAGGATCACACCATGGCCCGAACTCTGATCATCCCGGGAATTGACGGATCCCCGGCCCCGCATTGGCAGCATTGGTGGGCCTCTACTGAGGCCGAGGCGCTGATGGTGGAGCAGGACGATTGGGCGAACCCCGATCCTGACCAATGGGAAGTCGAAGTCGCAGGCATGATCCTTCAGCACCCGGGGGCAACGCAGGTGGCGCACTCGCTGGGATGCCTTGTCGTCGCGCGATTGCTACGGCGGTGGCCGCAGGTCAATATCTCGGGAGTTGTGATAGTTGCCCCGGCAGACCCAGCCCAGTCGCCACGACTATCCGCCTTTTCGGGGCTGCCGCGCGGAACGCTGGGTGTACCGGCGGTGGTAGTTGCCAGCCGCAATGACCCGTGGATGTCGTTCACTCAGGCTACAGCGCTGGCGGCTGATTGGGGGGCCGATCTGGTTGATCTTGGGTTCTCGGGCCACATCAACGTGGCCAGCGGGCATGGCCCCTGGCCCGAAGGTAGGTTGATCCGGGAAGAGCTTTTGGCGCGTCAGCCGCGACATGTCCTTTTCGCGCGCACACGCGCACCTGTCACACTGCCATACGGAGTCATGAATTGAGAAACATCCAGACAGCCCGGCGGAACGATCCGGTGGCCCTAACCATCTTTGGTCTGGCCTATGCGGTGATCCTGGCCTTCGTGCTGATGCCTCAGGCGACTGTGTCGGTTGTCGATACGGCTTTTGACGCAATCGCGGGTGAATAGTTACGGAACAGGCTGCCGGGCACAAACCATAGAGGAGTGAGACGGATGTTTACTGGCGTATATGATCCCGATCTGACCAAGGTCCTTGCCGCCGAGCCGGGATCAGGCCCGACCGGAGAGGAGTTCGAAGAGCAGGAAGAGTGGAAGCTTCTGATCGCCCTGCATCTTTTTTCAGGGCTGGTGATTGCTGCGGTCGTTTTTTGGTCCTGATGTCACGTATAATGACTGCTGATTTCTTGAATGGCGCACCGCGCAATCTTGACCGGATCGATCGCAAGATCATCGCGGAACTGCAACGGGATGCGACGCTTTCCATTGCGCAGTTGGCGGACAAGGTCGGGTTGTCGCAGACGCCGTGCTGGAAGCGGATCCAAAAGCTCGAGCAGGCCGGGATCATCACTGGACGCGTGGCTTTGGTTGATCCCAAGAAGATCGGCTTGGGCCTGACCGTCTTTGTCGAGATCGAGGCCAAGGATCATTCGTCGGCATGGCGTGATGCTTTCGCGCGGCAGATCGTCAGACTACCGGAGGTCATCGAAGTCTATCGAATGGCGGGGGACGTCGACTACCTTCTTAAGGTCGTGGCGCCCGATATTGCGGCATTCGATTCGTTCTATAAGCGTCTGACTGGACTTCTTGACCTCAAGAACGTGACATCCCAGTTTGCGATGGAACGGATATTCCAGACGACAGCATTGCCGATCAACACGACAGACGCTTGAACCAAAGCCCTGCCTTTTTTGCCGTCACACCGGAACGGCGAGTAGGTAAAGCATGTACTGAACCGAATAGAATCCTCTCACCTATCCTGAATAAGGCTTTTGACCCGTATCAATGTGGATCGTCCGGTAGACTGCCATTGTCGACACGCGCGGTGCGACAATAGCAAGGACAAGACATGTATGGTTGGCTGAACAACACCCTGCTGGCCATCGCTTTGGGCGGCTTGACCGGCGGACTTGTGGCACAATGGATGGGTTACAGTGACGAAGCGGTCCTGATCTGGATCGCGGGCGTCGTGCCTGTCCTCGCAGCCTTGCTGGTGGAAATCGTGCGAAGCCTGTGGCAGGGCGAAGTCGGCCTTGATGTGGTCGCAGCCTTGTCAATGACGGCTGCTGTTATCTTTGGCGAAGCGCTCGCTGCGGCGGTCGTCGCCGTGATGTATTCCGGCGGGACGTTTCTGGAAGGCTTTGCCGAGGGGCGGGCGCGGCGGGATATGCGCGATCTGCTGTCCCGCGTCCCACGCAGCGCGCTAAGGCATCACGAAGATGGGTTGGAAGAAGTGCCGATTGAACGGATCGAGGAGGGGGACCTTCTGCTGATCCGGCAGGGTGATGTGGCCCCGGTTGATGGCACCGTCGAAAGCGCGGTCGCGATGCTGGACCAGTCGGCCCTGACGGGAGAGTCCTTGCCGGTTCGCGTTGTAGGGGGGCAGGAGGTGATGAGCGGCGTGACGAACGCGGGTGAGGCATTCGACCTGCGCGCCACACGGCGGGCGAGTGAGAGCACCTATGCCGGTATCGTCCGTCTGGTCGAAGCAGCACAGCACTCCAAAGCGCCCATGGCGCGAATGGCAGACCGGTTTTCCATCGTTTTTCTGGTGGTTACGGTCATGCTTGCCGTCGGCGCCTGGTGGTTCACTGGTGACCCGATCCGGGCTGTGGCTGTGCTGGTCGTGGCAACAACCTGCCCGTTGATCCTTGCCGTTCCGGTCGCTCTGGTCGCCGGGCTGAGCCGGGCCGCACGGTATGGGGTTCTGGTCAAGGGGGCGAAACCGCTTGAGGCGATGGCACGGGTTGGCACGCTGATCCTCGACAAGACGGGTACGCTGACGGACGGTCGGCCCCAGATCATCAGGGTCGAAAGCGCCGGACACCTGACCGAACACGAGATTCTCTATTTTGCCGGAGCGCTGGATCAGGCGTCCAAGCATCCGATTGCCCAAGCGTTGGTCCTGGCGGCAAAGGGTGCCGGGATTGATCTGCCGGTTCCCGAAGGCGTAATCGAGACGCCGGGCGAGGGGCTCGCCGGGTTGGTGGATGCGCGGAAGGTTCTGGTTGGCGGAGCGGGGTTTGTGGCGCGTCTGTCAGGCAATCTTGATCCTCGCGATGCAATGGCAGGCGAGGTCGTGGTGGCGCTGGCAGTCGATGGGGAACTGGCGGGGCGGATCGTGCTGGCCGATGCCCTGCGTGCCGAGACGCGCGGCTTTATCGAAGGACTGCGGCGGATCGGGTTGGGCCGGATCATTCTTGCGACCGGCGACAGGCAGGCCGTGGCGGAGGCGATTACCCGCGATCTTGGGTTGGACGCGATCTATGCGGAACAGACGCCAGACCAGAAGCTTGGGCTTGTGATGGCCGAACACAAGGCGGGGATCGTCATGATGGTTGGCGACGGTGTAAATGACGCGCCGGCCCTTGCGGCGGCGGATGTCGGGGTGGCGATGGGGGCGCGTGGGGCGGCTGCATCGGCCGAGGCGGCCGATGTGGTCATCCTGGTTGATAGGATCGCACCACTTCTGCCCGGCCTGTCCATCGCCAAAGGGGCGCGGGGCATCGCGCTCGAGTGTATCTATGTCGGCATCGGACTGTCGATTTTGGGGATGGTGGCTGCGGCGTTCGGGTATCTGAACCCGGTGCAGGGCGCAATCCTGCAAGAGGTGATCGACGTGGCTGTGATCCTGAATGCGCTGCGGGTCCTTCGTATCAGACCGGCAACGGTTGAGGCTGCTTGAACAGCGGATGTCGTTCGGTCAGCCGAAGGGCAGCTGGCAACTGCGATCATGCAGGTATGACAGGGGTCTTGGCGGAGGCGCGCGAAAGAAAGCCAGAGACGCGCGCCAGCCCTTCTTTCAGGATTGAAGGGTTATTAGCATAGCCGATTCGGACATGGCCCTCCATCTCTATCGCGGAGCCGGGGGTGAACATGACCCCGGTTTCGTTCAGGAGATCGATGCAGAAATCGCGGGAGGGGATGGGCAGATCATATTTCAGAAGCGCCGTCGTGCCGGAGCGGGGTCGGACCCAGGAAATGAGTGGCTCGCTCTCGACCCATTCGGACAGGACCGCCAGATTGCCGCGCGTGATGCGCTGGGACCGGGCGAGGATGGCGGAACGGTTTTCGAGAGCGAGCGTGGCAAAATGGTCGTCGATCATGCCGACCGAGATCGTATTGTAGTCGCGGTGAATCATGACGGCGTCGATCACGTCGCGCGGGCCAAGAATCCAGCCAAGGCGCAGACCGGCAAGCGAGAATGCCTTGGACATGCCCGCGGTGCTGATGCCCTTCTCATAGACATCGGCGATGGAGGCTGTCATGCCCAGCCCTTCCTGATCGGTGCCACGATAGACTTCGTCACACAGGACATAGGCACCGACGTTGCGGGCGATGGTGGCGATTTCCGTCAGCATAGCGCGATCCATCAGGGACCCAGTAGGGTTGTTGGGGTTGTTGATCGCGATCAGCCGTGTGCCGGGCGTGGCCATGGCGGCCAGTTCCAAAAGGTCGGGCAGGAAGCCGTGTTCGGCGCGCAGGTGCAGGTGGTGGACATCTGCGCCGATGCTTTCGGGAATGGAATAGTGCTGCTGATAGGTCGGTATGACAGAGATCACCTTGTCCCGGCGCGAAACAAGCGCTTGATGGACAAGGGAATTGGCCCCGATTGTGCCGTGGGTGACGACGACTGAATCGCGCGTTCGGTTGTCGTACATGGCGGCGATGGCATCACGAAGCCTGTCGGAACCAAGGATAGCGCCATAAGTCAGCTTGAGGGGGAGGAGTTCTGAGAGGGCCAAGTCATTCTTGCCGGAAATGGCGAGCAATTCGGCGACGGTCAGGCTTTCGACGCAGGTTTCGGCAAGGTTGAGTTCGCACTTAAGTTCGAACTCGTTCATCCAGATTTCGACGCCGAATTCCTTGATGTGCATATCGCCTGCCTCTTGCCCTGTCTTGGCAAGACCTAGCAGAAAGTCGGGCGGTGGCCAGATGGTCCGTTTGTCCCGCCCACAGCAGAAGAATTGGGGAGGGTCCGCCCTGCGCGCGGTGTGTTCGCGTGTCAGGCTGGCATATAGCCGCCGTCCACCATAGTCTCGCGGATCGCGGCTTCGGATGCTGTCGAGCGGACGCGGGCGGTGTGGTTGGTAAGGTCGGCTTCGACCTCGGCTTCGGGGTCAAGCGCCTTGATGGAGGCGATGACGCCGTGGACGCAGCCTTGGCAGGTCATGCCGGGGAGGGAGAGGTCAAGCATGGTTCGGTCCTTATCTGGTCGGGACGGTTGACGCCCTGTCGCTTTCAGATGGGGCCTTCCAGCGTGGGAGGGTCAAGCGGGTTCGGTAAAATTTCTCGGCTGGGCCGACTGCCGCTCGGCGCGGAGTGTCTGGACAAGCCAGTAGCCAAGGCCGATTGCCACGGCACCTGCTGCAAGAAAGCCAAGGACATTCAGCGCCATGGAGGAAGCTTCGGTCAGGTTGCCGGTGAACTGGTAACCGATGCCAACATAGACGGCCACCCAGACCGCCTCTCCTGCGATACCCCAGAGGGTGAAGCGAAGCCACGCGAGGCCCGCAGCACCGGCAGTTAAATTCACATAGGGGCCAAGAGCAGAAACAAGCCAGCGGGAAAAGAAAACCGCAAGGCCGCCACGGCGGGCAAGCAGA
>JBGSWJ010000464.1:0-10802 GCA_041752495.1 Rhodobacterales bacterium
CTTCACACGGCCGCTGGGACGGGACAGACCGCCCCCGGGACCCAGGCCAGGTCCACCTCTCGCCGGGCCGTGTCTGCCCCGCAAACCGGCCCGGTCCGAAAACCACCCCGGCGCTGAACTGAGCGGTCGCTTGATGCCTGAAGGGCCCACAGGACAGCAGAGGAAACGGGCGCCCATCACCATTTGCGAATCACCTGCCTCGTCATTTCGCCGAATACCGCCCCCATCGCATTGCAGATCATCAGGCCCGGACTGTTTCGTCCATGTCATTCCCTGCAATGCAAAAGGCGCAACCTGATGGCTGCGCCGGGTCAGAATGGTGGGTGACAAGAGATTCGAAATCTTGCAGGCGCCGGAAATCTCCCCTGATGGACCGCAACTTATTGACACTTCGGGCATTCAGGTATCGAGACTGCTACAGAAGCGATCGTTTAGGTTGTGACCAGTGGAGCATCCACAGTGTCCTTGCCTAACCATGTCTATCGCCGCCCCGGAAGCAAATACTGGCAGGCTCGCCTGCGCGTCCGGCAGGTCCTGAAGGACATTATCGGGTCAAACGATAAGACGAAGAGTCTTCAGACCACTGACATCCAGGAGGCGAAGAAACGGGCACTTTTGGTGCCCTGATCAGGGATGGGGGCGTATTGATCGGGCACAAACTCCACCGAGAGATGCTTTTTGAGAGGGCAGATACCGGTTTGGTTGAATCCAATCTGATTAATCTAGAAATGACCTATATGGCTTGCTGTGAAAATCGGACCGAGGAGTTCATCGCTGCCGATGTCATCTCGGATGACGGTTGGGTTGAATATCCCGACAGCGGTCTGGAATGTGTCGACACCGACGGCGACCCCAACTGAGGTCCATGCCCTCTGCATCCTAGTTCGACAGATTGTGCTCTGCCTTTCTGAAGGCCTTCCGTGCCTTGACTTCCATGCGGTCGTGGCAGCCTTCGGTGATGCCGTAGATCTCTTCGATCAGGGAGGGGAGTTCGACGGTCATCACCCGGCGGAGCGTATCATCCAGGGCCTTGGCGGGCAGGTTGGGGTCCAGGCGGGCCACAGCGGCCCATCGACGGGCGAGGAGCACTGTATCTGCACAAGGCGCCCAGTCCCTGACTGGTGATCGAGCAGAATAGCTTCGACTTCAGTTTCTGTCAGGGTGGCATAGGTCGGCGTTAACATGACACCCGCGATATGTTAGCGAAACGCGATCTCATTAACACGTTTTGCGAACATGCGAGCGTCAGATCGGTTTCGTTGACATGACTGGTGCGCTGGTGGTGCTTGCTGACGGCACGGTCGCTCGCCTTGGCATCACGGCGGCAAGGCGTTCGCGGATCGAAGCGGTCAGGCGGTCAGCTTCTGCGAACTGCTCCTCCAGCTTGTCCTGCAGAGCCGCAGACCGCTCGGTGAAGGGCGTCTCGTCCTCTTCGGCGACCTCGGCCCCAACATAGCGTCCAGGCGTCAGGCTATCGCCATGACTACGGATCTCCTCCAGCGTCGCAGACTTTCAGAACCCGGCGACATCCGCATAGCCCTCGCCCATCCGCCAGGCGTGGTAAGTGTCGGCGATACGGGCGATGTCGGCGTCGGCGAATTCCTTCCGGGTGCGGTCGACCATGAAGCGCAGCGCGCGGGCGGCGATGAACATCACATCACCCCGGCGGTCGCTTTCTTGAAGTGCGGTGGCGTCAGCTAAAGGCACCAATTACTGAAGATCAATCTCGGCAGTCACTCACCGGATGCAACATCTGCGGCTGGCATTGTCGCTGGCGCGTCTCGCACCGGTCGGAAGTCTGGCCTTGCTCGCGGGACACGTGACTTCCCGCCCTGATTGTCAGAGCATTTCTGAAACTTCCTCGATCGACGTCTCGTTCACCTTCTTGTCAAGCACGACCTGCCCCAGCGCCATGGCGACGATCCGGTCACAGCAGGCAAAGACGTGATGCATGTTGTGGCTGATGAAGATGCTGGTCACGCCCTGCGCCTTGAGCCCCTTCACGAAGCCGATCACCTTGGCCGTTTCCTTGACCGAGAGGTGGTTCGTGGGTTCGTCGAGGATCATCACCTTGGAGCGGAAATGCATGGCTCGCGCGATGGCGACCCCTTGGCGCTGCCCGCCCGAAAGCTCGCCCACCAGCGCATCAGGGGACCTCAGGTGCAGGTCCACGTCGGCGATGGCCGCAACCGAATCCTGCCGCATCTTGCGTTCATCCAACCAGCCGATCCCGCCGATGGACCATTTCAGCGGCTCGCGGCCGATGAACATATTGCGCGAGATCGACATGATCGGGACCATGGAGTTGTATTGGTAGATCGTTTCGATCCCGAGGCGCATGGAGTCCTTGGGGTTGCGGATATCGGCCTTTTCGCCTTCGACGAGTATCTCGCCCTCGTCCTGCCGGTGCAGGCCCGACAGGATGTTGATGAGGGTGGATTTGCCGGCGCCGTTGTCGCCCACAAGGCCCAGAGCCTCACCCGGCATGACGTCAAGGCTCACACCCTTGAGCGCATGAACGCCGGAATACCATTTGTGCAGGTTGCGGACGGAAATGATGGGTGTGGTCATTTTTCGGTCTCCACCTTCATGGCGCGGCCGCGTTTGCGGAGCCATGAGTTGCCGATCACGGCAAAGATCGTGAGCGCGCCCACGGCGAATTTGAACCAGTTACTGTCGACCTGCGACATGACCATGCCGTTGTCGATCACACGGATCAGCGTGGCGCCGATCAGACCACCAAGGATCGACCCGATACCACCGGCAAGCGATGTGCCCCCGATCACGGCGGCGGCGACGGCCTGAAGTTCCATCCCTTCGCCGATGGAGGGCAGGAAAGAGTTGAGGCGGAGCGACTGGATCATCCCGGCAAAGCCCGCGAGGACCGAGCAGATCATGAAGCAGGCGATTTTCACCTTGGCGGTGGGGATGCCCATGGCCTGGGCTGCCGGCATGAAGCCGCCCGTGGCGCGGACCCAGTTGCCGAAATTGGTGCGCGACAGGATCAGGCCGATCAGCACCGCGATCACGACGAACCAGATAACCGAGGCCCGGATCAGGCCGCCTTCGTCAATGAAGCCCACAAAGACCCAGCTTGGCACTTCGCCGGGCCGGATGCGGGGCGGAAAGCCGCCCGAGACCACGACCGTCATCGATCGCGCCATGAACATCATACCGAGGGTCGTGATGAAGGAGGGGATATCGAAGGTGATCGTGATCCATCCGTTGATGAACCCGATAGCCGCGCACATCGCCAGCGCGATGAGGATGGCCAGCCAGAAGGGGACGCCCGCCACGACAAGGACGGCCATGGTCATCGGCATGAGGGCAAAGACGGAACCGACGGACAGATCGAACTCTCCGCAGATCATGAGGAGCGTGACGCCCACGGCGACAAGGGCGGTTTCCGGCAGAAGGCCGAGGATGCCACGGATGTTGTTGGTGGACAGGAACACATAGTCCGACCGGATCTGAAAGAAGATGACGAGCACGACCATCAGAAGGACGCCGGCAAGTTCGGGCTTTTGCAGGGCAAGTTTGAAGAGGCGGCGCATGCGGCGTGGGTTCCCTTCGCTTCGGGTGGACCCGGCGCGGGTGCTGCCCCGCGCCGGAAGGTTTCAACGGATCAGCGCAGACCCATTTCCGACATTTCCCGGATCGCGGGAACATCGGCGGGATAGACGAGCGCTTCGCCGGTGTTGATGTCGACGGGGGCCAGGCCCACGGTCTTGGACTGGTAGATTTCCATGACGGGCATGAAGCCCTGCATGAACGGCTGCTGGTCGACCTGAACCTGGATGTAGCCCGCTTCCATTTCGTCCAGAACGATGGGGACGAGGTCGAAACCGGCGAGCAGAACCTGACCCGGCGGCACACCCCGGTCACGCAGCACGCCCGCAACGCCGGCATGCCAGAAGCCGGTGTCGAAATAGGCGTTCGTGTTCGGGTTGGCCGAAAGGTAGGCACCGACGCGATCTGCCACGACGGCAAGGTCGAGACCGGAGTCGATCTTTTCATAGGTGATGCCGCGGTCGGGGTTGGCCGCGATCATCTCGTCGATGTAGTTCGTGATCCCCAGTGCACGGGTTTCCGACCAGTTCTGGCCCGGGCCCGAGACGCCGACGAGGATGTGGATCGGGCCTTCGGCGGGCAGGTTGGCCCACTGGGCACGGGCCAGACCGTAACCGGCAGGCTCGAAACCCTGACCGATGAAAGCCTGACGGGCGTTGCCGGCCGCGCCTTCCAGATCGTCCACGTTCGAGGCGATGACGATAACACCGGCATCGCGGGCGCGCTGGATGACATCGTCAAAGGCGGTGTTGTCCACGATGGAGGTGATCAGCGCATCCGGGCTGCGGGCCAGCGCCGCTTCCATGTTGGCCACCTGTTCGGGGATCGAGCCGTCAGTCTGGACATAGACCATCTGGCACGTCGCGCCGATCTTGGCGCAGGCGTCCTCATAACCTTTCTGGACAGCCTGCCAGAAGGTGTTGGACGCGCCCGAATGGACGGTAAAGACGATGTCCAGCGGGTCCTGTGCCATCGCGCCAGAGGCGGCGGTGGACAGAAGTGCTGCAATCGCCAGTTTCCTGAGTTTGGTCATCTTGGTTGCTCCTCCCTAAGAAGCGGTGTTGTGGCCTGCTTTCAGACCGTGGTTGCGTCGGATGTGCGTCGCGACGTGGTGAACGCCCGGTCGAGGTCCGGGTGAAGATCCAGCCCGAGACCCGGGCCGGGCGGAACGGTGATCATGCCGTTTTTCACTTCGGGCAGGGCGGTGACGAGGTCACGATACCATGTCCGGTAGAAGGCGCGGACGCTTTCCTGCACGAGAGCGTTGGGCGCGTTGAGCGAAAGGTGGGTCGAGGCGGTCAGAACGACCGGCCCGGTGCAGTCATGCGGGGCGACGGGCAGATGCCATGCTTCGGCCATCGACGCGATCTTGCGCGCCTCGGAAATTCCGCCGCACCAAGAAAGGTCGAGCATGACGACGCCTGCGACCCCGGTTTCCAGGAGGTCGCGGAAGGCCGCGCGGGAGCCGAGAGTTTCAGAGGCGCAGATGGGCGCGGGGGAGTGTTCGGCGTAGCGTTTCAGGCTGGACAGGCTGTCCATCCTGATCGGGTCTTCGTGCCAGAAGGTCTTGAACGGGGCCAGTTCGCGGGCGATCTGGATCGCGGGCAAAAGCTGCCACATGGAGTGGAATTCGACCATGATATCCATGCGGTTGCCTGTGGCATCGCGGATCTTGCGGAAGGGCGTCAGGGCCGCGTCAAGGTCGGGGGCCGAGATATACTGGCCGCGCGCGAGTTCGGCGGCGCGGTCGAAGGGCCAGATTTTCATCGCCGTGATGCCTTCGTCCAAGAGCGACAGGGCCAGTTCGTCGGCGCGGTGGAGAAAGCCGTTCAGGTCGTCGTAGAGGTTGCTGTCGTTCAGGCCGTAGTTGGACGTGACCTGCCCGGTGGTCTTGCGGACGTAATCGGTGCCAGCGCAGGTGTTGTAGGTGCGGATTTCGCGGCGGGTGAAGCCGCCCAGAAGCTGGGCCACGGGCAGGCCGGTGGCCTTGCCGAAGATATCCCAGAGGGCGATGTCGAAGGCGGAGTTGCCCCGCACCTCGGCCCCGGTGGAGCGGAAACCGAGGTAGCCCACGAGGTCGGCGGATAGGAGGTCGATTTCAAGCGGGTCGCGACCGATGACGCGGGGGGCGATGGTGTCGTGGATATGCGCCTCGACCGTGGTGGCGCCGAAGAAGGTTTCGCCAAGGCCGGTCAGCCCTTCGTCGGTATGGACCTGAAGCCAGATCAGGTTCGGGCGTTCCGCGACGCGGATGGTTTCAAGGGCCGTGATCTTCATGACAGGCCCGCCGCGACAAGGGCGCGGACGCTTTCGTCGAAATGGACGGTCATGGCGGCAGCGGCGGTAACGGGGTCGCCTTTGGCGATGGCGGCCGCGATGTCTTCGTGTGTGGCGATCATCTTTTCGCGGGCGGGCGCGGTGGTGCGGCTGCGCCAGCCGATGGGCCATGTCTGCCGGGTGATGCCCTGAAAAGCGCCCATGATGAGGGCGAAAACGGGGTTGCGCGAAGCCTGGCCCAGAAGTTCGTGGAAGCGCAGGTCGAGTTCCAGGAGGGTGGTGAGGTCGCCCATTTCGGCGGCGCTGCGCATGTCGGCGGCGGTGGTGGTGATCTGTGCGGCCTCGGAATCCGAGCGGCGGATGGCGGCCAGTGTGACGATGCGCGTTTCGATGGTGCGGCGGACGTCGTAGATCTGCTGGATATTGATCTGCTGGGTCAGGAGCCCGTGTTCCATGATCAGCGACATGGCCCCGTGGTCGATGGGGGCGACGGTGGCGCGTTTGCCGGTGGCCAGTTCGATGATCCGCATGGCGGCGAGCGAGCGGAAGGCTTCGCGGACCACGGTGCGCGAGACGTGGAGTTCCTTGGACAGGGTCGCCTCGGACGGGAGGCGGTCGCCCGGCATCAGGTCGTGATCGCGGATGTGGCGGGTGATCGCGCCGATGGCGTCACTGACCAGACCACCCGAGGTTGCGCTGCTCTGGTCCACGACCCACCCCAAACCTGTCCGACAGGTTTCCCTGATGCAAGTGGTAGGTTTCAGGCAAGCTGACTGTCAACGATTCGTGGCTCATTTGTGATTGATCCGTTGGTCTGGCCCGCTGGCGAACCGATACCCGGCCGAATGGGCGGTGCGCTTTCTAAGGGCGCGGCTATAGGGATACGGTGCCCGGAACGGTCTGGCGCCGATGCCGCTCCCCATCGCACCCGAACGAAAAAACCTAGGACTTCGTCCATCGGAGCGACCGACTTGCGGCCGTTCCCCGGTGCGGCTGCAGCCTTTCCTGGCGACCGCTGACCCCAGCCCTCGCATCCGGAGCATGACGATCTTGGTGAAGTCCGCGTGATCGCAGCGCCAACGTTGGTCATAAAGAGGCGTTTATCGTCTGGACCGGTTCAGACACCAAGAATCACCAGGAACCAGGAGAGCGTCGCTCACAGAGTGGGCGAACGCTGGGCTACCCTCCGATCATTCGAGAGGCTTCCTGCCGTCAGCGAGGCTCCTGTGGGCGATCAGGCAACTAAATGACTCATGCGAGGCATCGTTTGTAATATAATGATGAAGCATGAAGTCGATCTATGTTCTTGGGTGTTGTATTCATCGTGATTTGAGCGTTTGGCGGCGGCCGAAGCACGGACCCCACGTCATGTCGTTTTCACGCGGGGGCGCACGCCGATGATTGCAGCCTCTGGCATTTGCGCGAACCCTTGTCCAAACAAAGATCGACGACCCCGGGGGGCCGTTATGAAGTAGAACAGCATCCACCCGAATGTGCCGCTCTGGAGCGAGATCAGTTCACAGTACTGTCGCCTATCAAGATCGGTGCAAGCTATGCCGGCCATGAGACTGCGCTGCAGGTCATCATCCTCCTTAATCAGCAACTGCTCTCACATATGCGCGACGTGACGCCTAAACACCCTATTCCTTTGACCATGGACGCGCCCACTTGCACAGACGGCGACATCGAACAGCGGCCGGAGTTCGTGATGTTCGGCTCATGGCTGGTGATCGACGGCCACCCGGGACTACGGCTGCGCCTGGGCCGGCCGCGGGTGGACACATGATCTTGCGCTCTGTGGCGTGCGCAACTTGGCCCGACTTCAGATGTTCATCTGTGTTCCGATTTCCACCACGCGACCTGCGGGGATGTGGAAGTAGTCCGAGGCGCCTGCCGCATTGCGCGACAGGAGAATGAACAGGCGGCTTTGCCAGCCGGGCCGAGAGGAGGCGGGTGCCGCGCCCCCATGTCCACATCAGAAGCACGATGGCCCCTGCCATTGCGAGCGGGACATAACCGCCGTCGAGAACCTTGAGCATGTTGGCCCCCAGAAAGATCAGGTCGATCGCCAGAAACGGGAGGATGAGCAGGAGGGACCGGCCGAGCGACCAGATCCAGTGCTTGTGGACGACGATCAGGGCAAGGATCGCGGTTATGACCATCGTGCCAGTGACGGCGATGCCATAGGCGCTGGCAAGGCCCGAGGAGCTGCCGAAGGCCAGCACGAGCAGGATGACGGCAAAGGCCAGAAGGGTGTTCACGCCGGGAAGATAGATCTGCCCCTTTTGCGTTTCCGAGGTATGGTAGATATTCATCCGGGGCAGGAGTTTGAGCTGGATCGCCTGCCGCGTCAGGGAATAGGCCCCGGTGATGACGGCCTGACTGGCGATGATGGTGGCCATCGTGGCGAGGATCACGACGGGCAGCAGCGCCCAGTCGGGATACATCAGGAAGAACGGGTTTTCGATGGTTGTGGGGTCGGCAAGGACAAGGACGCCTTGACCAAGGTAGTTCAGCATGAGCGCGGGCATGGCGACACAGACGCAGGCAAGCTGGATCGGGCGGCGGCCGAAATGGCCAAGGTCGGCATAAAGCGCCTCGGCCCCTGTTACGGCCAGAAAGACGGCCCCAAGGACGATAAGGCCGAGGAGGCCGTTGCCGCCGACAAACATGATCGCCCATGTCGGGCTGAGGGCGGCGAGGATGCCGGGGCTGGTGACAATGTGGCTGAGGCCGCCGAGGCCCATGACGATGAACCAGACCAAGGTAATCGGGCCGAAGAAGGTTGCGACGGCGGCGGTGCCCCGGCTTTGGACGAGGAAGAGGGCCACGATGATGGCGATGGTGATGGGCAGGATGAAGGGTTCGAAAGTGGATGTGACGAGCTTGAGCCCTTCAACAGCCGAAAGGACCGAGATGGCGGGCGTGATGGCGGCGTCGCCGTAAAAGAGGGCAGCGCCGATCATGCCAAGCAGGAGGACACCGGGTGAGGCGCGTTTCAGTGCGCGCTGGGCAAGGGCGAGGAGCGAGAGTGTGCCGCCTTCGCCCTGATTGTCAGCACGAACGAGGATCATCACATATTTGATGGTGACGATGAGGGTGAGCGCCCAGATGATAAGGGAAAGGACGCCCAGCACATCGGCGCGCTGGATGCCGCCAAGGGCACCGCCTGCGGCCAAGGTCGCCTCGCGGAATACATAGAGTGGGGATGTCCCGATATCACAATACTCGACGCCAATGGAGGCGAGGGAAAGGCCGAGAACGCCGGCCTTGCGGGCGGGGGTGTGGGGCGCGGGGGAATTGGCAGAATCCGTAACAGTCATGAAACACCTGAAGAGCCGGGACTCCGGCGGGTGGGCGGAACCTGAGGATGCGCGCATAAGGAAGCGACAGGGATTGCGCGGCCCGCGCATAAGGATTCCATAAAGATTGTGGACAGTGCCGGGCGTTCCCCGCAAAACCCGGCTATGCTGGACCTGCAAACCCCTGTAATCCTGCCCGCTTCGCCCGGTTGGAGCGCGCGGCCGACCCTGCGTGGGGCGCTGTGGACTACGGCCTATCTGGGGGCGGCGGCGCTGGTGACGGCGCTTATGGTGAACCTGTTGCCGGTGCCGACAGGGCTGTTCCTGTTCTTTGCAGCGGTTCTGATGGCGGCGGTGCGGTTCGGGTTCTGGATCGGGGTATCGAGCGCGCTGGCGGCCTTTGCGATCTACAATTTTCTGTTCGTTGAGCCGTTCTTTACCTTTCGCATCGCTCGGGCTGGCGATCTGGCGACGCTGGCCGCTTTCCTTGTCGTGGCGGGGCTGACCGGGTTTCTGGCCGGGCGGTTGCGGGAAGAGGCCAATGCAGCCGAGGCGCGGGCCACGGTGCTTGAATCTTTGTCGTCCTTTGCGGGAGTGCGGGCGTATGTCGATACCTCAGCAGGGTGGCGGCCCGATCGAGAGCCGCGCGCAGTTGGCGGAACTGCTCGAATCGGGCTGCAAGCCGCGCGAGAAGTGGCGCATCGGAACCGAGCACGAGAAGTTCGGCTATCGGCTGTCGGACCTCAAGCCGCTGCCCTACGAAGGCGCGTGCTCCGTGCGCGCCATGCTCGAGGGCCTGCGCGACGAGTTCGGCTGGAAGCCGGTGCTCGAGGGCGAGACGTTGATCGGGCTCTCTAAGGGCGGGGCCAATGTCAGCCTCGAGCCCGGCGGCCAGCTGGAGCTCTCCGGCGCGCCGCTCGTGAGCATCCACGAGACCTGCGAGGAGGTGAACCACCACCTCGCCGAGGTGCGCGCCGTGGCGCAGGAGATCGGCGCGGGCTTCATCGGGCTCGGGTCGACGCCCGACTGGACGCGCGACGAGATCCCGGTGATGCCGAAGGGCCGCTACAAGATCATGCGGGCCTACATGCCGAAGGTCGGCGGCCACGGGCTCGACATGATGTTCCGCACCTGCACGGTGCAGGTGAACCTCGACTTCGCCTCCGAGGCGGACATGGTCGCGAAGATGCGGCTCGCGCTCGCGCTCCAGCCGATCGCCACGGCGCTCTTCGCGAGCTCGCCCTTCACCGAGGGCGAACCGAACGGCTGGAAGAGCTGGCGCGCGCGCATCTGGCGCGACGTCGACCCCGCGCGCTCGGGCATGCTGCCCTTCGCCTTCGAGGACGGTTTCGGCTTCGAGCGCTACGTCGACTACGCGCTCGACGTGCCGATGTACTTCGTCTACCGCGAGGGCCGCTATATCGACGCCTCGGGCCAGTCCTTCCGCGACTTCCTCGACGGCCGACTGCCGGCGCTGCCGGGCGAGAAGCCGACGCTCTCGGACTGGGCGGACCACCTGACGACGATCTTCCCCGAGGCGCGTCTCAAGAAGTACATCGAGATGCGCGGCGCGGACGGCGGCCCGTGGCGGCGCATCTGCGCGCTTCCGGCGTTCTGGGTCGGGCTGCTCTACGACGACGTGGCGATGGCGGC
>JBGSWJ010000465.1:0-1958 GCA_041752495.1 Rhodobacterales bacterium
GCCAAAGCCTCGTCCCAGACCAGCTTGCCCCCGCAATGCGACCATAGATGCACAACGGGCGAAAAACCGCCCGACATCGCCACCGCATCGCAGGCAATATCCTCCAGCCCCGACCCCTCGCCCGCATGGGCGCAGATCGAAACGCCAGTCACCCTTTTGCCGCCCTTGACCTTGGCAATCGCCCGCCCGGTCTCCACCCGGATCCCGAGGTCGCGCGCCGCCCGGACAAGCGCCCCGTCCGCCTGCACCCGCGCATCAATGATCGCAGGCACGATCAGCCCCGCCTGATGCAGCACCATGGCCGTCCGATAGGCATCGTCATTGTTGGTGACGACTACCGTCCGGTCCCCGATGCTGACCCCGAAATTGACCGCATAATCCCGCACCGCCGAGGCCAGCATCACGCCAGGAATGTCGTTCCCCGCAAATGAAAGCGGCCGCTCGATCATCCCCGTCGCCGTCACGATCCTGCCTGCCCGGATGCGCCACAGCCGATGGCGCGGCTTTCCCGCCTCGGGCGCATGGTCCGTCAGCCGCTCATAGGCCAGGGCATAGCCGTGGTCATAGACCCCGGCCCCCATCGTTCGCGTCCGGATACGCACATTCGACATCGCGGCGAGCCGCTGAACCGCGGTCTTGATCCAGTATTCCGCCGGCGTCCCGTCAATGACCGGATCATCCACCGCCGCCCGGCCACCCCAGTTCGCCGTCTGCTCGATCAAGAGCACCCGCTGCCCCGACTGCCCGGCGGTCAGCGCCGCCTGCAGCCCAGCCAGACCACCGCCCACGACCAGCACATCCACATGCGCGTTGAACTGCTCGTAAATGTCCTGATCCCGCGCCTTGGGTGCCTGCCCCAGCCCCGCCGACTGCCGGATGAAGGGCTCATAAACATGCTTCCAGAACGACCGGGGATGCATGAACATCTTGTAATAGAACCCGGCCGGCAGGAACCGCGACAGCGCCGAATTGATCGCGCCCACGTCGAACTCAAGGCTCGGCCAATGGTTCTGGCTCTCTGCCGTCAGCCCCTCGAACACCTCGGTCGTCGTGACCCGCGCATTGGGTTCAAACCCGCCGCCCTGCCCCAGATTGACAAGGCCATTCGGCTCTTCCGCCCCGCTCGCCACGATCCCGCGCGGGCGGTGATACTTGAACGACCGCCCCACCAGCATCTGGTCGTTGGCCAGTAATGCCGAGGCCAGCGTATCCCCCTCGAACCCCTTGTAATTCCGCCCGTTGAAGGTGACCGTGACCGCCTTCCGCCGGTTGATCAGCCGCCCGCCCTGTGCCAGACGCGTGCTCATGCGAAATCCCTCCAGGTCCAGCCGGGCCGTTTTGCCGTGATCGCATCCCGGATATGCTGCGGCGGGGACGACGACTGCGCCGGATAGGTGCCGAATACCTCCAGCGTGTTGGTATCCCGCGCCGCAAGGAACCACTTGCCGCAGCCATAGGCATGGCGCCAGCGTTCGAAATGCACCCCCTTGGGGTTCTCCCGGGCGAACATGTAGGTGTCGAACTCCGCGTCGGTAGACCCCGGCCCGAACCGCTTCAGATGCGCCTCGCCCCCCGCAGCAAGCTCCGTCTCATCCGCGGCCACACCGCAGCAAGGACATGTCAACGTCAGCATCGCGCCCACCTTTTCCCGTTCGTCCCCGAAATTTCTTTGAAGAAATTTCCCAAGAGTTTTCCAAAACTCTTGCCAAAATTCCTCGAGGAATTTTGGTCCTTCATTCCCGCCGTCCGGATGCCTGTCATGCCGGACATGTCCAGCCCCCGCAGTTCATCACCCGGTTGATCACCAGATCCCCATAACCCCATTGCAGTGTCGCCAGCACCGCCGCACCGACCTCGGCCACCCGCGCCTGCCCGCCCTTGCGGTCCAGCCGCGCAAAAAGTCGCCCCACCGCCTCAAGATTGTGGTCATAGTCCCGCGCGGCCACCTCCGGGTCCTC
>JBGSWJ010000466.1:0-2366 GCA_041752495.1 Rhodobacterales bacterium
GCGGGGGCGCGGCGGGGGCCGCAGCAGGGGCGCCCGGACGTTTGCCGCCGGGATTGGGGCGGATCACCGTGCGTTCGGAATCGTCGGGCTCTGCGAACGGATCGTTGTCAGCCATCTTCACTCCCCCCGGGCGTCAGGTGTTCCTGATCGCCCACAACTCCATCGCCAGACCAGGATAGTCACCCGACACATGCACCGCGATCCCGCCCGATGTGGTCATCTTTCCCCAGTAGGGGCTGTCTGAATCGAGTTGGAAATAGACCACCCCGGCATGATAGGGGATCTGGCGCGGCGCGACCGGAAGCGGGCGCAGCGTGATCCCAGGCAAGGCCGAATTGACAAGCTGCCGGATTTCTTCGACCGGGCCGATCTTGGCATGACCGGCAAAATGGCGGCGCACGGTTTCGTCGGGAATATCGGCGGTCACGGCAAGGACAAAACCTGCCGTCGTGATCAGTTTGCGATCCGCAATGACGCCGACCGAGATCCCGTATTTCCGCGCTTCGAGTGCGATAGAGATCGCGGTCTGTTCCAGCACTGAACTGAGGTATTGGCGCAAGGTCCGGATGACGGGCGCAAAGGTACGGGTCAGGTCGTCGTGGCGGTAGGTGCCGAATTCGGGGGGATGCTTTTCAACCGCCATGAAGGTGGCCAGTTCGCCCGCAAGCTGCACACATTCCGCATAGGCCGTGACGGGGTGGATGTTTTCGATCGTGGCCATATGCCGAAACAGCGGCAGGGCACGGTTGACCACCATCAGGAGCAGGAAATCCGAAATCTCGGCCACGGCGCGGGTGGAGCCGGCGCTGGAAAGCCGCCCGGCAAGGGCTGTCATCCGGTGGGCCAGAAGCCCCTCCATCTCGCGTACAAAACCGGCAAGTGGCAGGGCCGCCCGGACGTCAAGGCAGGTCGCCATGAAGGCCGTGTCAAGGATCACTTCCTTGTTCGGCCTGACCTCGATCACGCGGGCGATGGGGATGACAAGCTTGTCGGCCAGATCATCAACCGCCAGTGCGAACTGGAGGCGCAGTTTGCCCACGCCCAGCGTGACCGGCTTGCGGTCGGCGCCCATGACATCGGTCACTTCAACCTCGGCGGGGCGCAGGCGGCTTGCGGATTGTTCGGCGCCGGTCAGGTCAACCTCGGCCGCGCCCTGACGGCGGGCGGGGACCGACAGATAGATCACGCAATCCTTGATCCCGTCCGGAACCTCGAGCGCGGGGGGAAGGTCGTCGGTCTGGGGGATGCGGAAGACGGTTCCGTCCTGGGTCAGACCCGAGCAGGTCTTGACCATGATCTTGCCGACCTTCAGTGCCTGATCGTCGATCTCAAGCGTTGACACGCCCCAGGCATAGGGGGCCACCCGCCGGGCAAGCCCTGCCACCAAAGCTTCGGTGTAGCGGTCGGATTGCTGGAAATGATGGGGTTGCAGGAACAACCCCTCCGTCCACAAGACCTTGCTTTCCCAAGACAAACGCCGTCCCCTTTATCTTATGCCGTTACTTGCCCTGCTTCAGGCGGGCAAGCTGGTCCTTATAAGCCTGTGCGAATTCGCGGGCGAACAGATCGTGAAAGTCGTTCTCGGCCTGATCCGCGATTTCAGCATACATCTTTTCATATGTTTCCCAATAGAGCGCCTTCTTGCCCCGGAACATAGACCCGAATCCGCTTTGACTTTCGATCTTCATTGTCAGCTGAGCGGGATCAAGTCGGGCCAGCACGCCCTTGAGCGCGGCCTCCATTCCGGTGACCATCCCGATTTCATGGGCCTTGATGTCGTCAAGCGCCTGACGTGCGGCTTCGTCCGCTTCAAGATAGCCGCGCACGGCGGACTTGGTCATCGCTTCGATTGCCAGTTCAGGGCTGATCGAGAATTTGAGCGGGTTGTTCTTGCCCGCCGTGATCATGGTCTGTTCGATGCGGAATTCGCTTTTGATCGAGGACCGGGTCATCAGGATTTCCCGCAGGCCTGTGATCATCTCGCGCATTGCGGCGCCAAGACGGGTCATGGTGAGGACCATTTCGGCGTCCGAAAGGCGCAGATCCTGGACGCCAAGGGCATCAAGGAAGGCCCGGACGGCGGCGGCTTCGTCACCTGTCGCGGTGGTTTCCTGCGGGATCGGGGAAGGTGATTGTGGGGGGGGTGTGGCGTTCAGGACGGGGACGACGACCGGCGGCGCGGCGGGCTCTTCGGCTTCTGCGAAGGGGTCGAAATCGGGGATATCAACGGCCGACGAGGCGCCGGACATCAGGCCGAGGATATCCTCATCGGTGGCGGGCGATGTCGACGTCTCGGGCGGCCGGACGACGGGTTCGGGCGCTTCCGGGGCGGGCGGTTCGGCAAGGGCCTGTTCGGGTTCGGCGAA
>JBGSWJ010000467.1:0-8800 GCA_041752495.1 Rhodobacterales bacterium
GGGCGGTCTGTCACCGTGCTGCCCGCCACCGCGGCCGGGGGCACGAAAAGCCGCATCCTGCGCCAGCTTGCCGCGGGAACCCCGGTATCCGTCGCTCGCGGGGATGTGGATATCGTCGTCACCGAATATGGAATCGCCAACCTGCGCGAAGCTTCCCTGCACGAACGCGCCCAACGCCTGACCGCCATCGCCGCCCCGCAATTCCGTGACGCCCTTGAGAGAGGACCCGCATGACCGCAGCCCACCACACGGACGACCGCCCACGCTACCAGATCGTCGGCGATATCCTGTCCCAGCGGATCGAGGACGGCTCCTATCCGCTCGGCACCCAGCTCCCGACCGAGAACGAGCTCTGCGCCGAATTCGGCATCAGCCGCCACACCGTGCGCGAATCCCTCCGGCTGGTGACCGAAGCCGGCCTGATCCAGCGCCGCCAGGGCTCGGGCAGCCTCGTCGTCGCGACCCGCCCGCATCAGTCTTATGTCCACGCCATGCGGTCGCTGAACGAACTCTTCCAATATGCCGCCGACACCCGTTTCCGCATCGGCTCTGTCGAAATGGAAATCCCCGGCCCCGACCACACCGAAGACCTCGGTCCCGCCGCCGCCGAACCATGGCTCAAGGCCGAAGGCCTCCGCCTTGAACGGAAGGGCAATGTGGCGATCTGTTTCAGCCACGTCTTCATCAACCGCGATTTCGCCGCAATCGCCCCCGATCTGCCGGGCCTTTCCGGCGCGATCTACCGCCATGTCGAGGATCGCTTCGGGGTCGAGGTGGCGCTGGTCGATCAGGATATCCGCGTCATGCCGATCCCACTGCAGGCCGCACAGGCGATGAACCAGAAGGTCAAGTCCTGGGCCGTCCGGGTGGTGCGCCGCTATCTCGATGCCGAAGGGCGGCTTCTGCTTGCCTCGGTCAACTATCACCCCGCCGAACGCTTTTCCTACTCGATGCGCCTGCGCCGCGAAGGGCCCAAGGGGGCCTGGTCCTGATGACAGCCTGACTCCCGCCGGCTGCCCCGATCTCTGCCAACAGGCTTCTTTGTCTTCCAAATACCTCGGGGGGCTCCGCAGGAGCGGGGGCAGAGCCCCCTCGACATTTGCCACCTGAAGGGGGGGGGCGGGGTTCACCCCGCCCCCCCGTCACCCTGCCAGCCCCGCCCTGATCTCCGCCCCGTGTTCATCCAGCCCCGGCACCCGCAGGTCCGGTTGCCCCGGTTCATCGGCAAACCGGATCGGATTGCCGATATGCAGGTTGCCCTCCGCATCCCGCAAAAGCATCCCCCGCGCCGCCACTTGCGGCTGATGCCACGCCTCGTGCAGGTCCAACACGGGCGCAAAGCACACGTCCTTGTCGGTAAACCAAGCCTCCCAGTCCGCCCGGGTCCGCGTCCGGAACACGGCCGCCAGCGCCTCCTTGACAGGCAACTGCCCCTTGCCCGGCGGCCCCTCTGCGGCGGGGATCAGCCCTCCCAGGTCCAGCGCCGTCAAAAGGTTGCGCACAAATTTGTGCTCCACCCCGCCCAATGTGATGAACTTCCCGTCCGCCGTCTCGTAAATGGAAAAGAACGCATAGCCGCCAAAGCTCCGTTCCTCCTTCACCCGGGGCGCGCGATCCTCGGCAAAGACCGGACCCACCACATTCGGCAGCCAGCTAATCGTCGCGTCCTGCATCGACATGTCGATCGCATCGCCCAGACCCGTCTTCTCCCGCCGGTACAGCGCCATCAGAATCGCCGACAGCGCCGTAATCGACCCCAGCGCATCGGCCACCGGCAGATGCGGGTTCGTGGGCTTCCCGTCATTGCCAAGGTTCAGCGAAACGACGCCCGCCATCGCCTCGATCGACAGGTCGTGCGCCGGCCGCCCGGACTCCGGCCCGGTCTGCCCAAAGGCCGAAATCTGCGCATAGACCAAACGCGGATTGATCGCCCGGCAGGCCGCAGGCCCGATTCCCAGCCGGTCGGCCACCCCGGGCCGGAACGCCTCGACGACCACATCCGCCGTCTTTACCAGCTCCAGAAACACCGCGTGATCCGCAGAGTCCTTCATGTTCAGGACGATGCTCTTCTTGCCGCGATGCGTATTGCGGAACCATGTGCTGACCCCGCCCTGACGGTAGCCGACATTGCGCACGGGCTCCCCCGTCGGCGGCTCGACCTTGATCACCTCGGCCCCATGGTCGGCCATCACCTGCGTCAGCCACGGCCCCGGCAGGAACAGCGAAAGGTCGATCACCCGCAGCCCGTCCAGCTTCATCCGATGATCCACCTTGCCCGCAGCCCCGCAATCTCGTCCCCGGACATGACCTCGGCCAGCACCGCATCCGTATCCGCGCCCAAAGCCGGCGCAGGCCGCGCCGTTGCCCGCTCTCCATCGACCCGGATGGGCGAAGACAAGGCCCGAAACCCCGCCCGCGCCGGATGGTCAAACCTCTGGATCCCCCCAGTCGCCGCGAGATAGGGATTGTCCAAAGCCTGCGCCACCGTCAGCACCGGCGCCACCGGCACCTTCCCCGCGAGCCGCGCCATCCAATGCTGCGTAGGGTGCGCTTTCAGCGCACCATCCAACAACCCCGCCAACACATCCCGATTGGCAAACCGCGCCCGCGGCGTCGCAAACTGCGGATCGGTCACCAGTTCCGGCAACCCCACCTCAGCGCACAAAGCCTCCCAGAACTTCGGCAGAACGCACATGATGAAAACCTGCCCGTCCGCCGTCGGAAACACCTCGGTCGGCACCACCGCCGGATGGCCCGACCTTGGCCGCCGCAGCGTCTCGTCCCCTTCGTTCAGATACCATGTCGCCGGATAGCTCAGCTGATGCACCGCCACATCATACAGCGTCACATCCACATCCCGCCCCCGCCCCGTCCGCGCCGCGCCCAGCAACGCGGCGGTCAGCGCAAAGGCCGTCGTGATCCCCGTCAGGTAATCGACAATCGACAGCCCCATCCGCGTCGGCGGCCCGTCCGGTTCACCGGTCAGATGCAGAAACCCCGCCTCGGCCTGCATGAGGTAATCATAAGCGGGCCAGGCCGCCCGTTCCCCTGTCCGGCCATAGCCCGACAGGTGGACACAAACCAACGACGGCTTCAAAGACCCAAGTGCGGCATAATCCAGCCCAATCTTCCCCGGCTGATCCCCCCGCATGTTGTTCATCACGGCATCCGCCGTCACGGCCAGCCGCCGGAACACCGCCCGCCCCTCATCCGTCCGCAAGTCCAGCGCCACCGACCGTTTCCCCAGATTGAACGTCTGGAAAAACTGGCTGTCATCCTTGCCCAGAAAATGCGGCCCCGACGCACGCGACGAATCCCCGCCCTGCGGTGCCTCGATCTTGATGACCTCGGCCCCCATATCGGCCAGATACATGCTGGCCCAGGGCCCCGCGCCGTATTGTTCGACGCTGACGATCCGTATCCCCTGCAGCGGCGGGTCTGCGATCACGCCGGGTTCCGCTCGATCAGCTGCTTGGCGATGATCATCCGCTGGATCTCGTTCGTGCCCTCTCCGATGCACATCAACGGCGCGTCACGATAGTACCGCTCGATATGGTATTCTTTGGAATAGCCGTATCCACCGTGAATCCGCATCGCCTCAAGACTGTTTTCAACCGCCGCCTCGGATGCGAAATACTTCGCCATCCCCGCCTCCATGTCGCAGCGCTGGCCGCTGTCATAGGCCCGCGCGGCATCATAGGTCAAAAGCCGCGCCGCCTGCAGCCTTGTGGCCATCTCGCCCAGCTTCAGCTGGATCGCCTGATGCTGCGCAATCGGCTTGCCGAATGTCTTGCGGATCTGCGCATATTTCACGCTGTCCATCAACGCCGCCGATGCCAGCCCACAGCCCCGCGCCGCAATGTTGATCCGGCCAAGCTCCAGCCCGCCCAAGGCAGCCTGCATCCCGTGGCCTTCCTCGCCGCCCAACAGGTCATCCGCCGTGATCTTGTAATCCTCGAACACCAGTTCTGCGCTCTCGATCCCCTTGTAGCCCAGCTTTTCCAGCTTGCGCGACACGCGGAATCCGTCGCCCTTGCGGGCGATGAACATGCTCATCCCCTTGTGGCGCGGTTCGGCATCGGGGTCGGTCTTGACCAGCAAGGCGAAACAAGTGCCATGAATCCCGTTGGAAATCCACGTCTTGGTCCCGTTGATCGTATAGCCGTTGCCATCCTTGACAGCCCGGGTGCGGATGGATTGCAGGTCCGTCCCCGCATCGGGTTCGGTCAGGGCAAGGCCACCCCGGATTTCACCGCTCGCAAACTTGGGCAGATAGAACGCCTTCTGCGCCTCGGTTCCGTTGCGCGCGACGCAGGCCGCCATGATCAGGTGGGAATTGAAGATCCCCGTCAGCGACATCCAGACGCTCGCAATCGTCTCCACGATCCGGGCATAGGTCGTGGCCGAAAGGCCAAGGCCCCCGTATTCGACCGGGATCGTGGCCCCGAACAGGCCCAGTTCCTTCATCTGTTCGACCATCTCGAACGGGTATTCATCCGCATGTTCCAGCCGCAGCACATGCGGCCGCACATCGCGGTCCAGCCATTTGTTGATGGCATCAAGGATCAGCGTGTCATCTTCGGACAGGCCTTGGGTCGCGCCGCTGTTCATTGTGGCCTCCTCACTTCGGGTCATCGGGGGCATGGCCCCGCTTGGCGATCAGGATCGTGCGTTCGAAATCGCAGACAAGAACGCCCGACTGGTTGAATCCCCGCGTCTTGACGGTCACCAGCCCCGCCGTCGGGCGCGATTTGCTTTCCCGCTTGCCCAAGACCTCGGATTCCGACGTCAGCGTATCGCCCGCAAAAACCGGGGCCGTCATGCGGATATCGGTCCAGCCCATGTTGGCGATGGCCTTCTGGCTCACGTCGCTCACGCTCATCCCCACAAGGATGGCGACGGTCAGGGGGCTTGCCACGATGCAGCGACCGAACTCGCTGTTCTTGGCGTATTCGGCATCGAAATGCAGCGGGTGCGTGTTCATCGTCAGCAGCGTGAACCACGTATTGTCCGTCTCGGTGATCGTCCGGCCGGGGCGATGCTCATAGATATCACCCACGTTGAAATCCTCGTAATAGCGGCCAAAGCTTTCGCGGTAACGGTTGGGGCCGACTTGGACAGAGGTTTGGACCATCGGGGATCTCTTCAGGGTTAAGGGTCAGGAACGGGTGGCAAGGATGCGCTGCATGGCGCGGATGACAGGCTTTTCGATCAGCTTGCCATCCAGTTCGGCCAACCCGTTGGGGCTCGCCTCATACAGCGCCATGATCTTTTCAGCGCGGGCAATCTGTTCCGCCGAAGGGGTAAAGGCCGCGTTGACGACAGCCACATTCGCCGGATGCAGCGCAGCCTTGCCGGTAAAGCCCAGGGTCAGCGCCGCCTCCGCTTCGGCCTTCACCGCGCCCTCGTCACGGAAGGCAAGGCAGGGCACATCAAGAATGTCGATGCCGGCAAGCTTGGCTGCATGAACCAGCCGTGCGCGGGCAAAGAACAACGGCTCGTGCGCCACCGGCACGCCCATCTCGGCCGCATAATCGACCGCCCCGAACATCGCGAAACTGATCCGGGGCGAGGCCGCCATGATCGCATTCGCATTTTCCAGCCCCTCGGCCGATTCAATCAGCACGCCAAGGGACAGGGGCAACCCCGCCTCGGTCAGCAACTCATCCGCCAACCGCACCTCCTGCGCATGGGCGACCTTGGGCAGAAAGATCGTCCCCGCCACGGGCCGCGTCGCGATCACCGCCAGCATGTCGCGGAATCCGTCGGCGGACCGCAGCGAATTGATCCGCACCACCCGCTCCGGCCCCGGCGCGTCGGTCAGAAAGGGCAGGGCCAGCGCACGGGCCGAATCCTTCTCGGCCGCAGGCACGGCATCCTCAAGGTCAAGGCAGACAATATCCGCCCCCGCCGCCAGCGCCTTGTCATGGATCGCGGGGCGGTTCGCGGGCGCGAAAAGTAGGCTGCGGTGCTTGCGGATCATGCGGGCGCTCCAAGTGTCAGCCGCGCCAGCCCCGCGATATCCTCCATCGCCTCGATCCGGGCGATGGTGTCGATCAGCACGGCGGCACGGGGCGCGGGCAGGGGGATGCGACCATAGGTGGCGCAGCGGCGGAACTTTTCCTCATTCTCTGCCGCCGTCAGTGGCACGGCAGGATGGCCATAGACATGCGGCAGATGCACGCTGTGCGTTTGGCCATCGGCCAGCGTCACGCTGATCTTCTGCGGGTCGAGCGCGTTCTGGTCCGGGTTGTCGTCCAGGACCACATCGACCAGCGCCGCATAGCGATGCACCGCGGAATCGGTCAGCGCCGCGCCCCGGAAATGCGGCACATCCACATTTCCATGGGCAAGGAATGTCCCCGCGACAAACCGCAGGCAAAGCTTCGCATAATTCGCCTCGGGTGCGGGAATATCGGGCCGCCCGACCAGCCGATGCACCAGCGGCGGCACCTCGGCCCGGATCGCCGTGATCTCATCCGCCGTAAACCCATGCTCCCGCATCAGCCGGTTCAGCCCGTCCACCACCCCGTGCGTCAGCCGCCCGGAAGGATAGGGCTTGTGCGACATTGCATTGATCTGCCACTCGCGGCCCAGCGTCGGCAGGAAGCTGTCGATGTCATGGTCATCCATCTCGAACAGCCGGAAATAGCCGTACTGCCCCGTCAGGATATCATGCGGCCCCCGGAACCCGGCATGGGCGAGGTCAGTCGAGACAATCGCCGCCCGCGCATTGAATCCCACCTGCATCCCCAGCATGGGCGAGCCTTCGACATGGGGCTGCAACGTGCCCGAGATCTGCGAATACTGTGCCCCCAGCGCATCCTTCGTCTGCCGCTCGTCAAACCCCGCCAAATGCGCAATGGCCGCGACCGCGCCAAAGCCCCCCGCCGTGGCGGGGCGGAAAAACCGGATCGGTGCATCCGTCACGATGCCCAGCATCGTGGACACATCCACCCCCACCGCCAGCGCCGTGATCAGGTCGCGTCCCCTGACAGCCCGCCCCTTGCCCGATTCCCGTTCCGCCCAGGCAAGCACCGCCGACAGGATCGTGGCCATCGGATGCAGTACCGCGCCCTCATGGACGCAGTCAAACTCCAGACAGTGGATCTGATAGGCATTCACGATCGCCGCCGACTGTGCCGACATGCGTTCCCCGGTCAGCCACACCGTCGCTTCGGGCGCATCCCCCCAGCTTTTCGCCAGCGCGATCAGGTCCGTCACCTGCGCGCCCGACGACCCCGCGATGCCCACGCCCAGCGTGTCGAGGAGGAACGTCTTGACGTTCGCCACGGCAGAGGCGGGCAGGTCCGTGAAACGGGTCCGGACGATATGTGCTGCGATGCGGTCGACGGGGTTCATGGCTTCCACCCGCGTCCTGTTTGGCCAAGGTCGCAGGGGGGCGTCGCCATTGTCGCTCGGACCAATGGCGCACCAATGGCGACCCCCCGGCTGCGCCTCCCCCCGGGATATTTGAGACCAGAAGAAGCTGCGGGATCAGAAAAAAGGATCATGGCCCGGTGCCTTCCGGGGCCGGGACGGCGGCGGCAAAGGCGCGGGCGATGTCAAGGCGGGGGGCCGACCAGACATCGGGTTTGGACTGGACATAGGCGATGAACTTTTCCAGCGCGCCGATACGGCCGGGGCGGCCAATGATCCGCAGATGCAGACCCAGCGACATCATCACCGGGCGGTCTGCCCCCTCTTCGTAGAGGCGGTCGAAGGTGTCGATGGCATAGTCGAGCCAGGCCTGCGGGGTAAAGCCGGGGTCGAGCCAGAATTTCATGTCGTTGGTATCAAGCGCATAGGGCACGATCACCATCGCTTTGGGCCCGTGGGTCGTTTCCACCATTGTCCAGCGCGGCACATCGTCCGAGAAATCGTCCATGTGGTAGAAGAACCCCGCCTCGGCCAGAAGCCTGCGGGTCCGGTCGGTGTGCAGATAGCGCGACAGCCAGCCGTAGGGCCGGGTGCCCGTCGTCGCCGCAATTGAATCGACGGCCTTCTGGATGAATTCCGCTTCGCGTTCCTCGTCGTAGGAAAACTGATGGATCCAGCGCCAGCCATGCGAACAGGTCTCGTGCCCGCCGTCGACGATCATCTGCGCGACGTGTGGCGCGACTTCCAGAGACTGGGCAGCGGCGGTGACGGTGGTCCGGATACCGGCCTTGGCAAAGGCGTCAAAGACGCGGGGCGCCCCGGCGCGCAGCCCGTATTCGTAGTTCGATTCATTGGCATAGTTGCGGATGGGGATCTTGAGCTGGACGCCCAATTCGTCCACGGGCTCGGGCCCCTTGTCGCCCCGCGCGACCGACATTTCCGAGCCTTCCTCGACATTGATGACGAAGGACATGGCAAGGCGGGCATTTCCGGGCCAGCGAAAGGTCAATGGTATTCCTCCCCGCCCGAAACGTTCATTGCCTCGGCGGTGATATAGGATGCATCATCCGAACACAGGAACGCCACGGCGGCCGCCGTATCCTCGGGCAGGCCGGTGCGGCCCAGCGGGATACGCTTCTTCATCCCGTCCAGATACTGTTCCAGAGTCTCGCCCCGCGCCTTTGACATGAAATCGTTCTGCCAAGCGCCCAGCCCGGTGGTCACATGGTTCGGGCAAACCGCATTGACCGTGATCCCGTGCGGGGCCAGTTCCATCGCAGCCGCGCGGGTGAACCCGATCAGGCCGTGTTTGGACGCTGTATAGGCCGTGGCAAAGGCAAAGCCCGACTTGCCCGCCTGCGATGCGATGTTGACCACCCGCCCGCCGCGCCCCTGCGCCACCATCAGCCGCGCCGCGTGC
>JBGSWJ010000468.1:0-6669 GCA_041752495.1 Rhodobacterales bacterium
AGGCATGGCCGCCGATTTCAGCGGCCCGCTGGCCAAACAACAGCGCATGGCACTGGTCACCGCCGGTGCGGTCCTCGCCGCCGTGGAACGCGCCGCAACGGGAACCAGCCTTGTCCTGACCGTGGTCCTCTGGCTCCTCATCCTCGGCACCGCCGCCACCGCCCTTGGCCGTTCGGCCCGGCTGATCGGCTGGATGAACTCCCGCTGATCAGCGTGCCAGCAACTGCCGCACGACGCGGTAGACATAGACCGCAACGACCCCGATCAGGATCCACTTGGTCACGGGGCTGACCCAGTCCTCGACCAGCTGATAATTGGCCTGCAACACATATCCCGCCAGCGTCAGCCCGGTCACCCAGATCAGGCTGCCCAGCGCCGTCGTCGCCAGAAACGGCAGAAACGGCATCCGCGCCAACCCGGCAGGAACCGAGATCAGCGTCCGAACCCCCGGCACCAGCCGGCCAAAGAACACTGCCCAGTAACCCCAGCGCCCGAACCACGCAAAGGCCCGCTCGGTCTCCTCGCGCGACAGCGTCAGCCAGACGCCATAACGGTCGATCAGCCAGAACACCCGCTCGCGCCCAAAGGCCAGCCCGATCCAGTACCACAGGAGCGCGCCCAGAACCGACCCCAGAACGCCCGCCCCCATGACGCCCGCGAAACTCATCTCCCCGCTCGCCGCCAGAAACCCGGCCAGCGGCATGATCAGTTCCGATGGGATCGGCGGAAACACGTTCTCCAGCAACATGAGCCCGCCCACAGCCCAAAGGCCGCCTGCCGCGATCCATCCGGTGATCAGATCAAACATCTTTCGTCCTCAACCGGGCTCAAGCGGCGCAGGCCGCGCGATATGCACCGACCGCCCCCAGAACCGCCACATAAGCAATCCCGCCGCAAACAAAAGCCCCACGACAAGGCCAAGCCACACCCCGACCTGCGCCATCCCCACAACAAAGCCCAGAATATAGCTGACGGGCAGCCCGATCACCCAATAGCTGATCGCCGCATGAATCATCGGCACGGTCGTATCCTGCACCCCGCGCAACAGGCCCAGGGCCACGACCTGCAACCCGTCCACCAGATTGAACAGCGCCGCCACCGCCAGAAGCGAGACACCGACCGCCAGAAGCGCCTCCCGCTCCGGCTCGGCCGGATCGATAAACGCCGAGATAAGCGACTGCGAAAACGTCAGGAAGATGACGATCGTCACCGCCGCAAATCCCACTGACATCGCAATCACGGTCAGCCCGCCACGCCGCAGCCCCGGCTCGTCCCTCAGACCCATCGCATGACCAGCCCGCACCGTCGCCGCCTGACTTAGCCCCACATGCAGCATGAAGGCACAGGACGCCAGTTGCAGCGCGATCCCATGTGCCGCCAGTTCCACCGGCCCGATCCAGCCCACCATCACCGCGCTGGCACTGAACAGCCCGCCCTCGGCCAGGCTTGTCAGCCCGATCGGCAGGCCCAGCCGGAACACCCGCATCATCGCCGAAGGATCAGGCTTCCAGATGCGGTACAGCACGCGGTACTGCGGCACCTTCCACTGCGCATAGACAAACATGATCACCATCGACAGCGTCACCGAAAACAGCGACGCGATGGCCGACCCCTGGATCCCCAGTTCCGGCGCGCCAAGTTTGCCGAAGATAAAGACATAGTTCAGCAGGGCATTCAGAACCGTCGCCCCGATGGTGGCCCACAAGATGACCTGCGTGTGCTGCAACGCGGAAAAGAACGCCCGCATGACCGTCACGATCAGACCGGGAATCATCGACCAGGCAAGGATGCGCAGATAATCCTGCGCCAGCGCCGATACGTCCGGGTCCTGCCCGATGAACAGAAACAACCGCTCCGACCACATCAGCGGAATCGCCGTCGCCACGGCAAAGATCACCGACAGCCACAGTCCCATCCGCGTCACCCGCCTGACCTGCGTCTCGTCCCCCGCGGCCACGGCTGCGGCCACGATGGGCGTCACGGCCCAGGCGAACCCTGCACCCAGCAGAAAGATGATGAAATACAGAGATGTGGCCAGTGTCGCCGCCGCCAGCGCCGTCACATCATACCAGCCCAGCATGATCGTATCGGTCAGATTGATCGAAAACTGCGCCAGATTGGACGCGATCAGGGGCAGGCCCAGCGCCAGAATGGCACGGGCATGTCCGCCCCAGCTTTGCTCGGGCGATGTGGAAAGGGAATTGTCAGACATGCCCGCTCTTTAGGCGAACCGCCGATGCGGGTCCAGAGCGGTCAATACCCCCGCAGCACCAGTTGCGCCGCAATCGCCAGCACCACCGCCCCCGCCAGCGCCTCGAACGCGCCCAGCATCCGCGCCGTGGCCGGACCGGACGCCACCTGCATCAGCGCGCTTTCCCGCAAACTGACCGAGGCAAGCGCGGCCACCAGCGTCACCATCGCCGTACCCAGCCCCATGATGAACGCCCCGATGATCCCTGCCCAGTCGATCCCGAACCGCCATGTCAGGATCAAAAGGAACATGGCCCCCGTGCAGGGCCGTGCTGCAATCGCCCCGATGATGACAAGCGCATCGCGCAGCGACCGGACCTGCTCGGCCTGTTGCAGAGTCGGACCATGCGCATGACCACAGGTCTCACAAACCTCTCCGCCGGTATGCACATGATCAGCCAGCGGCGTATTCCCCAGCGATGCCAGCACGTTGTCATCCCCTACCGGGGCTGTCGGCACCGGCTCGGCCCCCGGCCGCGCCCGCCAGACAGCCCGCACCCCCCGGTACAAAAGCCAGACCCCGATCCCCCCGATCAGCACATTGGACAAGGTGTTCAGCCCCTTGTCGGCCAGCCCCTGCATCGTCTCGCGGCTCCAGCCCAGCACCAGCACCCCGGCATAGACCAGCACAACCGCCGTCGCCGCCTGCGCCAGACTCGACGCCACTGCGAGCGCAGACAACCGCCCCACAGGCACACGCCTGCCCAGCCCATAACCGCCGATCACCAGCTTGCCATGCCCCGGCCCGACCGCATGGAAAAACCCATAGCCAAAGCACAAGGCCCAAAGCGACAGGACCGCCCCCGGCTCACCTGCTTTCAGCGCGCGCAGCGCATGGGCCATCGCGTTCTGCACATCCCGCTGCCCCTCTGCTGCCATCAGGGCGAGCCTGTCCGCCCCGCCGAACCCCCAAAGCCAGACCGCCGCCAGCACGGCCAGCGCCGCCGGGATCCAGATCAGCCGCCGCATGTGATGAACACCGTATCCGCAAAAAACTGCCCCACCGGCGGGAATTCCTCGCCCGGCCCGACGTCCGCCGCCGCCCGCCCGCCCAGCAGGTCATCCACCATGGCATAGGCGGAATCCAGATCGGCCTTGCGCACCTTGGCGCTGCACCCGTCCCCGCCCGTCACCTGAAGGTCGACGATCTCGTAGGCCACATAGAAATAGGGATCATAGACCTGCAACATCATCGGCTCCAACCCGCCCGCAGGCGATACCAAAGGCCGCACATGCGCCTCGCTCACCAGCCCGTCCAGAAAGGCGACCGTGTGCTCTTCCTTGGGGCCAAGCGCCACCGCCGCGCCGCCTTGCGTCAGGTAAAGATCCCCCTCGAAATCCGCAGGCCATTCCATGACCGCCGCCTTCAGGGTTTCCTCTTCCTCGGGTGTCAGAACCATATCGCCATCCATATCGACGCCCAGATCGGCCGTCAGCATGAGCGAGAAGTAATCGTCATAGATCCAGTTCAGCCGCACCCCCGTTACCTGTTGCGCGGCATTGATCTGAATCTCGATCTCGGCCTGAACAAAGACATGCGGATGCGCATCGGCAGGCGCAGCCGCACAGGCGAACAGCAGGGGCAAGGCAAGACGTTTCATGCGCCGGACGCTAGGCGCAACCCGCCCTTGCCGCAACCGGGCCGGGCCATGCCCCAATGTCACGTTCCTGCGAAAACCGGGGCTCATGTCCCGGTCGAGCGGAATTTGGCCATGAGGTAAGGCCCAGACAACACCGGCGGATAGGCGTCCGACCCGTCCAGCGGCGTGATTTCGGCCAGCCAGTCGGGCTGGTGAAAGAAGGCAAGGCTTTGCCGTGCCGGCTGATCGGGCCGCGCCACCACGCGGTGCAGCGTCGACACCCAGCGGTCAGATGTCCAGCGTGCCATCAGGTCACCGATGTTGATGACAAACACCCCCGGTTCCGCCGGGACCTCGACCCACTCCCCCGCAGGATCACGGATCTCCAACCCCCGCGACCCCGGCTGCGGCAGCAGGATCGTCAGCGACCCGTAATCCGTATGCGCCCCCGCCCGCTGCTGCCGGTCGAGCGGGACAGTCGTCGTCGCCGGGTAATGCAGCGCCCGCAGCGCCGAAATCGGCGCGCCGATATAGCTGTCGAAATGATCCGCCGGCAGGTCCAGCGCCTCGGCAAAGGCCCGCATCACCCGCACTGCAAGACTTTCCATCGCGCTGTAATAGGCTTCCCAGGCCGCCCGGAATCCCGGCAAATCGGGCCAGAGCGTCGGCTGGTAGCAGAAGGCCAAGGCGTCAGGGTCCGCCATCCCCTCTGGCACCGCCAGCGGCCCGCCATTGAAACTTTCCTTCAGATCGGGCGGCGTCTCCTCGCCCTTGGACCGCGCCAGGGCTTCGCGGTCTGGCCCCAACCAGCCATATGGATAGCCGGGATAGGGCGCAGAAACCTTTGCCTTGACCTCTGGCTCTTGCGCAAAGAAGCCCTGCGCAGCAGTCCAGATACCGTCAATTACATCTTGCGGCACACCGTGCCCGCGCAGGATCAGAAACCCGGTTTCCCGACAGATCCTGTCGATATCCCGGGCCTTTGCACGGCGTTCCTCACCCTCTGACGCGGCAAAGGCCGCCAGATCAAAACTCGGGAAACTCATTTCCCCAGCACGTCGCGCCAGGAATGTTTGGGCTGAAACCCGACCAGCCTTTTGGCCTTGTCGTTGGAATAGAACGTCTCGTCCCGCCCCATGGCCCGCTTCTGTGGCACTCCCTGATAGAAACGCGCAATCACCTCGTCCGAAGTGATCCCGACCGACATATCGTCGTTCGACACGTTGAACACCTCATAGCCCAGCCCATCCGTCTTCAGGCAGCAGTCCACCATATGCCCCAGATCGCGCGCGTCGATATAGGCGAAAATGTTCCGCCGCCGCTTCGCCGGGTCTGCCGTGAACGCCGGAAAATCCCTTTCATATTCATGCGGTTCGATCACGTTGTTGATGCGCAGCGCATAGATGTCGATCCCCGACCGCACTTGAAAACTCTTGCCCGTCACCTCGTTCACCACCTTCGACATGGCATAGCTGTCGGGCGGCACAACCGGGTGTTCTTCGTCAACCGGAATGTATTCCGGCTTCTTCTCGCCATCGGCAAAACATATGCCATAGGTCGTCTCGGACGACGCAAAGATGACCTTGCGGATGCCCAGCTTCACCGCCGCATCGATCACGTTATAGGTCGAGGCAACGTTGATCATGTAGGTCTCATTGTCCGGCCGGATCAGGATGCAGGGGATCGCCGCGAAATGGACAACCGCGTCATAGCGCGGCACACCCGTGCCCGGCTCAAGTTCGTCAAAGCCCGCATAGGCCGACATCGCGTTGAAAACCTGCCCCGCATCCGTCAGATCGACACGCAGATTGTTCACGCCCGGCAGATCAACCTTGTTCAGGTCGATATTCGTCACCCGGTGCCCCTGTTCCGTCAGATGCCGGATCGCATGTTTCCCCGCCTTGCCCGCGCCGCCCGTAAAGAAAATCCGCATCTTTGCCTCCATCCTGTGTACCCGCCGAATATTGGCCTAAGCACGGACACTGGCAAGACGCGCCAGACCGCGCTAGCACTTCGTGAACCGCAAGAGGGAGACCCGGATGCCAGTCCTGTACGGAGCCTTGAGAAGCCGCGCCACACGCAACGTGTGGCTTGCCAACGAAATCGGCCTTGAGCTGGAGGTCAAACCCGTCCTTCAGGCCTATCGCCTGCCCGATCCGCTGGCCGCCGATGCGCCGCTCAACACACTCTCGCCCGCATTTCTGGCGATCAGCCTCGCAGGCGCGATTCCCGTGCTCGAAGACGACGGCTTTGTTCTGTCCGAATCGCTGGCGATCAACCTCTACCTCGCCCGCAAATTCGGCGGCGATCTTGGCCCCCGTGACCCGCAGGAAGATGCGCTGATGGAACAATGGGCGCTTTATGGCGCGACTGCTGTCGAATCCTTCGGCATCACGGTGCTTTACGCCTATGCCGACAAGCGCGAGAACACCCCTGAAGGCGCGGCCGAAATCGCCGCCGCCGTCAAATCGCTGACCCGCCCGCTCAAGGTCATCGACGCGCATCTGGCCGCCCACGGCCACATGGTCGACGGCCGCTTTACCGTGGCCGATATCAACATGGCCGAAATCATGCGCTATGTCTCTGGCCACCCCACCATCCTTCAGGACTATCCGGCCATCACGGCCTGGCTTGCCGCCTGTCAGGCCCGCCCCGCGTTCCAGAAGATGTGGGCCGCCCGTCTGGCCGAACCAGCATGACAACCCTCCGCAACCGGATCGACCTGATCCGCCCCGACGCGCCGGAACTGGCCGCCTTCGGCCCGTTCCACATCGGCGTGCGGACGATCACCGTGACGAATCCCGGCCAGCCCGACGTGGCCCGCGCCACCGCGACCGAC
>JBGSWJ010000469.1:0-4201 GCA_041752495.1 Rhodobacterales bacterium
GCGGGCGGCTGTCGAAGGGCCAGGGTTCAGAGGCCACCTGTGCGCCGGTGATGGCGCGCAGAAGCGACCCGAGTTCCAGCGTCATGGCCCGTGCGGGCAGGTCGGCCCAGAGGAGGCCCGCAGCCCGGGTGATGCCGCCGTCGAGCGTCTCGATCGAGATTTCCTCGTTCTGGGCATAGGTGGGCAGGCTCACCTCGCGCAGTTCGACCGTGCCGTAGGAAATCCCTATCCGGGTTTCGGGCGTCACCGTGGGGACGGCAAAGCGGACCGGGGCAGAGGAACAGGCGGCAAGGGCCAGCACAATCGTGACCAGGAGGGGGCGGAGGGTCATGGCAGCTTACCTTCCAAAGATCAGGGCGTTCGGGTTGCGTTCGATGGTGCGGGCAAGCTGTGCCACGGCCTCGGCGGCGCGGGTGACTTCGCGCATGGCGTCGCGGGCGTCACGGACGACGGATGAGGTGTCGTTGAAGCCCGCGACGGCGGTTTCGGTGCTGGCCAGGAGCGCGTTCACCTTGTCGATCATCGCGGGGAGCTGATCGGCGGCGGCGGCGATCTGGTCGGCCGCAGCAGCGGCAGAGGCGAGCGTGTTATTGGCATTGTCGATGACGCCGCCATTGCGCACGTCAGACAGGACGCCCTGCAGTTCGGCGAGCGCGGCAGAGAGGTCGGCGGGCAAGGTCTGCATCCCGTCTGAGGACAAAAAGGTATTGGCGCTGGCCATGAGTGCAGTCGCCTGATCCACCAGATCGGTGAGCGGCAGGTCTGACGCCTTGGCGGTGAGCGCGGTGATCTGGTCGATCAGGGCCGGGACGCCTTCCATCGCGGTATTGGCCTGGGCCGCGACGGCGGTGATCTGGTCGGCGGCATTGCGGGCCGAGGTCAGTACGGCATTGGCATTGTCGATCACGCCGCCCGACTGCACATCGGCCAGCACCGTGCGCAACTGTTCCAGCGAGGCCGAGACATCGCCGGGCAGGGCCTTGACCGCCTCTGAGGCGATGAGCGTGTCGAGCGAGGCGAGAAGATCGGTCGTCTGCGTGACAAGGTCGTTCAGCGGCAGGGCCTGCACCTGCAGGGCGATGACGTTGATCTGGTCGATCAGCGCCGGGACGCCCTTGAGCGCCGCGCCGGCATCGGTGGCGGCCACCTGCAGGGAATCGACCGTGGCCAGAAGGCGCCCGACCGCATCCTGCGCCTGAATGTCGGTCAGCATGGCGCGGATATCGGCCACGGTGCCCTGAATTTCGCCCAGCACTGCGGTCAGTTGTTCCGGCACGGCCTGCACGGCCTCGGACCCCACGACACCCCGCACGTCCGAGATGAGGCCCGCGACTTCTTTGGGCACCGACTGCACTTCGGGGCTGCCGACGAGCATGGAGGCATTGTCCATGAAGCTGATCGCGCTGTTGAGGAGTTCCTCGATCGGCAGGTCGTTGATGCGCGACAGTGTGCCCTGCGCGGTGGCAGTGATGTCGGTGATCTCGCTCTCTGCGGTGGGGATGGCGGGATAGGGCTGGGCTGCGGTGTCGAGCACGGCGGGGGGCGCGTCGGCCACGTCGAGAAGCTGGACCTTGAGCCCGCCGGTCAGGATGCTGCCGGTGGCAAGGCGGGCGCGGAGGCCGTCTTCGATCATGGCGGCGATGTAGTCTTGCGCCTTTTCGGGGGCATCCCCGCCTTCAAGGCCAAGGCGGCTGGGTTCGATGGTCAGCACTGTGACAAGGTGGATATCCTCGTTGCCAAAGCGTTCGGGGTCGATCAGGCCGTCGAGGCCCGTGACTTCACCGATGCGCAGGCCGTTCAGTTCCACGGCGGCGCCGGTCGAGAGGCCTGCGACATTGCCTTCGAATACGGCAGAGAGGTTCAGCGTGGCGGCGTTGTTGCGGGTGAACAGGCTCGCCCTTGCGTCGGCCTCGTAATAGAAGATGCGGAAGATATCACCGTCCTCGGCCGGGGGGGAACCCGAGACGAAGGTGTCAAACGTGCCGCCGCCGATGAGGAGCGAGGCGAGGCTGGCAAAGTTGATGGTGGCCCCGCCGGTGCCAACGGAAATCGAGAAACCGGACGCGTCCCAGAACACGGTATCCTTGCGGACCAGCCGGTCATAGGGGGCAAAGACGACAGCATCCGCCTCGACCGAAAGGCCGTCGGGCGAGACGCGGGCATCGCCGATGCGGCCGATGGGAACACCCTTGAACATGAGCGGCATGGAGGTGGTCAGCGCGCCATCCGTGGAACGCAGAATGATGCGCAGGCCCTGCTGGTTGGACGGCATCAGGGGCGCGATGCTTTCGCCGGTATGGAGATAGACGGTCTCGGAGGGGGTGGAATCCCATGTGCCTTCGATGAAGACACCGGTCAGGACGGTTTCAAGACCCGACACGCCCTGCGAATTGACCTGCGGGCGGACGACCCAGAATTGCGAGGAATCGTCCACATAGGGCGCGACATCGGGTTCGAGCCGGACATTGACGATGACCTGATCCAGATTCTCGGTGAAGCTGACCTTTTCCACCTTGCCCACAGAAACATTGCGGAACCGCAGGTCGGTCTGCCCGGCTTCGACCCCGGCGGCATCGTCGAACACGATCTGGATGAGAGGCCCGCGGTCGTGCCACGCCGTCCAGGCCACGCCCAACGCGATGAAGAGCGCGGCCAGCGGGACCAGCCAGACCACCGACATGCGATCCCAGATCGACCGGCGGGCGGTTGTGACGGGGACGGGCGGGATGGAGTCGGTCATGGGGTGGTCTCCGCCTCAGCCATGGGGGTGGGGCTTTCGTCCGCTTCGATGTGATCCCAGATCAGGCGCGGATCAAAGGCTTGGGCCGACAGCATCGTGAAGATCACCGAACAGGCAAAGGCAAGGGACGCAGGCCCCGGCGTGATCGCGGCCACCACGTTCAGTTGCACCAGCGAGGAGAGGATCGCAACCACGAACACGTCGATCATCGACCAGCGGCCGATGTATTCCACGATCTCGTACATCTTCTGGCGCGACCCCGGCGCGGCGCGGACACCCCTGCGGACCGAGAGGGCGAGATAGGCGATGCAGACGAATTTCGCGATGGGAATGGCGACGCTGGCCACAAGGATGACCAGTGCGACGACAATGGCCCCGCCATGCATGAGTTCGATGGCCCCGCCGACGATGGTGGAATTGTAGCTTGCGGTCAGCGTCTTGGTCACAAGCATAGGATAGAGGTTGGCCGGGATATAACACATGAGCCCCACGGCGAGCCACGCCCAGACGCGGCTCAGGCTTTTGTCATCGCGGGATTCGAGGCGGCTGCCGCAGCGGTCGCAATGACTTTGCCCGATGGGCCAGACGCGGGTGCAGCGGGTGCAGGCGACAAGACCGGCATCGCGGGCGGTGAGCATGACGAGTGGTTCGCTCACCTGTAACCCTCTGCCCCGTCAAGGGATTTCCAGACTGACCAGCGGCACATGTATGTGTCCTGCACGATGCTGACCACGACCAGCCCTGCGAACATGTAGAAGGCCGGGCCAAAGCTGATATCGGCCAGATCGGCCACTTTGACGAGCGACACCGCACAACCGATGGCAAAGATCTCGGCCATGGACCATGGGCGCAGTTCTTCGGCCAGACGGAAGGCGGCGCGGGCGGCGGGGCGCGGCTTGCGGTCAAAGACGACGGGGACAAGGACGTAAAGGATGAGCAGCGCGCGGGTCAGCGGGACGAGGACGATCAGCGCGACAACGGCCAGTGAAACGATCAGAAGCGGCCCGCCGACAAAGGAAAGTGCCGCGTCGAGCAGGGTGGAGGAGTTCTGCAGCCCGCTTGTGCTGATTTGCAGGAAGGGGAACCAAAGCGCGCCAAGGACAAGGACCGTGACGGTCAGCGCCATCATGATGATCGTCATGCCCGCCCGGCGGCGCGGGGCGATCAGGACGGTGTGGCAGCGGCTGCAGACCGCCCGTTCCCCGGGCCCGGGCTGCGCGGCATGATAGAGCGCGTCGCAGCGGGGGCAGGCGATCAGGTCTTCGAGCGGCAGGTTCATCGGGGTCCGGGGCAGCGACATGGTACCAAGTGTAGGCCGGAACCGGGGGGCGCGAAAAGGGGATGCGTCCCGGCAAATGGCCTTGGGGGCCGCCCGGGGCCCCGTTCTGGCGGAAACGTGTAAATCCTGCCCGCAGATGCGGCAGATCAGGCGCGGGCGAGAAGGGCCTCGATCTCGGCCCG
>JBGSWJ010000470.1:0-7021 GCA_041752495.1 Rhodobacterales bacterium
CGCAGACCGTCCGAGCCGAGCGCAAGACACAAGGCCGCCACGTCGTGCAGGGTCTTGTCCGGCGTCAGCAGTTCCCGCAGCGCCGTGCGGGCGTTCAGGATGCGGTCGCGAATGGCGGCATCTTCGGCCTGCCAGCGGATCATGAAGGCGGCGTGCTCGTTGTCATAAGCATCGCGGCGGCGGATGACCTCGACCCGCGTCTCGATCTCTTTGGGCGAGGTCACTTCAACCGAAAGGCCGAAACGGTCGAGCAGTTGCGGGCGCAGCTCGCCTTCTTCGGGGTTGCCGGAGCCTACAAGGACGAAGCGGGCTGGATGGCGGATGCTAAGCCCTTCGCGTTCCACTACATTTTCGCCCGAGGCGGCAACGTCGAGGAGGAGGTCGACGATGTGATCTTCGAGCAAGTTCACCTCGTCTATATAGAGGTAGCCCCGGTTCGCCCGGGCGAGCAGGCCCGGCTGAAACGCCTTTTCGCCCCGGGTCAGCGCCTTTTCGATATCAAGCGCCCCGGTCACCCGGTCCTCGGTCGCGCCAAGTGGCAGGTCGACGACTGGGGTTGGCATTTGCACGACGGTCTTTTTCTGTAGACCGGCCCAATCGGGCACCTCGGCAGGTGTTTCCGCGTTAATCGGGCAACCCTGCACCGCACTGATCGGCGGCAGAAGGGCGGCGAGCGCGCGGACAGCCGTCGATTTCCCTGTCCCGCGATCCCCGAACACAAGCACCCCGCCGATAGACGGGTCGATGGCTGTCAGGATCATCGATAGTTTCATTTCGTCCTGACCAACGATGGCCGAAAAGGGGAAGGGATGTTTCATGCTGGGACCAGTCCGGAGATGGGGGATGTGCCATTCCACGACCCGAGGTCGGAATGGACGGTGAAACGGGCATAGAGTTCTTCGCGGAACCAGCCTTCGTCGCGCACGGCGCGGATGGCGGCGGCGTGGGGGCCGGTGCGGGCAAAGCCGGCCATGGCCTTTTCCGACGGCCAGATCGAGAAGGTGACCTGATGGAGGAGCGGCACTTCGCCGATGCCGATCTTGAAGGCGACGTTCGGATCGGTTCCGATCACGGCCGATATGTTGGGGACGCGTTTCCAGAACCTTGCGGCTACGCCGGGTTTGACTGTGGCGCGGGTGAGGGCGGCCAACGGGCCGCCGTGCGGGGCGGGTTCGGGTTCAAACGGGGCAACCCCCGACCATTCGCCACGCGACTGGGTGGGGGTCAGGAAGACGGTCCAGCTTTCTTTGGCGTGGTCACGGTAACTGCGCCAGACGGGGGCAGTTGCGACGCGTTTGCGGGCCGTTTCGGCATCGGGCCAGGTGGCGAGGATCGCATAGACGGCGGTGTTGGGAATCGGGGTAAAGCCTTCGCCCGTGCCGGAACCGCAGAGTTTCCAGAACCCGATATCCGGTGTTCGTGCCATCGCGGCGCGGGCAAGGCCCATCTGGCCCAGTGCCCAAAGGCGGGCGCCAATGCCGCCAAAGCGGAACAGGGAAAGGCTCACAGCTTGAGTCACGTTGGGGACTTCCCGGAAGTGTCAACTTATCCTGACAGATTGATGGGGGTTTGGGAAGATGCCGCGATGTCGCGGTGAAGTCCCGAGCCTGGAACGGCTATCCGGGGATTTGCACAATAGAAATGAAGACTCCGCGGCCTGAAGTCACGATGAGATCACCAAACGAATGGATTGTCAGACCAGAGAGGTGGCGATACTGTCAGGTTATGTTGACACATTTCACAATAGACTCGGTCGCCAATCATGCCATCGTCATCGGCGCTGGGCTTGGCGGGCTTGCTGCGGCGATGCAGTTGGGGGCCAAGGGGTGGCAGGTGACAGTCCTTGACCGGCTGGATCGTGCAGGCGGGCGCGGGTCGTCCATCACCAAGGACGGCCACCGATTCGATCTTGGCCCGACGATCGTCACCGCGCCGCAGGTATTCGAAGAGCTTTGGGCCGCTTGTGGCCGGGATTTCCGCAAGGACGTCGATCTGCGGCCGCTTGACCCGTTTTATGAAATCCGCTGGCCCGATGGTTCGCATTTCAGCGCGTCGGGCGATACTGACCGGATGATCGCCGAAGTGACCCGGCTGAACCCGGCGGATGTGAAGGGCTACAGGAAGTTCCTGAAGGACAGCTATCGCCGCTACATCGTGGGCTATGAAGGAATGGTCGCCAAGCCGATGCACCGCATCTGGGAAACGATCAAGGTCCTGCCGACCTTTGCCTGGCTGCGCGCCGACCGGTCGATCTTTGGCATGGCCAAGAGCCGCGTGCGCGACCCGCGTTTGCGGATGGCCCTATCGTTTCATCCGCTGTTCATCGGGGGCGATCCGCTGAACGTCACGTCGATGTACGGGCTGGTGAGCTATCTGGAGAAGAAATACGGCGTCCATTATGCGATGGGCGGCGTGCAGGCGATGGCCGACGCCATGGTCAAGGTGATCCGGTCGCAGGGCGGCGCTGTCCGGCTTGGGGTCGAGGCGGACGAGATCCTTTTCGACGGCGATCGGGCGGCGGGTGTCAGGCTGGCCGACGGGACAGAGATCCCTGCGCCGCTTGTCATCAGCAATGCGGATTCGGGGCATACCTATACGCGGTTGCTGCGCAATCGTCCGCGCAAGGTCTGGACTGACCGGAAGATGGAAAGCCGTCGCTGGTCGATGGGGCTGTTCGTCTGGTACTTTGGCACAAAGGGAACGCGGGACATGTGGCCCGACCTTGGCCACCACACGATTGTCAGCGCGGCGCGTTATGAAGGGTTGCTGAAGGACATCTTCATCAAGGGCAAGCTTGCCGATGACATGAGCCTTTACATCCATCGCCCAACCGTGACGGACCCGACTGCCGCACCTGAAGGGGATGACACTTTCTACGTGTTGTCGCCGGTGCCCAATCTGGACCATGACAATCCGGTCGATTGGGCCCGTGAAGAGCCGATTTATCGCGAGAAGATGGCCCGCGAACTGGACAAGATCATCCCGGGGTTCCGGGAGCATGTTACGGCAAGCGAGGTCTTTACGCCCGAGACGTTCCGTGACCGGTATCTGTCGCCCTTTGGCGCCGGATTTTCCATCGAACCGCGAATTCTGCAAAGCGCATGGTTCCGGCCGCAAAACGTGAGCGAGGAGGCAAGGGGGCTTTACCTTGTCGGTGCGGGGACGCATCCCGGCGCGGGTCTGCCCGGTGTAGTGTCGAGTGCCAAGGTTCTGGCGCAACTCGTGCCCGACGCGCCCTATGTCCCGCAGATGAGGATGGCTGCCGAATGACGTCAAAGGTCCGCGCTGACGATCTGGCCCATTGCCGGAACGCGATCCGGACCGGGTCACTGTCGTTTCATGCGGCCTCGCGCCTGCTGCCGTCGTCAGTGCGCGATCCGGCGCTGGTGCTTTACGCCTTCTGCCGGCTGGCGGATGACGAGGTGGACGAAGGCGGGCACAAGGAAAGGGCCGTTCTGACGCTGACTGAACGGCTTGACCTTGCCTATGCGGGCACGCCGCGTGACACACCCGAGGATCGGGCCTTTGCCGCGATCATCGAAGAGTTCGACATGCCCCGCGCCTTGCCCGAGGCGCTGCTGGAAGGGCTGGCATGGGATGCCGTCGGGCGGCGATATGAGACGCTGTCTGGTGTCCGCGACTATTCCGCCCGTGTGGCGAGTGCCGTGGGCGCCATGATGTGCGTCTTGATGCGGGTGCGTGATCCCCATGCCCTGGCCCGCGCCTGCGATCTGGGCGTTGCAATGCAACTGACCAATATTGCGCGTGATGTGGGTGAGGATGCGCGTGCGGGGCGGCTGTTCCTGCCTCTCGATTGGCTGCGCGAGGTAGGGGTTGATCCCGAGGTCTTCCTCGCTGATCCGCAGGCGACCGATGAAATCCGCCGCATGGTGGCGCGGTTACTTTCCGAAGCCGATAGGCTCTATCTGCGGTCCGAAGCGGGGATCAAGCTTTTGCCCGCAAATGCCCGCATGGGGATCTGGGCCGCGCGCCTGATCTATGCCGGAATCGGGACTGAGGTGCGTCGGAACGGTTGCGATTCCATCTCGCGACGGGCCCGGACCAATGCGACGCAAAAGATCGGCTGGATGGCGCAGGCCACGACGCGGGCATCGCTGAACCGCGTCTCGCCCACGTCGGCGGTGGTCTTTGCCAAACCGCTGCCCGAGGTTGCATTCCTTGTCGATTCGGCAGCCCGCACAAAACCGCATCGCGGGCGGACGGTTGCGCTGCTGGATATCCTAGCAGACCTGAAGGCGCGCGAAAGGTCACTTGGAAGAGGTCAGCAAGGCGCATAGGTAAAGACGAGATCGGACTTCCTGCCAGTTGTCGCAGGGACGATGGTCGCGTTATGGCCTGAAAGGCGCGACATCATGGATATTACCCTTTTTGCAATCTTCCTGATCGCTTGTTTTGCGGCCGCAACGACGGGGGCCATGTTCCCCACCGGTCCGTGGTACAAATCCCTGAAAAAGCCAAGCTGGGTGCCGCCGAACTGGGTGTTTCCTGTCGCCTGGACGTCGATTTATGTCCTGATTTCCTTTGCCGGTGCCCGGATCGCCGTTCTGGATGGCAATGCCTATGCGATGGCCTTCTGGGCCATGCAGATCGCGTTCAATACTCTCTGGACGCCGCTGTTCTTTGGCCTGCGGCAGCTCAAGGGCTCGCTTCCGGTGATGGCCGGGTTGTGGCTTTCGGTACTCGGGGCGACGATTACGAGTTATCAGTTGGATTTCTGGGCTGGTCTGGCCTTTACGCCTTACATGATCTGGGTCTGCATCGCTGCTGCGCTGAACGTGGAAATGGCGCGGCTGAATCCCGGGGTCGTTCCGATCAAGACGGCCGAGTTGTGAGAGGTTGCCGGTCGATGACATCCGGCCGGAATTCGCAGCATTGCAGAGCGTCCGGAATGGGCTATGAGCCCCAGGTCCGGCGCAGGGTGGCGATCCAGTTCTCATGGGCCAGTTTGCGCAGAAGCGGTTCATCCAGACCATGCGCCCGCAAGGCGTCTATCAGAGCCGGAAGCCCTGTCACATCCTTGATCTGATCCGGCACGGTGGCCCCGTCAAAGTCTGATCCAAAGCCGACGTGATCCTCACCCAATCGCCCAATCAGATGGTCAAGGTGCCGCAGGACCGGGTCCCAGCCTGTATCCGGGTCCTGCCGCCCGTCGGGCCGCAGAAACACGGTCGCGAAGTTCAGCCCGACCATGCCGCCCGTGTCGCGGATCATGTCAAGTTGCCGGTCGGTCAGGTTGCGAGTGGATGGGGTGATGGCATGTACGTTTGAATGGGTCGCCACGAGCGGGACGTCAGTGATCGCGGCCACGTCGTCCATGCCCTGGGCATTCAGATGTGACAGGTCGATCAGAATCCGCAGCCGGTTGCATTCCCGGATCAGGCGTTTCCCGGCATCGGTCAACCCCGGACCGGTATCCGGCGATCCCGGATAGCGGAATGGCACGCCATGGCCGAAGACTGTCGGCCGGCTCCAGACCGGGCCAAGCGATCGCAGGCCCAACGCATGGAAAAGATGCAGGGCATCAAGGTCCGGCCCTATCGCCTCGGCCCCTTCCATATGCATGACAGCCGCGATGCGGCCTGCGGCCATTGCGGTGTCGATGTCGGCAGCCGTCAGGCAAAGGGCGATGTCGTCCGGTGCCGCGCGCACCATGCCCAGCAGATGGCCCGCCATTGCCAGCGCGATGGGTTGCGCCGTCTTTTGGTCAATCAGGCGCGGCAGGGGTAGGTCATAGGGTGGTTCGTCCATCGAGGCATCCAGCGCCTCGGCCGGGTCGTCGCGGGGCGAAGGGATGTAGATGGCGAACATGCCTCCTGCAAAGCCGCCTTTGCGCATCCGGGGCAGGTCAAGATGCCCGGTCCCGTCGCCTTCGGTCCAGATCGCGTCACGCCGGGCGGGGTCGTTCAGGAGGCGAAGCAGGAAATCGTTATGGCCATCGAAAACGGGAATCAGCGACATGACGGGCTTTCAGAATGAATATCCCGGCCACCCTACGGAGCCTTGGCCGCGATGTGTAGGGTGGGTGAAACCCCACCTTCGCTCATGCCTCAAACGTCCAGCCCGCCCGCCTTGGCACCCGGACCGCCAGCATCGGCTTGAGAAACGGTGACCGGAAGCGGTCAAGGTCAAGCGCCTCATGCACGCCGGTCACGGTTTCGCCGTTGATCTGCGTCTGCACGGCTGAGCGGGAATAGAAGGGGGCGTCGAGCATCCCCAGTACCTGACGCGGCACGGTGCCCAGATCGGCCCGCGTTTCCCGCCTGACCTGCCACAGGGATCGCTTGAATGCCTTCCTTGCCGGGGCAGAGGTCATTCTTGCGTTGCCATGATCGTCGAACGCCACCGCCGCCTCAAGCTCTGACCCGTCGCGCCGGGTCGCGTCATAGATGCAGATCGCGCCGTCCTTGGTCGGGTAGCGCCCCCATGTCCAGAACCGGAAGTCTTGTTCAAGGGCGCGGGTGCCGAAATTGCTGTCGAAATAGCCGTGGCCGGACCATTGCCAGCCCGGTGCTTCAAGATCGACCTCGATCCGGGCCTTGGGTGCAAAGGGCCGCCAGACGTGCGCCCCGTCGGGAGTCAGAGGCAGTTCGACCGACGTCAGGGCCGAAGGGATCAGCGTGATCGTCCCACGCACTCGGGAGATGACGGGGGGGCCGGAGATTTCGTCCACCTCGATCACCAGCCGTTCGCCTTTCCACCGCATCGCGGAGGGGCCGACCTGAAGGGCGTCACGCGTCGCCCGCAGCGCCTGCCGCCCCCGGTCGGTCATCGTGAAACGGCCGCCTTTGCCATAGGTCGCCACGTTGATGCAGCAGTGGTTCGCGGGGAATTTCCGCCCCGACCACGCATACCAAGGCGAAAAGACCGACCCGATAAACCCTATGACCGAGACGGCGCGCGTCCCGTCATCGCTGATCCCGTCGACATACCACCACGCGTAGCCGTTCGCGGGGACGTCGATGGCAAAGCAAGGTCGGTCAAGATCGCCGCGGCCGCGTGC
>JBGSWJ010000471.1:0-2550 GCA_041752495.1 Rhodobacterales bacterium
TTTTTCTGGCAGTTTTTTCAATGAAATCAAAAGCGTAGCATTTTGACGGCCTCACAGTCGGAGAATGACCGTCAGACCGGGTACTTACCATCGAGTTTTCAAACACTTATGCGAGATTCAGACAATCGAGTGGGAGTGATCCCGGCGATGCCTTGGGCGCAGGCCCCGGGTCAGCTTTGGTCGGTGATGCGGAGATAGATTGCTGTCAGGGCAAGGATGATCGCGCCAAAGAGGATGCGGCGGCCGCCTTCGGGCATTTGCAGGAGCGTGAGCATGGTGCCGAGGACGGTGAGGATCAGCGCCCCGACAATGGTGCCCGAATAGCTGCCCCTGCCGCCAAAGATCGAGGTGCCGCCGATCACGGCTGCGGCAACGGAAGGAAGCATCAGGGGTTCTACGAGCGAGAGCGAGGGGGCCTTGATCAGGCCGACGTAAAGCAGGCCGGTGATGCCTGCGATCAGGCCCGAGAGGGTGTAGAGCGCGAGATAGACCTGCCATGAGCGCGTGCCCGAGAGGCGGGCGGCCTTTTCGTTGGAGCCGAGCGCGTAGAGGAGGCGGCCAAAGCCGGTGCGGTTCTGGATAAACAGGATGGCAATGGCGAAGGGGATGAAGACGATGAGCGCGTTGGGTGCGCCGAAGGTGCGGCCGGTGCCAAGCCACTGGAGAGAGTCGGGGACGACCGAGCCCGAGGCGATCACGGTGCGCTGGTAGACCTGGAGGAAGCCGGTGCCGATCAGCCCGGTGCCGAGCGTCATAATGAGCGGGTGGACGCGGCAGATGCCGACGCCGAACCCGTTCAGGAGGCCGATCAGGACTGCGGGGACCAGGGCGAGCAGGATGCCGGGGCCGGTGCCGATGACGGGCACCTGGGTTGCCATGACAAAGGCCACGATGGTGGCCACGACGCTGGCCGAGAGGTCGATCCCGCCGGTGTACATGGTGAGTGTCTGGCAGGCGGCGAGCATGGCGAGCGGGATGGCGAACTTGATCGTGTTGCCGATCCAGCGTTCGTTGACGATGCCCGGCTGACGGATTTCGAGGATCGCGACAAGGACGAGGAGGAGAAGGATCAGCGGGATGAGCGGGTTGTCCCGCAGGAAGCGCCCGATCCTTTGGCCGGTTGAGACGGTGGTGGTCATGACCTTCGTCCTTTCATGGCCAGAATGCCGCCCAGCATCACGACAACAACCATGATCGTGCCTTCGACGATGGTGGTTACGTTCGGGTCAACCGACATGAGCGTCAGGTCCATCCGGACAAGGCGGAGGATGAGGACGGCGATGATCGGCCCGATGATTCCGCCCTTGCCACCGGAAAGCGCCACGCCGCCCAGCACGACGGCCGAGACGCTGGCCAGAAGGTAGGGGCCGGGGATGGGTTCGCCGATCCCGGTGCTCATGGTGAGAGAGAGGCCGCCAAGGGCGGCGAGGACGCCCGCGAGGCTGTAGGCCGCGATGCGGGTGCGGCCGATGGGCACGCCCGAGCGGAAGGCGGCGACCGGGTCGCTGCCCACGGCATAGATCGAGAGGCCGAGTTTGGTGCGGTGCATGATCCACCAGAAGGGGATCAGGCAGACCACGACAAAGACGAAGGACTTCGGGATGATCCCGTCAAGGCCGGGGATGGGCAGGCTGCCGAGGATGAGGTCGCGGAGCCATTGAGTGGCGGCGCCGCTCGGCGTGTTGAGGATGAGGAGTGCGGTCCCTTCCCAGACAAAAAGCATGGCGAGGGTCACGACGATATCGGGGACGCGGGTCAGAACGACCATCGCGCCGTTGATCGCGCCCATGAGTGCGCCGAGGGCGAGGACGAGGATCACGATCAGGACAGTCTCACCGTCCCCTGCCCCGACCATGAGGCGGGCGGCAGTGACGCTGCAGACGGCCATCATCGCGGCGATGGAGAGGTCGATGCCGCCTGCGATGACGACGATGGCCATGGCGGCGGTGGCGAAGGCAAAGGGGACGGCGGCGCGGCCGAGGGATTCAAGGCCCGAGGTGCCGAAATCGGGCTGGATGATCTTGGTGGCGATCAGGAGGAGAACGAGCAGGACCAGAAGGCCCGCGACCCAGCCGTTCCTTTGGACAAGGCGCATCATGCGGGCACCGTGGAGGTCAGGCCATAGGCGGCGCGCATGAGGCGGGGTTCGTCTGCCTCGGCCGCGTCCATGATTTCCACAAGGCGGCCATTGAAGATGACGGCGACGCGGTCGCAGGCCTGCGGGATTTCCGAAAGCTCGGACGTGTAGAACAACACCGCCGCCCCCTGCCCTGCCATGTCGCGGACAAGTGTGTAGATCTGGCGTTTGGTGCGCACGTCGATGCCGCGCGTGGGATCGAAGAGGAGGAGCGTGCCCACGCCCGAGGCGACCCACCGGGCGATCGTGACCTTTTGCTGGTTGCCGCCCGAGAGCCTGCGCACTTCGCCCTGCGCGCGGGTGTCGATCTGGAGGCGTTCGATGGCGGCGGTGATGGTTTCGGCTTCGCGCCGCATCGGGATGGGGCCCCAGTTGCGCAGGCGGGCGAGCATGGGGATGGCGATGTTTTCGCG
>JBGSWJ010000472.1:0-5820 GCA_041752495.1 Rhodobacterales bacterium
GCCTGCTTGACCGGGGCGCGGTGCTGCAGGACGTCCGCCTGGCCGGGGTGGACCGGAACCTGACGCTCGCCTCGCCCGACCTTGCCGATTACGAAGGCCGCATGAACTATTTCGGCGCCCTCGTCGGCCCCGTCGTCAACCGCATCGGCGGCGCGAGCGCCGAGATTGACGGTACGGAATACCGGTTCGAGGCGAATCAGAATGGCAAACACATCCTCCACTCCGCCTCGGTCGGGACCTATGCCAAACTCTGGCAGGTCGTTGACCATTCCGCCCGCCACGTGACCCTCGCACTCACCCTGCCCGATGGTGAAGGCGGCTTCCCTGGAACCCGCCAGATCACCGCGCGCTTCCTCCTCACCGCCCCCGGCACGCTCCGGATGGAGGTGACGGGCACCACCGACAAGCCCACGATCCTGAACTTCGCCAACCACAGCTACTGGAACCTCGACGGTACGCCCACCTGGGCCGGCCATTCCTTGCGCGTCGATGCCTACGCCTATACGCCCGTCGGCGAAGGCACGATCCCCACCGGCGAAATCCGCCACGTCGCGGGCACGCCCTTTGACTTCCGCGACGGCCGGCCAATCACCCCCGGCGATGCCACAACACCCCCGCTCGACCACAACTTCTGCCTCTCCGACCAGCCCACCATGCTGCGCCCTGTCCTCTGGCTCAAAGGCACTTCCGGCGTCTCGCTCATGGTTTCCACCACCGAACCCGGCGTGCAGATCTATGACGGCGGCCACACCCACGCCCCCGGCCCCGGGCTGCATCAGGGCCTTGCCATCGAAGCCCAGCGCTGGCCCGACGCCCCGCACCACCAGGCCTTCCCCTCGATCGCGCTGAACCCGGGAGAGGTCTACCGCCAGATCACCGAATGGCATTTCGAGGCGCCCACCGCGGCGTAAGCTTTGGCCTTGCCCCAAAAGATGAGTATTTGGAGAACAAAGTAACAAGGCTTTGGTTACTTTGTTCTCTAAATACTCATCTTTCTTTGCTGCATTTCAGCCAAAGCCGCCCTTACCGGAACCGCAGATTTCCGCGCGACAGGTCACTGACCGACCGGCACCCCATCAGCCGCATGTCCCGCACCAGTTCCGTCCGCATCTGCGTCAGCGCCCGCTCCACCCCCGCCTGCCCGGCCGCCGCCAGCGCATAAAGGTACAGCCGCCCGATCCCCACCGCCTTGGCCCCCAAAGACAGCGCCTTGAGCACATGGCTCCCCCGCTGGATGCCGCCGTCCATCATGACGTCGATGCGGTCGCCCACGGCATCCACCACCTCGGCCAGTTGGTCAAAGGCGCTCCGCCCGCCGTCAAGCTGCCTCCCTCCATGATTGGACAGGATGATCCCGGTGCAGCCGATATCGACCGCCCGCCGCACATCCGCGACCGACATGACCCCTTTCAGGCAGAACGGCCCGTTCCAGTCCCGCACCATGGCCGCCACATCGTCCAAGTTCATCGCAGGGTCGAGCATTTCGGTGAAATAGCGGCTGATCGTCATCGGATCGCCGCTGATGTCGATATGTTCCTCCAACTGCGGCAAGCGGAACTTCTCATGCGTGGCATAGTTGATCGCCCAACGCGGTTTCAGCGCGAATTCAAGCACCGACCGGGGCGTCAGCCGCATCGGGATGACGAACCCCGACCGCAGATCGCGTTCCCGATTGCCGCCGGTGATGCTGTCCACCGTCAGCATCATCACATCCACGCCCACCGCCTTCGCCTTGGCGATCATCGCGGTGTTCAGCGCCCGGTCCCGGTGGAAATAGAACTGATAGACCTGCGGGCCCTTGTGCCGCCGCACCTCCTCAAGGCTCACCGTACCGAGGGTCGACACCCCGAACATCGTACGAAACTTCGACGCCGCCGCCGCCACAGCCCGTTCGCCGTCGTGGTGGAACAGGCGTTGCAAGGCGGTCGGCGAACAATAGACTGGCAGGTCCAGCTTCTGCCCCATCACCGTCACCGACAGATCAATGTCCTTCACGCCCCGCAGGACATTGGGCACCAGATCGCAGGCCTCATAAGCCGCCACATTCCGCCTCAGGCTGTTCTCGTCGTCCGATCCACCCTCAATATAGTCGAAGATCGGCGAGGGGAGCCGCCGCTTGGCCAGACGCCGGAAATCGGGAAAGCCGTGACAGTCACTCAGCCGCATTTAAACCAACCTCCGTACCGAACGGCAGTCTGCGGCCAAAGAATACAGCTACCGCGCCCCTTCAAACCAGGCGCGGATGATGGCGCGAGACTCGGCATCCATGAAATTCGCCACCGCAGGCGGCATCGCATGGCTCGCCCCGGCCTGCAGATAGATCTGCTGCGCGTGGGTGGCGATCTGGTCCGGCGTGTCCAGCATCACCCCCTTGGGCGGCCAGTGAACCCCGGCAAAGCCCGGCTCGGGCGCGTGGCACATGGAACAGTTGCCCAGCACGATTTCCGTCACCTGATCAAACCCTTCGGCCGCCGCATAGCGTTCGGCGGCAGGTGACATGATCTGCACCTCGTCCGAATAGACAAAGGGCTTGGGCATCGACAGCTTCACGATCAGGATGAACAGCACAACGGTCGCGCCGATGGTCCAGTAGGGCCGCCCCTTGCGCGCATGGGTCGTGTTGAACCAGTGCCGGATCGTGACCCCCATCAGGAACACAAGGCAGGCGATGACCCAGTTCCAGTCGCTCGCAAAGGCCAGCGGATAATGGTTCGACAGCATGAGAAAGATGACCGGCAGCGTCAGATAATTGTTATGCGTGCTGCGCTGCTTGGCGATCTTGCCGTATTTCGCATCGGGCTTGCGCCCCGCCTGCAGGTCGGCCACCACGATCCGCTGGTTCGGCATGATGATGAAGAACACATTGGCCGACATGATCGTCGCCGTGAACGCCCCCAGATGCAGCAGCGCCGCCCGCCCCGTGAACGCGTTCACATAAAAGAACGCCATCCCCACGATCACGCCAAACAGTGCAACCATGAGAACCGTCGGATTCTGGTTCACAAACAGCTTGCAAAGCGTGTTGTAGACGATCCACCCGAATGCCAGCGACGCCATGGAAATCAGCGCCCCCTGCCAGACCGGAATGTCGAGCACATTGGGGTCGATCAAAAACAACTCGCCCCCCAGATAATAGACCAGCACCAACAGGCTGAACCCCGACATCCAGGTCCAGTAGCTTTCCCATTTGAACCAGATCAGATCGGACGGCATGGCCGCAGGGGCCACCAGATATTTCTGCACATGGTAAAACCCGCCCCCGTGCACCTGCCATTCCTCGCCATCCGCACCCGAGGCGAGGTTCCGGTCCCGGTGCAGCCCCAGATCGAGTGCTATGAAATAGAACGACGACCCGATCCACGCGATGGCCGTGATGACATGCACCCACCGCACGGCAAACTCGGCCCAGCTCAGCAAAAGCGCAGTTTCATAGGTCATCGTCTGTCCCCGGAACGTTTTGGATCACTCGAACCGCTCCACCCCGCGACGTCAACCCCGGGCGGGCCTTTCATCGCCCTGACTACTAGGAAAGCCCGGTCGCGGGCATACCGCCTCTCTTTCGGGCAAGACTAGTCCCGGACCAACCGCGCCTGAAACCATCCGGCCAGATCGTCAAACCCTGTCTCGCCGTCGGCGACAGAAACGACCAGATCGTCAATCGGCTCATCATCGGGGATGTCGAGGCGATAACCGCTCCGGCGGATCAGGATCTCGACAAGAAACCAAGCGGTCCGCTTGTTTCCATCAACAAAGCCGTGGTTGCCAACCATGCTTTCAAGAAGTGCGGCGGCCTTGCGGTGGAGCGGGCGATGATAGCCAGAATATGGCCGCGCGATCGCGGATTCGATCAGGTGAAGGCTCGAAATGCCGTTACGCCCGCCGAAACCAACAGCGTTATCATGCGCCTCAAGCGCATCAGCCAGCGTCACACGGTAATGCGCCTTAGCGATCCGCAAGCCGCTTCAATGCAGCCTCCCTGCGGGCCGACACATCCCGCAGGACGTCGTGTGTCTTGGCACTTCCCCGGAACACACCCGACTCGCTTCGGACCTCGCGGAACTTGCCGGTCCTTGCATCCCGCTTGATCGTGCCTCCCGGGACTTTTTCCAGAACCGTTCCGTCCTTGTTTCCCGATTGACCCATCATCACTCCCAAGCGTCCGGCGCGCAATTTCCCTGCAACCGCATTACCTTGATATGGGAAGTCGGACCCTTAGGACAAGCCCGCACCACTTCAACTCCCCCGGTACGTCGAATACCCAAACGGCGACAGCAAGAGCGGCACATGGTAATGTGCATCCTCGGCCATCCCGAACCGGATCGGCACCTCGTCAAGGAACAGGGGGTCGGGCAAAGCCTGCCTCGTGGCCCGCAGATAGTCCCCCGCGCAGAACACCAGCTCATAAACCCCCGGCACGAATTTGCCTGCAGGCAGGATCGGCGCATCCGTCCGCCCGTCTGCATTGGTCACCGTCTCGGCAATCTTGCGGTGGCTGTTGCCGCTGACCTTGTAGAGCATGATCTTCACACCCGCCGCAGGGCATCCCTGCGCGGTATCCAGCACATGCGTCGTCAGAAACCCCTCGGCCATCGCACCCTCCGTCGTTTCCGCCATCCTGAACCCGCGCACCTGCGGCTTGCAACCCCCGGCCCCTAGGGACTAGTGATTTGGAGGCCAAGATTCAGGGGCCAAGGAGTTTTCGCCCATGCCCACCCGTTACCCCCGCGACATGATCGGCTACGGCCCCACCCCGCCCGACGCCCGCTGGCCGAACGGCGCGCGCGTCGCCGTGTCCCTCGTCCTCAATTACGAAGAGGGCGGCGAGAACAACATCCTCCACGGCGACGGGCAGTCCGAGGCTTTCCTCAGTGACATCGCCGGAGCCGCCCCCTGGCCCGGTCAGCGCCACTGGAACATGGAGTCAATCTACGACTACGGTGCCCGCGCCGGGTTCTGGCGGCTGCACCGCCTCTTTACCGGCATGGACCTGCCCGTCACGATTTATGGCGTGGCGACTGCCCTCGCCCGCTCACCGGAACAGGTTGCCGCGATGAAATCGGCCAACTGGGAAATCGCATCCCACGGGCTGAAATGGGTCGAACACCGCGACATGCCCGAGGACGAGGAACGCCGCCAGATCGCGGAGGCGATCCGCCTCCATACCGAGGTTGTCGGTGATAGGCCAAAAGGCTGGTATACCGGCCGCTGCTCGGTCAACACCGTCCGCCTTACCGCCGAAGAAGGCGGGTTCGACTGGATTTCGGACACCTATGACGACGATCTGCCCTACTGGCGCGAATATGGCGCGCGGGATCAGCTCGTCATCCCCTACACGCTCGAAGCCAACGACATGCGGTTTGCCACAGCACCGGGGTACATCACCAGCGACCAGTTCGAAAGCTACCTCAAGGACAGCCTCGACACGCTGCATGCCGAAGGCGGAGCCATGTTCTCCATCGGCCTGCACTGCCGCCTGATCGGCCGCCCGGGCAAGATCGCGGGACTGAAACGTTTCCTTGAATACGCGAAAGCCAAGGGCGATGTCTGGTTCGCGACCCGTGGCGACATCGCAGCCCACTGGGCCGCGACCAACCCCCATCACCGCCGCGAACGCCCGAGCGAGTTGGACCGCGAAACCTTTGTCACCCGCTACGGCTCGATCTTTGAACACTCTCCTTTCATCGCGGAACGGGCCTTCGACCTCGAACTCGGCCCCGTGCACGACACCGCCACGGGCCTGCACAATGCGCTCACCCGCATGTTCCGCAGCGCCACGCCCGAGGAACGCCTCGGCGTCCTCCGCGCCCACCCCGACCTTGC
>JBGSWJ010000473.1:0-3677 GCA_041752495.1 Rhodobacterales bacterium
TGTCTCTCAAATACCTCGGGGTCCGGGGCAGAGCCCCGGCGGTCAGCCACCGGGGCCGCCACGGGAAATCGCGCGCATAATCCCTGTCAGGCGCTCCGCCCGTCGAAATGATAAGGCGTCAGCGCCCGGGGATCGACCCCATCCAGACAGTTCACATTGACCGCCGCCATCGGCGTCCCGTCGGGCATCTCGCCCAGCCCATGCGTCTCGATCCCGCAGGTCGCGCAGAACAGATGGGTGATGACCCGCTTGTTGAACTGATAGGCGGTCAGCGCGTCTTCGCCCTGCAGCAGGTGAAACTGCGTCCGGGGCGTAAAGGTCAGCACCGATCCCAGCCGCTGGCACCGCGAACAGTTGCAGGTCACCACCCGCTCCAGATCAAGCTCGGCCTCGAACCGCACCGCGCCGCACTGGCAACCTCCGCTGTAGGGGGCTGTGGTCATCCTGTCCTCCGCTTTCGTGACGACCCGGCCATAGCACAGGATCGGGCGTCAGACAAATAAATGTTCACCATTTGTTCAGGTCCTGATGTGCCCCGCCCCTGCGCATCCCACCCCTCTTCCACATCCGCCTGACACCATCCACCCTTGCCCCAAACCCTCGCCCCCGCCAGACTGACCCCGACAGAAAGGGGCAACCTTGGCCAGAATCCGCGACATCACAGCCTTTCTGGCCCAGACCGGGGACGACGCCCCAACCCCGGCTGAACGCCAGCTTGTCGCCGCGTGTCAGGTGGGCGAGGTGTGTTGGCTCGGCGATGGCGAACGACCCACAGAAGCAGACCCCGCCCGCACCATCCGCGCCGACCTCCTCCGCACGCTGATCCTTGGCGGCGATACGGGCTGCGTGGTGGACACAAACGGCGTGAGGCTTTGGGGCGCATGGATCACCGGCCCGCTCGACTTGAGCTTTGCACGGGCCAATGGGGAGACGTTGCTTGCCAACTGCCACTTCACCGATCCCGTCACCGCACGGCAAACCCGGTTCGACCTGCTGAACCTGTCTGGCAGCCTGATGCCCGGCCTTATGGCGCAGGGGGCAAAAGTCAATGGCCCTGTCTTTCTGCAAAACGGTTTCCACGCGACGGGACGGGTCAGCCTGTCCGGGGCCAGCATCGGCGGGCAGTTGGCCTGCGTCAATGGCCGGTTCGACCACCCGACCGGCCTAGCACTGAATGCAGAAGGCGTGCAGGTGACCGGACATGTCCTTCTGAACAACCGTTTCCACGCGAAGGGAGAGGTCCGTCTCCTCGGGGCCAGCATCGGCGGGCAGTTGGCCTGCGTCAAGGGCCGGTTCGACCACCCAACGGGCATGGCGCTGAACGCACAAGGCGTGCAGGTGACCGGCGATGTCTTTCTGAACGACGGTTTCCATGCGACGGGACAAGTCCGCCTAGCCGAAGCAAGCATCGGCGGGAATCTGGCCTGCGTCAAGGGCCGGTTTGAGAACGCAGACGGCTTTGCGCTTAACGCATCAGGCGCACAGGTGACCGGCGCTGTCTTTCTGAACGACGATTTCCACGCGACGGGAGAGGTGAGCCTCCTTGGGGCCACCATCGGCGGGCAGTTGGCCTGCGTCAAGGGCCGGTTCGGCAAGGCAACGGGACTTGCGCTCAACGCGCAGCGGATGCGTGTGACCCAAAGTTTCCTTTGGCGGGCCGTCACCATTGATGCAGGCGGTTTGGACATGGCTTCGGCCCATGTCGGCGATCTTGTAGATGATCCGGCAAGCTGGCCGTCGGGCGACGGGCAGCTTTACCTCGACGGCTTCACCTATGACAGGATCAGCGCCGCCTTCACCGATGCGCCCCGCCGCCTTGACTGGCTTCGGCGTGGCACCGTCTGGAATGGAGAGTTCTTTCCCCAACCTTACAGCCAACTGGCCAAGGTCCTGCGCGAGATGGGGCACGATTCCGCTGCCCGGGCAGTGCTGGTCGAACAGCGCACCCTGCTGGGACAGGAGGCGCGCAAACTGCGCCGCCAACGGCCCGACGGGACACGCATTGCCTATCACACCGTCCCGACCATTGCCGCCATAAACGGTGCCTCTTGGGCCGTCGATTTCTCGTCCCGCTGGCTCGTCGGCTTTGGCTATCGCCCATGGAATGCGCTGGTGGCACTGGCGGCAGTATTCGCCGTCGCGTGGGCGCTGGCATCCACCACATGGACCGAAGGCAGCTTTGCCCCCAATTCCGATGTCATCCTGACCTCGCCCGCCTGGACGGACCTGATGGAAACCGACTGCATCGGCCCCCTGCCCGACGACTACTTCAAAGACTGCGAGAAGAACCCCGCCGAAGCGTGGTCGGCCAAGGACGCCCCCGGCATGGACTGGGACAGCTTCAATTCCTTGGCCTACGCCGTCGACCTCGTCGTCCCGATCCTGAACCTCGGCCAGACCGAGGCCTGGGCCCCCTCCAAGGATCGCGGCCCGTGGGGCTCGGTTCTCTGGTGGGGCCGCTGGGTTCTGATCGCCGCAGGGTGGTTCGTCACCACGCTGGGCGTCGCCGCCCTGACCGGGATCATCCGGCGCGAATGACCCCATCGCCCTGCCCACCATCACCCTTTTCCTTACCCGCCCGACGCCCTAGGCTTTCCCCGTGAACACGGGCGGGGAATCCCATGCAGACCATGATCGGCATCATCGGCGGCTCCGGCCTTTATCAGATCGACGGGCTTGAAGGGGCCTCCTGGGTCAAGGTCAAATCCCCCTGGGGAACGCCATCCGACGAATTCCTTGTCGGCCGCCTGAACGGCGTCCCCATTGCCTTTCTGCCCCGCCACGGGCGCGGCCATGTCCATTCGCCCACGACCGTCCCCTACCGCGCCAATATCGACGCGATGAAGCGTCTGGGCGTCACTGACCTCTTCTCCGTCTCGGCCTGCGGGTCGTTCCGCGAAGACATGGCACCGGGCGATTTCGTCATCGTGGACCAGTTCATCGACCGCACCTTTGCCCGTGACAAATCCTTTTTCGGCACCGGCTGTGTTGCCCATGTCAGCCTTGCCCATCCCACCTGCCCCCGCCTTGGCGATGCCGCCGAACAGGCAGCCCGGGATGCAGGCGTCACCGTCCACCGGGGCGGCACCTATCTGGCGATGGAAGGCCCGCAGTTTTCCACCGTCGCCGAAAGCCGCCTTTACCGCGCATGGGGCTGCGACGTCATCGGCATGACCAACATGCCCGAGGCCAAACTCGCCCGCGAGGCAGAGCTCTGCTATGCCTCGGTCGCCATGATCACCGATTACGACAGTTGGCACCCCGGCCATGACGCCGTTGACGTGGCCACCGTCATCAAGACGCTGACCGGCAATGCCGACAAGGCCCGCGCCCTTGTCGCCCGCCTGCCGTCCCTTCTTGGCCCTGACCGCGCCCCCTGCCCGCATGGCTGCGACCGTGCCCTGTCGCACGCAATCATGACCGCGCCCGACAAGCGCGACCCTGCCCTTCTCGCCCGTCTTGACGCCGTGGCGGGCCGCGTTCTCTGATGCGCGGGCCTGCCCTTGCCCTGGCAGCCCTGATGCCTCTGGCCGTGCAGGCCATGGAAACCGATTACGTGACAACCATCGGCAAGCTGTCGGACGACGCCTTCTACGCCCTCGTCTCTTGCGGGGCGGCACCGGGCCGGCCCTGCGCCACCGAACGGATCCGCTGGTCACCCGCTGCCGCAGCCGATC
>JBGSWJ010000474.1:0-6193 GCA_041752495.1 Rhodobacterales bacterium
CCACGGCCGAGGTTGGCGCCGCATGGCGCGCCTCTGCCGGGATCGGCGATTTCCTGGGCCGGCTGCTGAACCTGCCGTTCTACAAGGCGATGTTCTTCACCCTGACCTATGTCGCCGTGGTGACCCCGCTGACGCTCATCCTTGGCTTTGCCATCGCCGTCGCGGTCAATTCCGTCACCCGGCTGGCACGCGGCCCGCTGATCTTCTTCACCCTGCTGCCGATGATCGTGACGCCGCTTGTCGGCTCGCTGATCCTGTTCTGGATGATCGACGCGCGCGGCATCATTGGGGCGGCGCTGCAATGGGCAGCGGGCGATCCGAACCTTTCGGTCAAGGCCTCTACCCCGCTGATGTGGATCATGCTGATGGTCTACGGCGTCTGGCACTCGGCCCCTTTCGCCTTCATCGTCTATTACGCGGGCCTTCAGACGGTGAATTCCGAAACACTGGAAAGCGCCATGATGGACGGCGCCAGCCGCTGGGAACGCATCCGCTATGTCGTGCTGCCGCATCTGCTGCCGCTGACCACCTTCATCGCGCTGATCCAGCTGATGGACAATTTCCGGGTGTTCGAACCGATCGTCAGCTTTTCGGCGCAGGCGCATGCAACCTCGCTGTCCTATGCGATCTACAACGATCTGGGGGGCGAGACGCGGCAGTTATCGTCTGCCGCCGCAACGTCCGTGCTGACCATCATCGGCGTGGCCATCCTTCTGTCGCCGGTGCTGGTGCGCACCTGGCGCGACTTTGGCCGGAAATAGGGGGATAGCATGACCAACCGCGCCCAGCGTCAGCCCGTATCCTTGCGCCTTTTCGCCATCGCTTTTCTCGTGTTCTGGATGCTGCTCGCGGCCTTCCCCTTCATCTGGACGCTCTGGGGATCGTTCAAGGTCGAAGGGGATTTCTTCTCCAAGGCCGATTGGGCGAATGCGCTGTTCGGCACGCTGACCCAGGCCGAAACCGGCGGGGCCTTCACCGGCCAAGGCTCTCACGGTGCTTGGGTGCAGGAACGCTTCTGGCACGCCTCGTTCAACACGCTGCTGGTCGTGGTGTTCGTCGTGATCGTGTCGCTGACCTTCGGCACGCTGGGCGGCTATGCGCTGTCCCGCTCGACGCAACGCTATACCTTCTGGCTGCTGATCATCGCACTTATCTTCCGCGCCATGCCCCCGATCACGCTGGTTTCGGGTTACTTGCCCGTGTTCTTTCAGTGGAACCTCTGGGGCCATCTGCCCACCGCGATCATCGTGCTGGTGGCGATCAACCAGCCGTTCACGCTGTGGATGCTGCATTCGTTTTTCAAGAACATCCCCAAGGATCTGGACGAATCCGCGATGGTCGACGGCTGCAACCGCTTTCAGGCCTTTCGCCATGTGATCATCCCGGTGATGTGGCCGGGGGTGGTGACGACAGGGCTTTTCTCGTTCCTGCTGGCCTATAACGACTTCGCCGTCACCGCGATGATCCTGTCCAAGGAAAATCAGACCATGGTGCCCAAGATCGCAAGCTTCCTCGGCACCACGCAGACCAAGGGCAACGTCATGTTCGCCGTCGCCGCCGTGGTGTCAGTCACGGCCCCGCTGTTCGTGATGATCATGTTCTTCCAGCGCCAGATCGTCAGCGGCCTGACCGCCGGCGCCGTCAAAGGATAACCCTACCGAATGTCCGACCTGCAAAGCGCCAAGGCCCTTGTGCGCGCCTGTCACGCAGCCCTCGACCGCGCCGCCCCCGATGCTGCCGCGGATACGCTGGCCCGGTTCACCAGCCCGGAATACCTCTGGCGCGGCTTTCACCCGTTTGATGAACAAACCGGGCCTGCGGCGGTGGCGCAGCTCTTCTGGCAACCGCTGAAAACCGCGCTGACGCGTATGCAGCGCCGCGCCGACGTGTTCATGGCGGGGGTGAACCAGAATGATCCGGCGGGGTCGGTCTGGGTCGTGCAGATGGGCCATCTGATGGGGCTTTTCGATGCGCCCTGGCTGGGCATCCGGCCCACGGGCAAACTGACCCTGCTGCGCTTTTGCGAGTTCAACCGGGTGGAGGGCGACCGCATCGTGGAAACCGCGATGTTCTTCGACATCCCGCACCTGATGATCCAGGCCGGACAGAACCCGTTTCCGCCGCAGACCGGCGCGCATCTGGTGCAGCCCGGCCCGATGACGCATGACGCACTGATGTACGGCCCGCAGGACGCAGCCGAGGGCACGGCAACGCTCGCCGCTATCAACCATATGATGACCGCGATGGAGAACTGGAAAAGCGGGCTGACGCTGGATCAGGAACTGGCCCTTTCCTGGCACGACGACATGCTGTGGTGGGGCCCTGCCGGGATCGGCGCCACCTACACCATCGAACGCTATGCCAAGCAACACTCCGGCCCGTTCCGCGCTGCCTTTGCCGACCGCACCTTCAACGGCCATATCTGCAAAATGGCCGAGGGGCATTTCGGCGGCTTTTTCGGCTGGCCGAACCTGACCCTGACGCATCGCGGCGGCTTTATGGGCCTGCCCGGCAGCGACACCCCCGCCGACATGCGGGTCATCGACATCTACCGGCGCTGCGGCGACAAGCTGGCCGAAAACTGGATCTTCATCGACATCCTGCATTGGATGAAGATGCAGGGCACGGACGTCCTCGCCCGCATGCGCAGCCAGCAAACACCCTGACCGCCACCCTGCCAGGAATCGCCCGCGCGCCGCGAAAGCGCCGCGGCCTCAATGCGTCTGGCGGATCGCCACAACCGCTCTGGGAGCGCACAAGACATGGCGGTCACGCAGCACGTCTGCTGTTATTGCCTGTCAGGCGGCCGTCGAGGACAGCAGACCTCGTGACGGCATCGCGGTGAGCCCCTTCTGGCGACCATTTCATCCTTCTGCGCTTTCCCATTCGGGCATTGGCAACATCATCGACTGCACCCTCAGCACGAGATGATGAAATCGGCAGTCCACTTCGGTATCGGCGCCCATATTCAACAAGGGATTCCACGTTTGTCAACGGCGGAGCAAAACCCGGCCACTGGGCGGCGCAAAAGTCGGCCACTTTGGGTTTGGGCGTGACATACGCCGCAAGGGCGGCGGCCAGTCAGCCGCGCTCCCCAGATAGCTGGCGGTTGACTGGCCGCCTTGGCCCTCAAGGGCCAAGCCAGCGCGGGTCGGCTCAGGCAGTTTCGGTGGATTTTCGGGTGCGGCTTTGCGCCAGACGATAGCTCTCGCCGTTCATCTCGAGGATGTTGACGTGGTGCGTCAGCCGGTCGAGCAGTGCGCCGGTAAGCCGCTCAGTGCCGAAGGTCTCGGTCCATTCATCGAACGGCAGGTTGCTGGTGATCAGGGTGGCGCCGCGTTCATAGCGCTGCGAGATCATCTCGAACAGCAGTTCGGCGCCGGTCTTGGACAGGGGCACAAAGCCCAGTTCGTCGATGATGAGCAGCTTGACCGCGGCCAGTTGCTTCTGCAGGCGCAGCAGGCGGCGTTCGTCGCGGGCCTCCATCAGCTCGTTGACCAGCGCGGCGGCGGTGGTGAAGCTGACCGACATGCCCTTCTGGCAGGCCGCCAGCCCCAAGCCCAAGGCGACGTGTGTCTTGCCGGTCCCGCTTGGGCCAAGGGCGATGACGTTCTCGCGTCTGTCGATCCATTCGCAGCGGGCGAGTTCCAGCACCTGCATCTTGTTCAGCTTGGGGATCGTCTTGAAGTCGAAGCTGTCGAGGCTCTTGGTTGCCGGGAACTTCGCGGCCTTGATGCGGCGATCAATCATCCGCCTCTCACGGTCGATCAGTTCGAGTTCGACCAGACGGGCGAGGAACTGGACGTGATCCAGCCCCTCGGCGGCGCATTTGCGTGCCTGTTTCTCATATTCCCGGAGGAAGGTCGGCAGCTTGAGCGTCTTCAGATGATGGGCGAGCAGGATCTTCGGGGCCTCTGTCATTCCGCCGCCTCCGTCATCAGGGCCATGTAGCTGGCGGCCGAGGTCGTCTCCACATTCGCACGCGGAAGGTAGGGATAGCTTGCCAAGTCGAGCTTCGGCGGTCGGCGCTCAATGCGACAGAGCAGCAGGTGCTTGACCGCATCGAAGCCCACCGCACGCAAACGCAGGGCATCCTTGATCGCTCCGTGCAGGTCATCGAGGCCAAAGGTCTCGAGCAGGCGCAGAACCTGGACAAATTCGCGCCGACCCATCTTCAACATGCGCGCCTCCATGAGGCGGCGCAGGGTGTGGAACTCTTCGGGCAAGTCCCATTCCGCCAGGGGCGCAGCTTGGTCCAAGGCATTGATCTTGCGCTCGATCAGCGGAAGGTAATGGACCGGATCGAAGACGGCGTCCTCGCGCGCGTAACACCGTGGGTGTCTGGCGATCACCTCCCCACGGCAACCAATCACGACCTGGTCGACATAGCCGCGAACCCAGACATCCTGATGGCCATAGGCGACCGGGACCGAGTAATCGTTGGTGTCGTAGCGCACGAGCGACTGCGAGCTGACCTTGCCATTTGCCTGATCGCAGGCCTCGAACGGTGCCCCGGGCAGTGGCTTCATCGCGGCCAGATCGCGCTGCAGCCGTTCGCCGATCATTTCCTTGTGGCCACGAAGGATATCGCTCTGGCGTTTGCGGCACTGGGCCTCCAGGTCCGCGTTGAATTCCTCCCAGCGGGCAAAACGCGGAATCGGCACCATGTAGTTCCGCCGGGTAAAGCCAACAATCCCCTCGACGCTGCCCTTGTCATTCCCCTTGCCCGGCCGACCGTAGCGGTCCCGGAACAGGTAATGCGACTGCAGGGCGCTGAACAGCGATGCGCGCCTGCGCGTCCCGTCCGGCAAGATCTTCGAGACCAGGCAGCGATCATTGTCATAGAGCACCGACTGCGGCACCCCGCCAAAGAAGGGGAAAGCGTGGACATGGCCGTCCATCCAGGCCTCCGCCGTCGCGGCGGGATAGGCCCGCACGAAACAGGCGTCGCTGTGCGGCAGGTCCATGACGAAGAAGTAGGCCCTCTGCTCGACGCCGCCGATCACCACGATGGCTTCGCCGAAATCCGCCTGGGCCTGTCCCGGCGGATGGGCCAGCGGAACGAACATCTCCTGGCCCCGCCGTTCGCGCTCCCGAACGTAATCCTTGATGATCGTGTAGCCGCCGGTGAAACCATGCTCTGCCCGTAAACGGTCGAATACACGCTTGGCGGTATGGTGCTGCTTGCGATGGACATCCTTGTCGCCGTCGAGCCAGTTGTCGATGATCTCGGTGAAGCCATCCAGCTTCGGCCGCTTGACAGGAGCCGTCCGCCGGTAGCCGGGAGGGATCGAAAACGCCATGGCCTTGTCGACAGTGTCGCGCGAAATGTTGAAATGGCGCGCCGCAGCGCGCTTGCTCATGCCGTCGGCACAAGCCAGACGAACCTTCAGATAGAGTTCCACGGTGTAGATCTCCAAGCCCTCCATGCTGCTGCACGAAGAGCAAAGTGGCCGGTTTTTACGCCGCCCGAAGCAGGATTATCCCGCCGCTACCGTGGCCGAGTTTTGCACCGCCGTTCTCACTGAGGCGTTCGACATACGGGCCAGCCATGTCGCGGCGGTGCACGGGCGCACCGGTGGACCAGATCACCTCTACGGTCCTCGCGCCGCGATCGGCACTGGCCGGTGCCAGGTCGGCGCGGCGGGTCAGCAGAGTGATGGTGTCATTCATCGGGGATGTCCTCCGTGGCGGCGGGCGGCGTGCCGAAGCTCAGGCCCAGCGCATCAGTGCGCGCCTTGTCGGCGGCAATCTCGGCATCGACCTGTTCGGCGTCGTAGCCGCGTTCGGAAATCGCCTGCCTGCGGCTTTTGAGACCGGCATTGATGGCGAGGATCTCTGCCTCGACGTCCTTCTTGGGATCGACGTAGTCGAACTTCGGCGGCAACCACTCGCAGCCGAGATAGGCAGCAGGATCGCGGTCGAAGTCCCGCGCGGGAAGATCGCCCGACAGCACCGCCAGGCGCACGAAGCGATCCCAGACCGGGCGGCAGAACAGATGCACGACCACGTTGTGCTGCAACTGTTCCACTCGGCGGCGAAACTCGATCAGCCCGGCCCGGATCGAGGAATAGGTGACGCCTTCCAGATCGCCCGAGACCAGTTCGTAGGGGAGGCCCATACCGGCCGCGACGGCACGGAGGTGGTTCTTGACGAAGGGGCCGTAGGCATCGCTCTCGGTCGGGTTGGAAAA
>JBGSWJ010000475.1:0-12961 GCA_041752495.1 Rhodobacterales bacterium
CGGCGCTGGGCTGGCGGTTCTATGGGCCTGACGATGTGTCGGATGCGACCGACTGGGATGCCCTGCGGGTGGCGCATCTGATCCCTGAAACGGGGATCGAGCTGACGCCAGAGACCTATATCCTTGAGGCAGGGTTCGAGCGGCTTCATGGCGTCGATTTCCGCAAGGGCTGCTATGTGGGGCAGGAGGTGACAGCCCGCATGAAGCACAAGACCGAGTTGAAAAAGGGCCTTGTGCGGGTGGCGGTTGCAGGGGACGCGGTGCCGGGCACGCCGATCATAGCGGGCGAGAAGGAGGCCGGGACGCTTTACACCACCGCCGGGGCCGAGGGGATCGCCTGGCTGCGGTTTGACCGGGCCGAGGGCGAGATGACGGCGGGTGAGGCGACGGTCAGGCTGGCCGGTTAGCTTTCAGGCCAGAAATGAGAAGCGGCTGGCGAGATCGTCCCAGAGGGTCTGGGTCCCGGCGGTGAGCACGACGCCCTTGGTGATACCGGCGTGATAGTCGCGCCCGTCGAGCATGCGGGAGACGCCCCCCGCCTGCTGCACGGCCAGCACCCCGGCGGCGTGGTCCCAAGGGTGGGGAACGGGGCCGGAGAGGACGAATTCGGCGTGGCCCTGAGCCACCATCCGGTATTCGTGGCAGGAACAGCGCAGCGAATAGATCCGGGCGAAGTCGGGAAACTCCTTGACGATACGGGTCTGAGCCGCCTTGGGGAAAAGCCCGAGCGGGACATAGCCGTTGATCCGGGCGACACGCACTTCTGACGACACGGAAAGGGGACGGGGGTCGCGGCCAGCCATTACGATACGCGTGGGCAGGTCTGCTGCTGCTTCGATCCAGTCGTCAAGGACGGGGTCGTAGAGGAGGCCATAGACCGGGGCGCCCCGATGCAGCACCGCGATGATCATGCCGAAGAGCGCGAGGCCCTTGGCATAGTTCCAGGTGCCGTCGACCGGGTCGATCACGACGGCCCATTCTGCCGTGGCCATGGCCCCCCGCAGGGCCGCGTCGCCCGCCACCGATTCTTCGCCAACGACAAGCGCATCGGGCCAACCCGCGCCGATTTCGGCCTTGAGTTGATCTTCGGCCATCGTGTCGGCCAAGGTCACCAGATCGGCGGGGCCGGATTTGGTCGAAATCTCGTGCGCGGCAAGTTGGCGGAACCGGGGCAGGACCTGATCCCGGGCCGCATTGCGGGCCGCCCGGACGATCAGTGCCCTGAGATCATCGGCAAGGACAGCCATGCCCTAGGCGCGTTCCGAATATTCCATCGTCTCGGTATTGACGATGATGGCGTCATCCGCGCCGACAAAGGGCGGGACCATGATCCGCAGGCCGTTGTCAAGGATCGCGGGCTTGAAGCTGTTGGCGGCGGTCTGGCCCTTGACCACAGGATCGGTTTCCACAATCCGGCAGGTGACCTTGACCGGCAGGCGGACGTTCAGCGCCTCTTCCCCGTAGTATTCGATGGTGGCGGTCATCCCGTCCTGCAGAAAGGGTCGCCGGTCGCCAAGAAGGTCCGCCGACAGCGTCATCTGCTCGAAGGTTTCGTTGTCCATGAAGGTCAGCATGCCGTCGGATTCATAGAGGAACTGCTGATCCTTGCGCTCAAGCTCGACCTGATCGACCTTGTCGACCGAGCGGAACCGTTCGTTCAGTTTGGTCCCGTTGCGAAGGTTCTTGAGTTCGACCTGTGCGAAAGCGCCGCCCTTGCCGGGCTTCACATGGTCGGTCTTGACCGCGACCCAGAGGCCACCGTCATGTTCCAGCACAAAGCCGGGGCGGATTTCGTTACCGTTGATCTTGGGCATGACCTGCTTCGTGTCAAATTCATGGCAACAGGTTGTCCGTTTGCCTGTTTGGCCCTATATCTCGGGAGTTTTCACCTGACAAGGCAACTAAATGCTGAATGCAGGGGAAATGACCCATGCAGCCAGCGCATGGGTGGTATGCGAAATGAGCGGCCCCGAATCGTCATCAAATCGGCATATTCCGCCCACGCTGAGAACCGCAAGAGCAAAAAGATCAAAGGAAGCAAGATGAGAGATTTCGTCGACGGCACCGCCTACAATAACGAGCAGGGCAACCGCGCGCGCAAGCTTTTCGCCGCTGTTGTGCTTGCCGCTCTGGATGATGCCATCGCTGACGACAAGAAGTACGGCAACGGCCCGGAACAGATCGCCCGCTGGGCGCGGTCGCGTGATGGTCGTGAAGTGCTGTCATGCGCCGGGATCGACCCGAACGAGCGCGTTGTCGCCGGACTTATGGAATTCGTGGGCAAGGGTGTGCGCACCTCGGTCGCGCTGTCGCGCGAGGAAAGCGAACGCCGCCATGCCGCCGAGGAAGAGGCGCGCGCCGCCTGATCGGGGCACCGCATCAAAAGACCACTTTCAACGCGGTCCCTTGGGGCCGCGTTTTTTGTTGCATCCGGGGCGGGGTGCCAGCATGGCTGCGGGCGGGGCGGCGCAGGCACGGAAAGCAGACATGACCAAAGCCATCATGGTTCAGGGTGCCGGATCGAATGTGGGCAAGTCGATGCTGGTCGCGGGGCTGGCCCGGGCGCTTGTGCGCCGTGGCCTGACGGTGGCGCCGTTCAAGCCGCAGAACATGTCCAACAATGCCGCTGTAACCGCCGACGGCGGTGAGATCGGCCGGGCGCAGGCGTTGCAGGCACAGGCGGCGGGGCTTGATCCGCTGACGGACATGAACCCTGTCCTGCTCAAGCCGGAAACGGATGTGGGGGCGCAGGTCATCGTGCAGGGCAAACGGCTCGCCACGGTGAAGGCGCGCGACTATGGCCGGATGAAGGCCGATCTTCTGCCCCGCGTGTTGGAGAGCTTTCACCGGCTGGGACAGGGCCGCGATATCGTGCTGGTCGAAGGGGCGGGCAGCCCGGCCGAGGTCAATCTACGGGCGGGCGATATTGCCAACATGGGTTTTGCCGCCGCTGCGCGGGTGCCTGTGGTGATTGTCGGCGATATCGACCGGGGTGGTGTCATCGCGCAGCTTGTGGGCACACATGCCGTGCTGCCTGAGGATGACCGGGCGTTGATCCGCGCCTTTGCCATCAACAAGTTCCGGGGCGACCCGACGTTATTTGACGAAGGGCTGCGCATCATCGCGGACCGCACGGGATGGGACAGTCTTGGCGTTGTGCCGTGGTTTGGCGGGGCATGGCGGCTTCCGGCAGAGGATATCATGGATATCCGGTCCCGCCCCGGCGGGCCTCTGAAGATCGCAGTACCGCGTCTGAACCGGATTGCCAATTTCGATGACCTTGACCCTTTGTCGGCCGATCCGCAGGTCAGCGTGGAGATCGTGGCCGAGGGCCGCCCCCTGCCCGGCGATGCCGACCTGATCCTGATCCCGGGGTCGAAATCCACGATCGCCGATCTGGCGCATTTCCGGGCGCAGGGTTGGGACATTGACCTGTACGCCCATGTCCGGCGCGGGGGCCGCGTGATGGGGATCTGTGGCGGCTATCAGATGCTTGGCCAAAGGATCGAAGACCCGGACGGCATCGAAGGCCCGCCTTCCTCTGTCCCCGGCCTTGGCCTACTTGAGGTGACGACGGTTATGGGGCGTGAAAAGCGTCTCGCGCTTACCAATGCTACCTATATCCCGACAGGTGACACTGTATCGGGCTACGAAATCCACCTTGGCCAGACCGAAGGCCCCGATCGCGCCCGCCCCTGGCTTCGCGTCGGGGACCGGGGTGAAGGCGCAGCTTCACGCGATGGCCGCATCCGTGGCGCTTACCTGCATGGCATCTTTACAGCGGACGCGTTCCGGGCTGCATTCCTGCGCGAGTTCGGAGCCGCGGCACCAGCGGGCAACTACGGCGCCGGGGTCGAGGCGACGCTCGACGCTCTCGCCGTCCATCTGGAAACGCATCTGGATGTGGACCGCATTCTAGAACTGGCAGGGCAAGTCCACCCCTGACAGCCATCAGTCCCCCAGACGGCGCCCCGTCTGCGCGTCAAACAGACAGATCCCTGCCCGGTCAAGCGTCAGCCCAACGGACTCCACGCCAGTCTCGCGCATCCGCCCGGGCAGGCGCGCCGTGACGGTCTTGCCGCCAAGCGTGAAGCTCAGATAGGTCTCGGCCCCCGTATTCTCGATCATGGTCGGCACGACGGTCAGGTCGGGCACGCGGTCATGGGCCAGCGCCAGATGCTCGGGCCGCAGACCCAGCGTGACACTGGCAGGCAGGCCCGCCGGGTTCCACCCCGCCCCCATCCCGATATGCACGCCACCCGCATCCAGCCCCTGTGCCGTCACGGTCGCGGGCACAAGGTTCATCGGCGGGCTGCCCATGAAATCGGCCACAAAGGTATTGGCAGGCCGGTCATAGATTTCCTCGGGCGTGCCGATCTGCTGGACGATCCCGCCCTTCAGCACGACGATCCGCGTGGCGAGCGTCATTGCTTCGATCTGGTCATGCGTCACATAGACGATGCTGGCCCCGGTCGTCTTGTGCAGGCGCTTGATCTCGGCCCGCATTTCCACGCGCAGCTTGGCATCAAGGTTTGACAGCGGTTCATCGAACAGGAAGAGCTTGGGATCGCGCACCAAAGCCCGCCCCATCGCGACCCGCTGCCGCTGGCCGCCGGAAAGCTGGCTCGGCCTGCGGTCAAGCAGATGGTCGATCTGCAAAAGCCGCGCCACCTCGCCGATCTTGCGGTCCATGTCGGCCTTGGGCACCTTGCGGATTTTCATGCCGAAACCGATGTTTTCGGCCACGCTCATCGTCGGGTAGAGCGCATAGGACTGGAACACCATCGCGATGTCGCGGTCCTTGGGCGGTTCCTGGGTCACGTCGCGCCCGCCGATCAGGAGCTGGCCGCCTGTCGTCTCTTCAAGCCCGGCGATGCAATTCAGCAGCGTGGACTTGCCGCAGCCCGAGGGGCCGACCAGCACCAGGAATTCGCCCTGCCCCATCGACAGGCTGATGTCGTGGAGAACGTGGACAGAGCCATAGCTCTTGGACAGCGATTTCGCCTCAAGCGCGGGGGCGCTGCCGGTCATGTCGAGGGCCATGGGGAAACTCCTGTATCTGGGACGGGGGCTGTGGAATTGCGCACGATCAGTTCGGCGCGGACAAGGGTTTGCAGGCCTTTGGCCGGGGCGCCGCCAATATGGTCGATCAGCGCATCGGCGAGAGGTTTGCAGGCATCGCGGAGCGGCGACCGGGTGACGGTCAGAGCGGGGTCAAAGGCGATGGCGCGCAGTTGCGGGAGCGCGTCATCATGCGCCACGACCGACAGGTCAACCGGGACACCAAGAGACAGGTCCCGCGCCGCTTGTAGCGCGCCTGCCGCGATCAGGGTGGAGCCGCAGATCATCGCTGTCGGACGCGGCCCGGCGCGGCCTGAGAGCATCGCGAGCGCGGCGGTGTAACCGTAACTTTCTGACGGACGTTCGGTCGAGATAAACGCCTCTGGCACCGGACAGCCTGCCTCGGCCATCGCGTCGCGGAACCCGGTCAGACGGTCCGCAGCATAGGACCACCGCACATCGCCGTTCAAAAGCGCGATCCGCCGATGGCCCAGCGCCGTCAGGAACGCCACTGCATCAGCATTGACCGCCCAGTTGTCGATACCGTAAAATGGATAATCAACCTCGGCCGCCGTCTGGCCATGCACGACAAAGGGAATCCCGCGGTCCTGCAGGAACGCGACCCGTGCGTCGTCCTGCACCGGGGCGTTCAGGATGAATCCGTCCACGACATTGCGTTCCAGCATCCGGTCATAGGCGGCTGTCGGATCGGCATGCTGATCGACCGCCAGCACCAGATCGACGTCCCGCGCCGCCAATGCCGCAGTCAGCCCGGTGATCACGTCAAAGAACGTCTGGTCCGCCGTCATGTCGGCCTTGAGCTTGACGATCATGCCGACCATGCCCGACCGCCCGGTGACCAAACGTTGCGCCACCCGGTTCGGCCTGTAGCCCAGCCGTTTGGCCGCATCCGTCACGCGGTCGCGCGTGCGGGCATTCACTTCGGGGAATCCGTTCAGCGCCCGGCTGACAGTCGCCACCGACAGCCCGAGTTCTGCGCTGATATCCTTCAAAGTGGCCATTTGATCCATTGTTCAAAGCGTTTCAAATGCAGACGCTAGCCCTTCATGTCCATACTGGCAAGGCTTTCCTTGATGTAACGTCACTCTTTCGTAAGTCTGCTTCAAAACGTTTTGAAACTTCGAAATCTCCTGCTATAGCCGGTTCAAATAGAATCAACTCGCCCCGCGCAGGGCGAAAACGGGGGGTTACCGATGCGGGACTGGTGGCGCGACGCGATCATCTATCAGGTCTATCCAAGGTCGTTTCAGGACAGCGACGGCGATGGAATCGGCGACCTGCCCGGAATCACCGCCCGCCTGCCCCACATCGCCTCGCTTGGTGCGGATGTGGTCTGGCTCTCGCCCTTCTTTACCTCGCCCGACCGTGACATGGGCTATGACGTGTCGGACTACTGCAACGTTAACCCGCTGTTCGGCACTCTTGAAGATTTCGACGCCCTCCTTGCCAAGGCACATGAGCTTGGCCTCAAGGTCATCATCGATCAGGTGATCTCGCATTCCTCGATCGACCATCCGTGGTTCAAGGAAAGCCGCCAGAACCGCGACAACCCCAAGGCCGACTGGTATGTATGGGCCGACCCCAAGGCCGACGGCGGCCCGCCGACGAACTGGCTTTCGGTCTTTGGCGGCAGCGCCTGGGCCTGGGACACACGGCGCAAACAGTACTACCTGCACAATTTCCTGATCGAACAGCCGGACCTGAACTTTCACAATCCCGAGGTCGTGGACACCCTTCTGGACACGATGCGGTTCTGGCTGGAGCGCGGCGTTGACGGGTTCCGCCTTGATACCGTGAATTTCTATGTCCACGATGCCCGGTTGCGGGACAATCCGGCCAGCGAATGGGACGAGTTTCCGAACAACCCCTACGAGGCGCAGAACCACCTGTTTTCCAAGACGCGCCCCGAAAACATCGCCATTCTGCAACGCATCCGCGCCCTGACGGACGAATTCGGCGCGACCATGACCGTCGGCGAAGTCGGCGAGGCTGGCCGCATGATCGAGATCATGGCCGAATACACCTCGGGCGGCGACAAGCTGCACATGGCCTATTCCTTTGAATTCCTTGGCCCCGATACCTCGCCCCGGCATTTCCGGTCCGGGATCGAACGGTTCCTGCGCAATGCGCCGGATGGCTGGCCCTGCTGGGCCTTTTCCAACCACGATGTGACGCGCCACGTGACCCGCTGGACCCCGCCTGGCGGCGACAGCGACGCAGTGGCCAAACAGGCCATCGCGCTTCTGTGCAGTTTCCCCGGCACGCTCTGCCTCTACCAGGGCGAAGAACTTGGCCAGACCGAGACCGATATCCTATACGAAGAAGTCCGCGATCTTGGCTACATCGATTTCTGGCCCGCGATCAAAGGTCGTGACGGTTGCCGGACCCCGATGGTCTGGAAGGCCCAAGACCCACAGGGCGGCTTTACCACCGGCACGCCATGGCTTCCGGTGAAACCGCCGCAGGCCGCCCGCGCCGTGGACCGTCAGGAAACGGACAAGGCTTCGGTCCTGAATGCCTATCGCGCAACCATCGCCTATCGCCGCGCCAGCATCGCACTCCGCACTGGCACGACCCGTTTCATTGACCTGCCCGGCCCCCTGATGGCCATCGAACGGGCGGCCGAAGGCGCGGCTCGCGTGACAGCGGTCTTCAACCTGTCCGACCAGCCGCAGAAGCTGACCGCGCAGGGCAGCTTTACCCTTGCGGGGCCGCAGGCGGCCGAAGGCAAGGGTCCGGCCCTGACGCTTCCGGCGCATGGCTTTGTGTTTCTCGAATCCGCGCAACATCTCACACTCGCGCCGATTGCCTGACGAAAGGGGACGCCGGCACCCAAGACCGCCGGCACTGATGCAAGAACCCGAGGGAGGATATACCCCATGACCATCAAGATGCTCAGCGCTGCGGCGCTGCTTGCCACTACTGCGCTGCCCGCCTTCGCCTTTGAAGACGGCTCTCTTCTGATCTGGGTCGGCGCGAACCGCGACGAAGCGGCCCTTCAGGCCATCGGCGACCAGTTTGCCGCCGATCTGGGCGTGCCCGTGACCGTTCAGGTTGTCGACCCTGACCTGACCGACAAGTTCCAGCAGGCCGCTGCCACCGGCGACGGCCCCGATATCGTTCTTTGGGCGCATGACCGGTTCGGCGAATGGGCTGCAGGCGGCCTTGTCGCCCCCGTGAGCCCCAGTGCCGAATGGGCCGCAGACATCCTGCCCAGCGCGATGGACGCCGTGACGTTTAGCGGTTCCATCTGGGGTTACCCCGTCGGCGTGGAAGCAGTCACGCTGATCTATAACAAGGCCCTGATGCCCACCCCCCCGGCCTCGTTTGAAGAAATCCGCGATGCGGGTGAAGCGGGCAAGATCCTTTGGGACTACAACAACACCTACTTCACCATGCCCCTTCTCATGGCGGGCGGCGGTTTCGCCTTCCAGAAGGTTGACGGCGTCTATGACGGCGCGGTCACCGGCGTGAACACCGAAGGCGCGATTGCCGGGGCCGAACTGTTCAAGTCGCTTTTTGATGCAGGCGTCCTGCCGACCGGCGTGGACTATGGCGTCATGGACGGCGCGATGGCCAATGGTGAAGTCGCCATGGTCCTGAACGGGCCGTGGTCCTGGGCCGGTTACCGCGCGGCTGGCATCGATATCGGCGTGGCCCCGATCCCGACCGTAGGCGGCAATGTCTCTCCGCCGTTCCTGGGCGTGCAGGTTCTGGGCATCAACGCCGCCAGCCCCAACGCCGACCTCGCCAAGGAGTTCATTGAGAACTACCTGACGACCGACGAAGGTCTGGCCTCGTGGAACGCCGGTGGCGGCATCGGTGCGCTTGCCGACATGAGTGCCGCTGCGGCTCAGGAAGATCCGCTTGTCGGCGCCATGCTGGCCGTCGCCGCGAACGGCATCCCGATGCCGTCGAACCCGGAAATGGGGGCCTTCTGGTCCGCCATGGGCCCGGCGCTGACCAACATCACCACGGCAGCCGCCACGCCCGCCGATGCGCTGAACGACGCAGCGGCCCGTATTCTGGCCAAGTGATTGCAAGCGGGGGCGGCGGGGAAACCTGCCGCCCCTGACCCAAAGATATCCTCGTCCGGCAACGCGCGGGGAAATGCATGGCTCACCGGGAGGGGTGCGCCGCCAAGGAGGAGATCGCACGCATGAGCAGTACCGTCACCACGACGACCGGCGCGTCAAGCCTGCCCCGTCTGGCCTTTGTCGGCCTGACAACGCTCGTCCTGCTCTACGCGGCCTTTTACCTTTATGCCCAATCCCAGCCGCTTTTCGGGGCCGTCATGCTGGCAATCGCCTGCGGCTTTGCGGTGATCTACGGGGCCAACCGGTTCTACGGCGCGCGCTTCATCTTTCCCGGCATTGCCGCCGTCCTGACCTTTATCGCCCTGCCGATCGGTTACACGATCTACCTGGGCTTCACGAATTATTCGTCGTTCAACCTGCTCAGTTTTGACCGCGCGACCGAGGTTCTTTTGTCCCGTGGTGCCGCCGACCCGGCGACAGAGCAGCCCTTTGCTGTCGCCCCCGAAGGCGACCAGTTCCGGATCTGGCTTCCGGAAAGCGGGTTGCTGTCCGATCCCGTGATGCTGACGGGCGAGGCGCTGGCCCCTGTGACCGCCGCCCTCAGCCCCGCTGGCGCCCCTGCTAGCCTGCTCGAGACCCGCGATGCGATCCGCCTGCGCGAAGGCTTGGGTCTTTTGACACTCACCACGCCCGATGGGATGCAGATCGTCAATTCTGGCCTCCGCACCTTTGCCAGCGTCACGCCGGAATATGCGCAACAGGCCGATGGCACGCTGATCCGCGCGAGCGATGGCACGGTTCTGACGCCCGATCACAGCACCGGGTTCTATGTGGCCCCCGACGGATCACAGGTTCCTCCGGGCTGGCGGGTCGGCATCGGGTTTGGCAACTTCGAAAAGGTCTTTACCTCCAAAGGTATCCGCCAGCCGCTGTTTTCCATCTTTGTCTGGACGGTGGTTTTTGCTGCTGCATCGGTCGGGCTGACCTTTGCGCTGGGCCTGACGCTCGCCGTAATCCTTCAATGGGAACATCTGCGGTTCAAGACGCTCTATCGCATCCTCTTGATCCTGCCCTATGCCGTCCCGGCCTTCATCTCGATCCTCGTCTTCAAGGGTCTGTTCAACCAGAATTTTGGCGAGATCAACATGATCCTTGAAGGCGTCTTCGGCATCCGTCCGAACTGGTTCACTGACGGCAATCTGGCGCGGGTGATGATCCTGATCGTGAATACCTGGCTGGGCTATCCCTACATGATGCTGCTGGCGATGGGGTTCCTGCAGGGCGTGCCCGAGGATCACAAGAAGGCCGCAGCGCTTGAAGGAGCCTCCTCGGCCCGGGTGTTCTTTACCATCACCCTGCCGCAGATCATGCCGCCCTTCCTGCCGCTCCTGATCGCGTCCTTCGCCTTCAATTTCAACAACCTCGTCCTGATCCTGCTGCTGACGACGGGCGGCCCGGATATCCCCGGCACGATCATCCCCGCAGGCCGCACGGATATTCTGGCGAGCTTTACCTACCGCATGGCCTTTGACGATTCAGGCACGCAGTTCGGCCTTGCCGGGGCGATCACACTGATGATCTTCATCGTCGTCGCCGCGATGTCCTACCTCAATCTCGTCCAGATGCGCCGGGCCGCCGCCCGCCGCGCCGGCAAGTGACAGGAGAACGCCCATGATCGTTGAACGCCCCGCCGACCTGCGCCGCAAGAAGATCCTGGCCCACGGGTTCATGATCATTTTCCTGATCCTGATCCTGTTCCCGTTCCTGTCGGTCATCTCGATCAGCTTCCGGATGGGCAACTTTGCCACCGGCGACCTGATCCCCCGGAACCCGACGCTGGAACACTGGGTGCTGGCCTTTGGTTTCGACTATACCCGCGCCGACGGGACGGTGGTCGAGCCGCCCTATCCGGTGCTGTTGTGGATGTGGAATTCGATCAAGATCGGCGTGATCGCGGGCCTTGGGGTTCTGGCCATTGCGACGATCTCGGCCTATGCGTTCAGCCGCATCCGCATCCGCGGCAAGGGGACGCTTCTGGACAGCCTGTTCCTGATCCAGATGTTCCCCACGACGCTGGCACTTGTCGCAATCTATGCGATCTTTGATGCCATGGGAGAGATTTCCCCACTCCTCGGCCTCGACAGCCATGTCGCGCTCATCCTGATCTATATGGCAGGGGTCACACTCCATATCTGGACGATCAAGGGCTATTTCGACGGGATCGATACCGCGCTGGACAAGGCCGCTGCCATTGACGGCGCGACACCCTGGCAGACTTTCCGGTTCATCTTTCTGCCTTTGGCCGTGCCGATGATGGCTGTAGTGTTTGTGTTGGCCTTCATCGGCTTCATCAACGACTACCCCATCGCGTCGGTCCTGATCCGGTCCGAAGACAAAATGACGCTTGCCGTGGGCAGCCGGCTTTACCTGAACGAATTCCGCTATCTTTGGGGCGATTTCGCTGCTGCCGCGATCCTTTCGGGACTGCCGATCACGGTCGTGTTCCTGATTGCACAGCGTTATCTGGTGCGCGGCCTGTCCGACGGGGCGGTCAAGGGGTAGCCGCTGGCTACCCGATGGGTCCCATGCGTCAGAGCCTGCGGCGCGTGCGGTCGAAAATGCGGAAATGGTCGGCCATCGTGTCGAGCGCGATGACATCCGCCAACGCGATTTTTTCGGACGCAGGGGCATTTATGGGCAGCCTGGCCATCACGGTCAGGCCGTCAGGAAGCTGAACTGGCTGCGGCATAGTCCTTCTTTGTGCCGGTATGGGTGACTGCAGACATCGCCGGCCCCTGATCATGTCTCGATCAGCAGGGTTACGATCTCGAACGGGCGGAACGGGATGGTGACGCTGTCGGAGGTGACGGGCAGCGGGGCCGAGGGGTCTTGCTCCATCAGGTTGACGATGCGCACGGATTTGACAGGCATGCCAAAGGTCACGGTCGCGTTGGCCCGGCGGTTAGCATGTTCGAACATCCGCAGGATCAGCGCATCCGAGGTTTCAGCCTTTTTCACCGTCTCCAGCGCGACGTTCGGCGCATCCGTCGCGGCGAAGGAGAAGCTTTCCGTCGCCACCCCTGTGCCCGGCGTGCCGACAAGCCGGAGCGGGTTGTTGAACGCCTCGGCCGCGTGGTGGACGCATTCAAGGTCTGCCGCGCCACCGTGAATGAAGAGCGCATAGCGCAGGCGGTGTTCACCCTGATCGGCCATCGGGTGCGGATGGGTCGCGCCCCGGACGATGGTCAGGCGGATCGTCTGTTCGTGGGCGTCATAGGCGTACTTGCAATCATTCAGGATGGCGGCGCCGAAATCGGGTTCTGACAGGTCGACCCAGCGGTGCATCGACGCCTCGAACCTTGCCTTGTCCCATGTGGTGTTGCGGTGGGTGGCGCGTTTGACGTGGCCGAACTGAATTTCCGACCGCACCTCGGACACGTTCATGTCGAAGGGGAACACGGCCTTGAGCACGGTCTGCTGTTCGTGCCAGTCGATGAACGTGTCGAAATCGACCTGCCGCGCGCCTGCGGCGAGCGAGACGACCTGCGTGATGCGGCTGTTGCCGTAGGTGCGTTCGATGCGGAGCGCCGCCCGGTGGGGGCCGGTTTCCTGCACGGTAACGGTGGCCTGGCCCATGGGCCAGGATTGTTCCTCGAAATACCAGTCGATGTCCCAGGCGTCCCAGTTCATCGACTTATCCTCGTAGGCGACAAGGCGGTTGGCGGACTGGCCCGGGGCGATGGCCTCGCGCCCTGTGGTCTTGTCGATGACTGATGTGATCTCGCCGTCTGCGTTCAGCGTGACGCGGAGAAGGGAGTTCTCGAGGCTGATGGCGGCGGCCG
>JBGSWJ010000476.1:0-1542 GCA_041752495.1 Rhodobacterales bacterium
TGATCGGGGCCGAACTCGCCGCAAGCCGCCCCTACTGGCTGGGCCAGCAGATCGGCGTCATCGGCGCGGGCACCGTGGCCCGCCTTTATGTCAACGCCCTTGCCCAACAATCCGCCCCGGCCACCATGGCCAACGGGGCTGCTGTCACCCTCGCGGGCCTCTCTGCCGCATACCGTCGCCTGAAAGGCCAAACATGACCCGCAACCTGATCGCCATCCTGCGCGGCATCACCCCTGCCGAGGCCGTCGCCGCCGCCGCCGCCCTGATAGACGCCGGGATCACCAGCATCGAAGTGCCGCTGAACTCCCCCGACCCGTTCGATTCCATCCGCATGATGGTCGACTCCCACGGCAACGATGCCCTGATCGGCGCTGGCACCGTCCTGACCCCCGACGATGTGGGCCGCGTGGCACAAGTGGGCGGCAAACTCATCGTCTCGCCCAATACCGACCCCCGCGTCATCGTCGCCACCAAAACCGCTGGCCTGCAAAGCTGGCCCGGCGTCATGACCCCGACCGAATGCTTCACCGCGCTCAAGAACGGCGCGGACGGGCTGAAAATCTTCCCCGGCACCCTGATCGGGCCGGAGGGGCTCAAGGCCATCCGCGCCGTCCTGCCCCCCGGCACCCAAGTCTATGCCGTGGGCGGTGCCGGCCCCGACAATTTCCGCGACTGGTTCAGGGCCAGCGCCGACGGGTTCGGCATCGGATCAGCCCTCTACAAACCCGGCATGTCCACCGCCGACATTGCCGCCCGCGCCCGCGATATCGTTGCCGCCTATGACGAGGCCAAAGCATGACCGCCACCATTCACGACGACACCAACTGCCTTCTGGGCGAAGGCCCAATCTGGCACCCGGAACGCGGCGAGCTTTTTTGGTTCGACATCATCGCCCGGAAACTCCATTCCAAAACCCGCCACTGGACCTTTGACACCAATGCCAGCGCCGCAGGCTGGGTGGACCGCGACACGCTCCTGATCGCCACGGCCAGGGATTTCCGCCTTCTCAACCTTGAATCCGGCACGTCCGAGTTCGTCGCCCCGCTCGAGGCCGACAATCCCGGCACACGGTCCAACGATGGCCGGATCGACCCCTATGGTGGCTTCTGGATCGGCACGATGGGCCTTGGGGCTGAAATTGGCGCGGGCGCGATCTACCGCTTCTACAAGGGCGAACTCCGCACGCTTTACCCCAACATCCACATCCCGAACTCGATCTGCTTTTCGCCCGATGGCCTGTATGCCTACTGGACCGATACCGAAACGCAACTGATCCACCGTCAGCCGCTCGACGCTCAAGGCTGGCCCAAGGGCGAAACTTCGGTCCATATCGACCTGCGCGGCACGCCCTACTGGCCCGACGGATCGGTCATGGATGCGGCGGGGAACCTGTGGAACGCGCAATGGGGTTCATCCCGCGTGGCCGTCTACGGCCCGGATGGCGCGTTCATCGCCGCGCATGATTTCCCGGCGAGCCAGACCTCCTGCCCGGCCTTTGGCGGCGCGGACATGACGACGCTTTTCGCCACCTCTGCCGCCGCG
>JBGSWJ010000477.1:0-9363 GCA_041752495.1 Rhodobacterales bacterium
CCGCCGTCGCCATCGGCGCGGCCAGTCCCGCCGATATCGACCACTGGAACCCCGCCGAACGCATCGTCCGCGCCGCGCCCGATCCGGCCTATGACCGGATGTATCCCCTTTTCCTGCGTCTCTACGACCAGACGCGCGATATCATGGCAGACCTTGGATGAGCTTCGACACTGCCCTTGCAGAACTCCACGACGCCGTTCAGGCCATCGACGAAGGCAAGATCGACGCCGCTTGCACCCTCATCGCCCGGTCGCAGGCCATCGTCGCCTACGGCTGCGGCCGCGAAGGGCTTCAGGTCAGGGGCCTTGCCATGCGCCTTCACCATCTGGGCAAGCATGTCGCCATGCAGGGCGACATGGCCGCCCCGCCGCTTGGCCCCGGCGATCTGTTTCTTTGCACCGCAGGCCCCGGCGAACTGTCCACCGTCACCGCCCTGATGACCGTCGCCCGCAATGCCGGGGCCGATGTCCTTTTCATCACCGCGACGCCCGATACCCCCTCCGCCCGCCTTGCCACGCAAGTCCTGACCATCCCCGCCCAGACCATGGCGAACGACCGCGCCACCGCCCGCCTTCTCCCCATGGGATCGATCTTTGAAGGCGCGCTGTTCCTCCTCTTTGAAATCATGGTCCTGCGCTTGCGCGACGCCCTTGGCGAAACCGCCGACACGATGCGCGCACGCCATACCAACATGGAGTGACCGATGCGCTTTGAACGCCTTCGCCCTGCCCAGTTGCGCGATGCCATCTCCGCCAACACGCCGCTTGTCCTGCCCATCGGCGTGCAGGAATACCACGGCGAACACCTGCCCGTGGGGATGGACTTGCTGGCCGTCACCGAATCCCTCGACCTGCTCGGGGATGACATCATCGTGCTGCCCCCCTTTGCCTATGGCGCGGCAAGCTATGCCGTGGCCGGCCCCGACGGCACCGGCACGCTCCATGTCGACAGCGCCACCATCGTCCCCTTCGCGCAGGCCATGTTCGCGGGCCTTCTGAAGATCGGCTTTCGCAACATCCACGGCGTCATCCACCACCAGACCGAAAACTTTGCCCAGGGCATGCCCACCGATCTCGCCTTTCGGCTTGCCGCACGGCAGGCGGTCTTTGCCCATCTGGAATCCACCCGGGGCCTTGGCTGGTGGGGCAAGGGCGATATGGCGGATTATTACGAAGGCCATGCCGCAGGAGACAATCCGTTCAACTGGATTTCCGTCCACCCCCTGCTGCCCCCCGGTGCGAACTACATCTTTGACCACGCGGGAGAAGGGGAAACGGCCCTGATGATGGCGCTGGCCCCAGATACTGTGGACCCGGCCAAGATCGCGGCCAACGACACATGGTATACCGCCACAGCACCCAAGGCGACGCTGGCGCAGGGGCAGGCCGGGGTCGCCATCATCCTTGACCACCTGCGCAAGGTTCTGGGCCTGCCCTGATCGCCCACTTTGCGCCACGGGCCACCTGTGCCAAACTGCCCCAAACCCTGAACCGGAGAGTCGCCATGACCCGCACCCTCACCCTTCTCGCCGCCCTCACCGTCCCCGGATTTGCGCTGGCCGATCTGTCGATGGAATGCAGCACCACCGCCGGAAGCCAGGTCGAAATCGGCACCTGCGTGACCGATATCGAAACCCGGGTGAACGCCACGCTCGACGTGGTCCTCGGTTATGCCATGGCCAGCGCGGGCGACCTTGACGGCATCACCGAACGCGCCGTCTCCGTCCCCGCACTCGAGGCCGCACAGGCCGCATGGCTCGCCTACCGCGATGCGCAGTGCGAATATGTCGGCAGCACCTTTGGCGGCGGCTCGGGCACGGGCATTGCGATCACTTCCTGCCGGATCGAACTGACCCGCGACCGGATCGAGGAGCTGATGGACTACGTCCAGTAACCTCACCCGCCGAGGGGGCGCTGCCCCCGCTCCTGCGGAGCCCCCCGAGGTATTTGGAAGACAAAGAAACCAGGACGTGGCGGGGTTCACCCTGCCGCACCTGCCCGAAACAGACCCGGGATCACGCCGCCGAACTCTCTCCCCGGGCGAATGCCGCCTGCAGGGCCGCGCGGCTGTCTGCGATGCAGTCAAGGATGCTTTCGCCGCTTTCAGCCCGGTCATCCGCCCGGTCCTGCCGCACCGCAACCTCACCCGCTGCCAGCGCCTGTCCCAGGGTCCGCAGCCCCAGTGCAAGACACGCGCCGATCAGGTGGTGCAACCCGTCGGCCAGATCTGCCCCTGCTTCAGCCCCCGACTCCAGACGCTGTGCCAGCGTCTCGGCCTTCTCCATCGTCTCGGCGCAGACTTGATCGAACCGCGCAGCACCCTGCGCGCTGCGGGCAAAGCGGGCGGTTTCCAGATCGATTATTCCCTCCGGTACCGCCACCACCTCCGCGGCCTCCGCGTCGCCCGTCTTATTGTCCAGCGTCGCGATCAGGCGGCTGATGTCCGCCGTCGTCAGCGGCTTGACCAGCAGGCGGTCCATCCCCGCCTGATCCGCATTCCGGCGCATGTCGGGCGAATTGATCAGGTTCGCCGTCGCCCCCACGATCACCGCCCGGGCCGAAGCCCCGCCCGCCCGGATCGCCGCCGCCGTCTCGAACCCGTCGAGCCCCGGCATCCGGATATCCGTCAGGACAAGGTCGAACCGCGTCCTGGCCGCCAGCGCCACCGCTGTCCTCCCATCCCCGGCAGTGACCGGATGATGCCCCAGCGTCCGGATCATCTGCTCCAGCAGTTCCAGGTTGACCGGGTTGTCATCCACACACAGCACCGCAAGCCCGACCGCCGCCGCCGCAGCGGGCGCAGCCGCAAAGGCGGCCCCGGCTTCTTTCGCCACAAACGGAAATTCGAACCAGAACATCGTGCCTTTGCCCGGCGTGCTTTGCACCCCGTAGGTGCCCTTCATCGTCTCCACCGCCGCGACAAAGATCGACAGGCCCAACCCATAGCCGCCCCGCCCGTCCCAGCCTTCGGAATCCGCCGTCACATAGTCCTTGAAGATATGCGGCAGCACCTCGGGCGCGATGCCGATGCCTTCATCCTCCACCTCGACCCGCAGGAACCCCGGCGTCGCCGTGAACATCCGCACCACGATCCTGCCGCCTTCGGTGAACTTGCAGGCATTGCCCACAATATTCGTCAGAGCCCGCTGAAAGGCGCGGATGTTCCCGTCGCCCCTTTGCGGTGCCGTGATCTCGCTTTCCAGCAGGATCCGGTTCTGCCGCGATGTCGCCAGGACCGACATCTCCTCGATCACCGTCCGCGCCGCGCGATAGGGTGAAAAATCGGTGGGCCGGTCCACTTCGCCCGCCTCGCGCGGCCGCACCGCTTCAAGCACATCGTCAATCTGCGCCAGTGCGGTGGACGCCGAACTCCGGGCCACGGTGATCAGCCGCGCCGCATCCGGCGGCAGTTCCGCATTGCGCACCAGATCCAGTGCGGCAATCACCCCGTGCAGCGGCGTGCGCATCTCATGGCTCATCTCGGACAGGAACCTGTCCCGCGTCTGGGCAAACTGCATCGCCGCATTCCGTGCCCGCCGCACCCGCCGGTTTTCCTTTTCGCGGTCCGACACATCCTGCGCGAACATGATGGCAATCCGCCCTTCGTCGCGATCCTCCATCACCGCCGTCACCGAAATCTGCACGATCTTCCCCGTCGCCTTGCGGATCGGCAGCCTCCATGTCGTCCCGGCCAGATCCCTGAACAACCGGCTGAAATCCAAAGGCGCGCCGTCTTTCTCGTATTTCCGCCGCAACCGTGCCGGCACAAGACTCACAAGATCATGGCAATGCGCCATCGCATCGCGCGGCAACCCCGCAAGCTCCTCTGCCGCCGCATTCGCCTCAAGGATGTTGCCCCCCGGTTCGCAGGCGATGATCGCCACAGGCGCCGCAGTGATGATCGTCTCGACCCGCGACCATGCCCGGTCAAGCAGCGATGCCGTCCCGTAAAGCCGCGCCGATACCCGCCCCGCAAGAAGCAGGGTCAGCGGGAACAGGGCCACGATGATCCCGCCAAAGACCCAGACCAGATTGGTCAGCCGCAAATGCGCCAGACGGTCGTCATAGGCCCTCGCGTTGATCGCCCCCAGCGCCTCCATGACCAGAAGATCAACTTCAAGCCGGTCCGTCCGGACGATCTCGGACAGGGCAGCAATCGTCGCCGCATCCGGACGCTCGGTCGAATCGATGATATCGGCCATCGCCGCGCGGTTGATTTCGAGATCATCCTCAAGCGTGTCAAAACGCCCGTCAGCCCGGGAAATCCCGTTCAGATAGGGGGCGAGGAACCGGAAATCGTCCAGCCTGCTGTAGTAGATGTCGAACTTGTCGACGACCGTGTGCCAGACCGCCTCGGGCACCACGCCGCCCGCGACTTCAATGCTCGCATGCGCCTCATACAGGGCAATCCGGAAATCCTGATGCTCGGTCCGCAACTGCGAGATCCGCCATGTCGGATTGTCAAGCTGCACGGCACTCAACCGGTGCGTCAGCTGGTCCATCTTGGCGATCAGGACAACCCCGGCCACCAGCCCGACAACAAGCAACCCCACCAGCACAAGCATCGCCCCGCCGAACCGGCGGGCCAGGCGGGACGCGCTTCCCTCCGTCGGATCGGATCGCGGTCGGATCAATCGCTCACCGTGGCCACCAGTCCGACAAGCTGCCAGATGCTTTGTTCATAGGCGAGAGGGGTCCGGTATCTTGCGTCAAGGTCATAGGGAAAGATCACCCAAAGCGGCCCCTTTTCGCGGCGGCTGAACGTCTCGCCGTCAATCCGGCTCGCAATGACGGGCAGATCCCCGTTCGCCGCGTCCACATTCACCTTGGCCTGATACCCGTTGCCTGCGGTTGCCATCACCTCAGTCTGTTCAACCCCCGCCACCGCAAGGACAGAGGCAAGCGACGGCCCGCTGAACGTCTTGACCCCTTCGGTCCAGATCGTGCTGGTCGTCACTTCCTGCTGCGGCAGCGCATCCAGCGCGGCAAGGTCAAAGGTCGTCACCCCGCCCGAGGCATTCTGCACGGTCAGAATGATCTCTCCGCCCGCCACACTGCCCGGGGCAGGCGTCTCCGCCAACGTGGGGCCTGCCGCCAGACCCAGCACACAGGCCAGCCAAAGCAATGTGTGATGCCACCAATGGCGCGTTGCTCGACGATACACTTTCAACCTCCGCTGCTGTCAGTACCGCATTATCCTGCCACCCCGGTGGCAAGATAGATGTACCTTTTGGCATAAGTTAGCACGAGTGGATTGTTTTTGTACATTTGGTCAAATTTGACGGGATCGGCGATCCATGCTTCCTGCCCGGGCCCGGCACGGCCTACAGCGGCGGCAGGTCCACCACGCCCTTCTTCAGGATGAAGCAGCCATAGGGGCCGCTGTCCGCCGTGCGGATGATCGCGAAACTCCGCTTTGCCGCCGCATAAAAGGCGAACCGCTCCAGCGCCTCCATCGGCACATGCCGCCCCTCGGCCGCGTCGATCACCGCCTGCATCCGGCCAAAGACCGGGGTCACCCCATCAGGCTGACCCACCATCTGCATACGCGATACGGGACGCTCTACAAACGTGTCCAGCGGCATCAGCGTCAGGATCGCCCGCGCCGCCGTCGGGATGTCGCATCCGGCCATGTCGATCAGTTTGCCATAGGTGGTATCCTTGGCAATCGTGACGGCAGGATGGTTCACGTCGCAGATGACAAGGTCATCGCCATGCCCCATCAGCATCAGCACATGTACGATCTCGGCCGAAAGCCTCTGGTCAATTCCCCTGAGCATTCGCCCCCCTCACGGCCGCCCGCCGAAGTTACTGAATCTCAATGCCTTTCGCGCAGGATGACCGTGCGGACCAGGCGATTCTGAATGAATCCTAACGGCACCGTGCCAAAAATACCGACGTTTTACCGACGTTCCACCGACGTGATACCGACGCGATACAGTCGAAATACCGCAGCCGAAAAGCACCAGAAAATGTTTCTATTTCAGCCACTTGCAAGATCACAAATGGACACCCCCGAAAAACCGTTGCGCCGGGACGGTGTATTCTTAACCTTTACTTCACAGCCCCCGCCGCCATCCCCCGGATGATGAACCGCTCCAGCAGCACCCCGATCACGATCAGCGGCAAAATCGCCGCCGACGCCAGCGCCGCCATTGCCCACCAGTTGATCCCCTGACTGCCCGTCTGGCTCGCCACCATCACCGGCAAAGTATTTGCGTAAGAGGAGGTGAGAAGCGCCGCAAAGAAATATTCGTTCCACGACAGCACAAGGCTCAGGATGAACGCCGCCACCATGCCGGGCAATGCGATCGGCAGGATGATCGTCAGGAACGCGCCCCAGATCGACAATCCATCCACCATCGCCGCCTCTTCCAGCTCGGTCGGGATCGTCGCGAACTGATCCCGCATGATCCAGATGACGATGGGCAGGACCGAAAGGGTATAAAGCAGGATCAGTCCGATCCGCGTGTCCAGAAGGGCCAAGGCCTTGTAAAGAACAAGGAAAGGCAGCGCCAGAACCACCGGCGGCAGGATCAACTGCGACAGGAAAAAGAACGATATATCGCTGTTGCGCATATACCCGAACTTGTAGCTGAACCGCGACAGACCATAGGCCGAAAGGCTGCCCAGCACCACCGCAAGGGCTGAAGCAGACAACGAAATGACCGCCGAATTGATGAACCTTTTCAGGAACTCCGCCCGTACGGTCGACTCCGCCGCGATGGTATCCGGCGATAGGCCGATGGATTTCCATCCCAGCCAGGCCGGCTGAAAATCGACCCAGGGAATCAGCGCGCCCTTCATCACGTTCGGCGCCATCTTGAAGCTGGTCGTCAGCGTCCAATAGATCGGAAACAGGCAGATGATCGCCCAGAAGATCAGCGCACCATAAATGGCCACCCGCCCCGCCCACCACTTCATCTTGTGGCCAAGGTCAGCCTCGCTGTCGTGGAAAATCTGCTGGCTTGTTGCGTCGGTCATGCGGCGGCCCTCATGTCTGCGGCCTTGTCCAGCGGTCAGCGATCTTCATCAGGATCGTCATCACGATCACGATGATGACCAGATAAACCATCGCCAGAAGCGTTCCATACCCCACGTTCGACCGGTCCCGGTACTCCCGGAAAATGAAGCTCGTCACCGAATCCGTCGCCCCGCCAGGGCCCCCCGAGGTCACGTTGATGATGATATCGGCCAGCTTCAGCTTGAAGATGATGCGGATCAGGATCGCCGTAATCGACACCGGCAGCATCAGCGGAAACGTCACTTCCCAAAACCCCCGCCAGCCATTCGCGCCATCTACTTTGGCCGCCTCCTGCACCTCGCGCGGGATCGCCTGTAGACCAGCCAGAATCATGATCATCATGAAGGGGATAAAGGTCCATGCATCCATCAGCATGATCATCAGCCGCGCCATGACCGGGTTCTCAAAGAATGACGGATCGTCCCATCCCAGGAACCGCGCCAGCCGTGCCAGCGGCCCGAACCGCAGCTCGAGCATGGACTTGCCCACCATCCACGACACCGCGACAGGCGACAGCATCAGCGGCAGAAGGAACGCCACCCGAAAGAATTTCCGCGCCCGGATCTGCGCATTCAGCATCAGCGCAAGGCCAAAGGCGATGGCATATTCCACGATGATCGCGAGACAGTACCAGACCATGTTGGTCAGCGCGTTCCAGTAGAACGGATCGCTCCACATCTGGACAAGGTTATCGACACCGTTGAACTGCCGCCCGTCTGGCGAGGACAGGTTCCAGTCCGAAAACGCGATGATTAGCCCGAATATCAGCGGAAAGACCACCAGCGAAACAACGAACAGCACTGCCGGAAGGACGAACAGCGTCCGCTTCCCCTTCTCACCCCGGATCAGCACCTGCCCCCAGCACAGCGCAATGGCCCATGTCACATAGGCATAAAGCGTGGGCCGCCAATTGGTGAACCCAAAGTCCGCGTTGCCGGTTTCCTGCAGCGTCTGCAGCACGGCCACGACGGCCAGCAGCAGCGCCGAACCCCAGATCACAGTCCGCCCGAACGCGACCCGCGACGGAGAGATATTGTCGCTCGTCACGACATGAAGAAGATCGCCTTCAGTGCTCATACTAGCATGTTAGCGGCACGGTCCCCGAGAGGGAAGGGGTCACGTAGGGTGGGTGAAACCCACCATTCAGGCGGAAGTTGGGTTTCACCCACCTTACAACAGCCCGTCGATCCGCGCCCTTGCAGAGTTCGACCGCGGCACCCAAAGCCCCCGGTCAATCGCCTCCTGCAACCGCGCGGCAATCTCCTTCAACGCCGGGGCGTTATGTTCTGCGATGAAGGCCCGCGTTTCGTCATCCTCAAGGAATGCCCCCTCGACCAGATCGAAATGGTGGTTCCGCACCGCCCCTGTCGTTGCGGCAAAAGCGAACAGGTAATCCACCGTCGCCGCAATCTCGAACGCGCCCTTGTAGCCGTGCCGCTTGACCCCTTCGATCCACTTGGGGTTGACAACCCGCGACCGGACCACCCGCCCGATTTCATCCTCAAGCGTGCGGATCACGGGCCGTTCGGGCCGGGAATGGTCGTTGTGAAAGATCGGCCTGTCCTGCCCTTGCAGCGTGCTGATGGCCGCCGCAGCGCCGCCTTCGAACTGATAATAATCGTCGCTGTCCAGCAGATCATGTTCGCGGTTGTCCTGATTCTGGACGATGGCCTCGACCTGCCCCAACCGCGCCGCGAACCCGTCGCGGTCCGCCGCGCCCTCTGCCGCCGCGCCATAGGCATAGCCGCCCCAGTCCAGATAGGTGTTCCCCAGATCAGCCTTGGTCGTCCAGATGCGTTCGTCGATCAGCGCCTGCAACCCCGCCCCATAGGCCCCCGGTTTCGATCCATAGACCCGCGCTGTGGCCTCACCCGCCTTGGCCCGCGCGGCGGCGGGGTTGTCGGCCTCCGGCTCCTCCAGCGCCTGTACGGCACGGGCGGCACTGTCTACCAAGGCGATCAGTTGCGGAAACGCATCGCGGAAAAAACCCGAAATCCGCAGTGTCACATCCACCCGCGGCCGTCCAAGGACGGACAGTGGTATGATCTCGAACCCCGTCACACGGCGGCTCATCGCGTCCCATTGCGGCTTGACCCCCATCAGGGCCAAAGCCTGCGCAATGTCATCGCCCCCCGTCCGCATATTGGCCGTGCCCCAGGCCGTCACCAGCATCGTGCGCGGCCAGTCGCCATGGTCCTGCAAATACTTCTCGATCAGCAGTGTCGCAGAGTGCCACCCCAAGACCCAAGCCGTCGGTGTCGGCACCGCCCGGCTGTCGACCGAATAGAAGTTCCGCCCCGTGGGGAGAACATCCAGCCGCCCCCGCGTCGGCGCCCCCGA
>JBGSWJ010000478.1:0-11733 GCA_041752495.1 Rhodobacterales bacterium
GGCGGCGTCCTCTACCGCTACCGCCCCGGCGGCGACATGCGAATCATCCTCTTCATCGTCGCCGTCTCGCTCGTCCTGCACCCGGCCCTCGTCTGGCTCTTAGGCAGCCTCGCGGGTCTCACCACGGCCCAGTTCCGCTCCGCCGTGATCACCGCCGCCATGGCCCCCGGGGTCAACGCCTACCTCTTTGCCAACATGTACGACCGCGCCAAACCCGTCGCAGCCTCCGCCGTCCTGATCGGCACCATCGCCTGCATGTTCACCGCAGCCTTCTGGCTCACCGTGCTGCCCTGACAGGACAACGGCCCCGTCTTACCGGTCCCAAGCTTCTTCTGGTTCCAAATATCCCGGGGGGCGCGCATGGCGCGCGGGGGCAGCGCCCCCTCCCCGGTTTCAGCCCGGCGACATCCCCCGCAGTCGCTCCGACCGCCGCCGCAAGATCTCCAGCGTCGCAAGCAACAGGACCGAAATCACGATCAGCACCGTCGCCGCCGCCAGGATCGTCGGGCTGATCTGCTCGCGCAGCCCCGTGAACATCTGCCAGGGCAGCGTCTTCTGTCCCGCCGCCCCCAGGAACAGTACGACCACTACCTCGTCAAAGGATGTGACAAAGGCAAACAGCCCCCCCGCCACCACGCCCGGCATGATCAGCGGCATCTGCACCTTGAAGAATGTCCTGAGCGGCCCCGCCCCCATCATCGCCGCCGCCCGCACGAGGCTGCGGTCAAAACTGACCAGCGTCGCCGTCACCGTGATGATGACAAAGGGAATGCCCAGCGCCGCATGGGCCAGCAAGACCCCCCAATAGGTCCCCTGCAACCCGACCCGGCTGTAAAAGAAATACATCCCCGCCGCCGAAATGATCAGCGGCACGATCATCGGCGAAATCAGGATCGCCATGATCGCGCGGCGGAACGGCACATGGCTCTGGCTCAGCCCCACCGCTGCCAGCGTACCCAAACTGACCGCAATCAGCGTCGCCACCGGCGCGATGGCCAGCGAATTCCACAAGGGCCCCTGCCAGTCGGGGTTGGTGAAGAAATCGACGTAATGCTTGGTCGAATAACCCGCCGGATCGAACCGCAGCATTTCCGGCGTGAAGGTAAAGAAATCCTGCGCGTTGAAACTCAGCGGAATGATCACGATGATCGGTGCAAGCAGAAAGAAATAGATCAGCCCGCAGATCACCCGGAACGCGTAATACCAGACCCGCTGCCCTGTCGTCGCATAAACCGGAAGGCTCATGCCATCCCCCCGTTTCCCGTCAGCGTAGGGTGCGCTTCAGCGCACCTTGACCCGCGCTCCATCCTCACCCTCCAAGCTTCACATTGTCGATGCCGACCACCCGGTCATAGACCCAGTAAAGCACCAGCACGATCACCAGCAGGATCGTCCCCAAAGCCGCCGCCAGCCCCCAGTTCAGCGATGTCCCGATATGATAGGCGATCCGGTTCGAGATGAAGACACCCTTGTTGCCCCCCACCAGTTCGGGCGTGATGTAATACCCGATGGCAAGGATGAAGACGAGGATGGACCCCGCCCCGATCCCCGGCACCGATTGCGGGAAATAGACCCGCCAGAATGCCGTCCAGTTCGTGGCCCCCAGCGATTTCGCCGCCCGCAGATAAGAGGGCGGGATCGTCTTCATGACCGAATACAAGGGCAGGATCATGAACGGCAGCAGGATATGCGTCATCGCGATGATCGTGCCCGTCTCGTTGTTGATCAGGACCAGCCGGTTGCCATCATCCACAAGCCCCATCCAGACCAGCGTGTCGTTGATCACCCCCTGCTGCTGCAACAGCACCTTCCACGCACTCGTCCGCACCAGAAGCGAGGTCCAGAACGGCAAAAGGACAAGGATCATGAGAAGGTTGGCCGACCGCGCCGGCAGATTCGCCATGAGCCAGGCCACCGGATAGCCCAGAATGATGCAGGTCGCCGTGATCGTGATCGACAGGATCATCGTGCGGATGAACAGCGTCACATAGACCCGCTCATCCTCGGCCCGCATCTCGGGCCCGTTGGCCCCGATCTGCATGTCCACCGCATTCAGGAAATATCCCGACGTATAATTCCCGCTGTAGGATTTGATCGCCTGCCAGACTGGCGCCTCACCCCAGGTCGCGTCTTCTTCCAGAAACAGGTCGCGGATGGCCACCGAATCCCAGTTGTCCACATCCACCGCAGGCATCAGCGGCGGCGATGCCCCCGCCGCCAGATCGCGGTAAAGCGCCGTATAGACAAAATCGAGCGGCTGTTCCTCGGCCGGCACATCGTCCTTTTCGACGACTGTCAGCGTCGCCCATGCGTCATAGGCATCCGCCGTCAGCGGCAAAGCCGCCCGCACCGCGGGGTCCGCCATCCAGGCTGCCCAGGCCGCACCATCCTCATAGGCCGGATCAGCCGCCACGAACTGCTCGATGTAAACCTCGGTCGGCCATTTGCCGACCTCACGCCCCGTCCCCCGGAACAGCGACGACGCCCCGCCGAATTCGTAATTCAGCCGCGTGCCAAGCCGCGTATGGGCTTTGTATTCTTCAGCGATCACCAGATCAGTGTAGAGCGCCGCAAATGTCGCCTCGTCCTGAGGCGCGCCAGTCGCCGGGTCCCAGCCTTCCAGCGCCGCGACTGTCCTTGGGATCGTTTCGGGAACGATCTGGTTCTCGACCGACCGGAACAGCATGTCCGCGATCGGTGCCACAAAGGTAAACATGATGAAAAGAAGGAGCGGCGAAATCAGCAACAGCGCCCGCAGCTTCTGCCGCCGCAGTGCCCGGTTCAGGCTGTCCTTCAGCGGACGGCCATCGGCGGCCAGCATCGGCCCCGACACTGGCCTCGTCTCTGCCTGCATATTGCCCGCACCCGCCATAGCCACTCCGTCAATGGAAACCGGGCGGGGCAACACGCCCCGCCCGGTCAAGCACTCAGCTTACTGCGACAGCCAGGCCTGGAACTTGGCCTCGACCTCGTCCTGATTGTCAGCCCACCATTCGATGTTGTTCACAAGGAAGTTCTTCTGGTTGGCCGGGTTGGTCGGCATGAAGGGCGCCATTTCAATGCCCAGCGTGGCATGGGTCGAAACGAGCGGCTGCGACGACGCACGCGCCGGGCCGTACGAGATGTATTTCGCCTGATCGGCCAGCCGCTGCGTATCGGTGGCAAAGTTCAGGAAGTGCATCACGCGGTTCATGCGGGCTTCGTCCAGTCCTTCGGGAACGATCCAGCCGTCAAAGTCGAACACCTGCCAGTCCCACAGGGTCGCGATCGGCTGGCCCTGCTCGGCGGCAGCGGCGAACAGACGGCCGTTATAGGTCGACCCCATGACGACTTCGCCATCGGCCAGAAGCTGCGGCGTTTCGGCACCGGCAGACCACCAGATCACGCTGTCCTTGATGGTGTCGAGCTTGGCCAGCGCACGGTCCACACCGCCTTCAGACGACAGCACGTCATAAAGGTCAGCCTGGGCCACGCCGTCACACAGAAGCGCCCATTCAAGGTTCTTCTTCGGACGGCTTTCCAGCGAACGCATGCCGGGGAAGGTCGTCAGATCGAACACGTCACACAGGTCATCGGGGACCGCGCCATTCCAGGCGGCGATATCCGTGCGATAGCCGAAGGTGGTCGAGAACACGATCTGCGGCACAAAGCAGTCGTTGATGATCGACGGGCCAAAGTCGGCCGTCGCCGTCGATCCATCGGTACCGGGGGCAAGCTGCTCGTCAAAGTCGATCTCGACGGCCAGACCTTCGTCACAGGCGCGCTGGCTGTCGGGGCCTTCCACGTCGATCAGGTCATAGGTCATGTTCCCGGCTTCCGACGCGGCGCGCAGCTTGGCCACGGCCTCGTTCGAACCCTCGTCCCAGGTGATCGTCACGCCGGTCAGCGCGGCATAGGGCTCGGCATAGGCCGCCGTCTGCGACGCCTGATAGGCCCCGCCCCAGGACATCAGCACCATCGAATCCGAGCAGTTTTCACAGGCGGCGATGTCCTGCGCAAAGGCCATGCTGCCCGCCAGCGGACCCACGGCCAGAACCGTCGCGCCCATCAGATGTTTCAGTTTCACGTATAGTCTCCCTCTTGGTTTTTCACTTGTAAAAGAAAGTCAAAGCCTTACGGCGCATCCAGCGCCCGGCAATCCTCGGGCAGCCAGCCGATCTCGATCTGCGTCCCGGGTTGCAGCCGCACCTGATCGGGCGCGTTCCGCGTCTTGATGACAAAATCATCCGACCCGGCGACCCGCAGCCGCGTCCGGAAAATGTCGCCCATATAGATGAACTCAAGCACTTCGGCCTTGAGCGTATGCGCCCCGTCGCGCAGCCGGGCCTTGTTGATCTCGACCCGCTCAGGCCGGATCGACACCTGCGTGCGCTCGCCCACTTTGGACACGTTCACCGGCTTGGCGTCGATCTCGTCCCCGGAATCAAGCCGCACCACACAGGCGCCGCCCCCGATCTCCTTGACCGTCCCCATCAGCCGGTTGTTCTCGCCGATGAACTGCGCCACGAAACTGTTCTCGGGCGCCTCGTAGAGCTGATCGGGCGGGGCAAGCTGTTGAATACGCCCGTCATTGAACACAGCGACCCGGTCCGACATGGTCAGCGCCTCGGTCTGGTCATGGGTGACATAGACCGTGGTGATACCCAGTTCATGCGCCAGATGGGTGATCTCGAACTGCATCTTTTCGCGCAATTGCTTGTCGAGCGCGCCCAAAGGCTCGTCCATCAGGACCAGCTCGGGCTGGAACACCAAGGCCCGCGCCAGCGCCACCCGCTGCTGTTGACCGCCGGACAGTTGCGAGGGCCGCCGTCCGCCAAAGGCCCCCATCTGCACCATATCCAGGGCGCGGCGCACCTTCTCCTCGCGCTCGGACTTGCCGATCTTGCGCACCTCCAGCGGGAAGGACAGGTTTTCAGCCACCGTCATATGCGGAAACAGGGCGTAATTCTGAAACACCATCCCGATCCCGCGCTTGTGCGGCGGGATGTTGTTGATGTTCTTTCCGGCCAGCTTGATTTCACCATGGGTTGCCGTCTCGAACCCGGCCAGCATCATCAGGCATGTCGTCTTGCCTGACCCCGAGGGGCCCAGCATGGTCAGGAATTCGCCCTTCGGCATGCTCAGATTCAGGTCTTTGACGACTAAAGACACGCCGTCATAGCTTTTCTGCACACGTTCGAACGCGACGAACGCGGCATCCGCCGTCGTTTGACCCAATCCGATTCTCCCTGTTCCCGGCAGGTAGACCTGCGCTTTTCACCTGCGACTAAAGCGAAGGCCTTGGGAACATGTAACCCGCAACCATAGATCCAGCCGACAATCGCCCAATCCTCGGGCAGGTGCCTTGCGGCAAGGCAGGTTCAGGGCAACCGATGAAAACCCCGTGCGCCGTCCCGCCTTGACCGTCACACCGCCAACCCCGGCAAAGCCCCCGCGATCTCGTCCACAATCGCCCCCAGGCTCTGGTCAATCTGCACCGTCACCGCCTCGTCCGGCCCTGGGGCCTCAAGCGCGGCAAACTGGCTGTCCAGCAGCGACAGGGGCATGTAATGTCCCTTGCGCAGCGCCATCCGCCCCGCGATCAGATCACGGCTCCCGGCCAGATGGACGAACGTCACCGGCCCGCCCGCCCCTGCCCTGATCCGGTCCCGATAGGCCCGCTTCAGCGCCGAACACCCGATGATCATGGGCGCGCCCGCCCGCAACTCACCCGCAACCCGGTCCAGCCACGGCATCCGGTCATCATCCGTCAACGGTATCCCCGCCCGCATCTTCTCCACATTGGCCGCCGGATGCAGGTCATCGCCATCCTGATACAGGATGCCCAGCCGCGCCGCCAAAGCCTCGCCCACCGAAGTCTTGCCACAGCCAGACACGCCCATGATCACGATCCGCAGCGTCATAGCGAAGCGGTGATCCCGCCATCCACATAGAGGATATGCCCGTTCACGAACCCCGCCGCGTCCGAGGCGAGGAATATGCACGCCCCCTGCAACTCCTCGACCTTGCCCCACCGCCCCATTGGCGTCCGCTTTTCCAGCCAGGCAGTAAACGCAGGGTCCGCGACAAGCGCCGCGTTCAGCGGCGTCTCGAAATATCCCGGTGCAATCGCATTGCAGTTCAGCCCATACTTGCCCCAGTCCGTCGCCATCCCCTTGGTCAGGTTCCCCACCGCGCCCTTGGTGGCCGTGTAGGGCGCAATCGACGGGCGGGCCAAAGCGGTCTGCACCGAACAGATGTTGATGATCTTGCCTCGCCCCCGCCCGATCATATGCCGCGCCACGGCCTGACCGACGTGAAAGACGCTCGCGATATTCGTCTGTAGCAGCATCTCGAACGCCGCCGCCGGAAAATCCTCCAGTGGCGCGCGGTGCTGCATGCCGGCATTATTGACCAGAATGTCGATCGGCCCGACACTGGCCTCGAACCCGTCAACCGCCGCCCGGACCGCCTCATGATCCGTCGCATCAAAGGCCAGAACGCGCGCCCCCGGCAGCTTGTCCGCCGCCGCCTGCAGCTTGTCCCGGTCGCGCCCGTTCAGCACAACCTCGGCCCCCGCACTGACCAACCCCTCGGCCAGCGCCAGCCCGATCCCCTGCGACGATCCCGTAATCAGCGCCCGCCGCCCCGTCAGATCGAAACGCTGCAATCCCACCGCCATTTCCTCCGCAATCGCTCTCGACAAGTCCGCCGCCCATCTTGTATGTTATCGATAACAAACCCTGTCAAGCGCCAGAGCCGGAGACCCGATGACAAAGCCCCCCATCCTTCAGCTTGGCGCCTACCCCGAATGGGACCAGACTCCGCTCGACGCCGCCTTCACCATGCACCGCTATTTTGAAGCGGCAGACAAGGGGGCATTTCTGTCCACCGTCGGCCCGCAGGTCAGGGCCATCGCCACACGGGGCGATCTTGGTGCCAGCGCGGAAATCATCGCCGCCTGTCCGAACCTTGAACTCATCAGCGTCTATGGCGTGGGCTACGACGCCGTAGACCTCAATGCCTGCCGCGCCCGCGGCATCCGTGTAACCAACACCCCCGATGTCCTCACCGATGACTGCGCCGACCTTGCCGTCGGCATGATCCTCATGCTCGCCCGCGGCCTGCACAAGGCAGAAGCCTTTGCCCGCGACGGTTCCTGGGCCAAGGGCGGCTTTCCCCTGCAACGCAAGGTCTCGGGCACGCGCGCGGGCATCCTGGGTCTGGGCCGCATCGGCCATGCCGTCGCCCGCCGGCTCGAAGGCTTTGACATGGACATCGCCTATTCGGCCACCGGACCCAAGGACAATGCCGCCGGCTGGGACTATATCCCCGATCCGTTGGCCCTTGCCGCAAGGTCCGATATCCTTGTCGTCACCCTCGCCGCCACCGCCGCCACCCGCCATATCGTCAACCGCGACGTGATCGCCGCCCTCGGCCCCCGTGGCCTTCTCATCAACATCAGCCGCGCCGCCAATGTCGACGAAACCGCCCTGCTCGACGCGCTGGAATCCGGCGCACTCGGCGGCGCAGCACTAGACGTGTTCGAAGGCGAACCGAACCTCAACCCCCGGTTCCTTTCGCTGCCCAATGTCGTTCTCCAGCCGCACCACGCCAGCGGCACCTTCGAAACCCGCAAGGCCATGGGCCAGCTCATGCGCGACAACCTAACCGCCCATTTCGCAGGCCAACCCCTGCCCACCCCGGTGCTCTGATGAAAGCCATCGTCATCCACGCCGCCCACGATCTCCGGATCGAAGACCGCCCCGACGAAACCCCCGGCCCCGGCCAGCTCAAGCTCCGCCTCGCCACCGGGGGCGTCTGCGGATCGGACCTCCACTATTACCACAACGGCGGCTTCGGCGCCGTCCGCCTCCGCGAACCCATGATCCTCGGGCACGAGGTTTCGGCCCATGTCACCGAAATCGGTCCCGGTGTCGAAGGCTTCCGCATCGGCCAGCTTGTCGCCGTCTCGCCCAGCCGCCCCTGCGGTGCCTGCGCCTATTGCCATGACGGCCTGCCCAACCACTGCCTGAACATGCGCTTCTACGGCTCAGCCATGCCCTTCCCCCATATCCAGGGGGCCTTTCGCGAAACCCTTGTCGCCGACGCCACCCAATGCGTCGACGCCACCGGCCTGACGGCGGGCGAAGCCGCAATGGCCGAACCGCTCGCTGTCACGCTCCACGCCACTGTCCGCGCGGGCAACTTGATGGGCAAACGTGTCCTCGTGACGGGCTGCGGCCCCATCGGGGTCCTCGCCATCCTCTCGGCCCGCCGCGCCGGCGCGTCCGAAATCGTGGCAACCGACCTCTCCGACTTCACCCTCGCCCTCGCCCTCCGGTCAGGCGCCGACCGCGTCATCAACACGGCCACCAATCCCGATGCCCTTGCGGCCTACAGCGCCAACAAGGGCCATTTCGACGTGCTTTACGAATGCACCGGCGTCGCCGCCGCCCTGACCGGCGCAATTCCGGCACTCCGCCCGCGCGGGATCATCCTGCAGGTCGGCGTCGGCAGCGACATGACCCTGCCCATGCAGACAATCACTGCCAAGGAACTTGACCTGCGCGGCAGCTTCCGCTTTCACGCCGAATTTCCCGTGGCGGTCCACCTGATGCAAAAGGGCCTGATCGACGTCAAACCCCTCATCACTCACAGCATCGCCCTGGCCCAGGCCGAAGACGCCTTCCGCCTCGCCAGCGACCGCACCCGGGCGATGAAGGCCCAGATCATCTTTTCCGACTGAATCCGGGAGGGACAACCATGTCATTCTTCGAAACCATCGACCCCGCCTTTGGCCGCTACGTGATGGGCAACGCCCCGGTCAAACGCCTTGCCACCGGTTTTGACTGGGTCGAAGGCCCCGTCTGGTTCGGCGATGCCAACTGCCTCCTCTTCTCGGACATCCCCAACAACCGGATCGTCCGCTGGTCCGAAGACGGCGTGACCACCTACCGCCAGCCGTCCAACTTTGCCAACGGCCATACCCGCGACCGGCAAGGGCGGTTTGTCTCCTGCGAACACGGGCTGCGCCGCGTGACGCGCACGGAATGGGACGGCACCATCACCGTCATCGCCGACAGCTATCAGGGCAAGCGCCTGAACTCCCCCAACGATGTCATCGCGGCCTCAGACGGCGCCATCTGGTTCACCGATCCGCACTACGGCATCATGACCGATTACGAAGGCTTCCGCGCCGAACAGGAACTCCCCTGCAACGTCTACCGCGTCGATCCTGCGGGCGGGATCGAGGCTGTCATCACCGACATGAACTGCCCCAACGGCCTCGCCTTCTCGCCCGACGAAAGCCGTCTCTATGTTGCCGATACCGGCCGCATGTATGCAGGCGATCCCCAGCATATCCGCGTCTACGACATGCTGAACGGCCGGCCCGTGAATGGTCGCGTCCACCATTCGATTGCCCCGGGCTGCGCCGACGGCATCCGCACCGACACCGACGGCAACCTCTGGTCCTCTGCCGCCGACGGCGTCCACTGCATCGCCCCCGACGGCCACCTGATGGGCAAGATCCTTGTGCCCGAACTCGTCTCCAACACCTGCTTTGGCGGGCGGGCCAAGAACCGGCTTTTCATCACGGCCACGACCAGCCTCTATTCCGTCGTCCTGAACCGCAGCGGCACCCAAAGACCCTGACGCGCGCGGGGGTATCCCCGCCCGCCGGATTTCCTCCCTTTCCCATCCCGCAGCAATTTGCCAATCTGATCACCCGCGCGGCACCCAAGCCCCCTTCAGATCGGCCATCATGCGTCCCCAGACCCTCGCCATCGACTTCGGCACCTCGAATTCCGCCGTCGCCATCCTCGACGGCGACCGCCCCCTGCGCCTGCCGATCGAAGCCAACGCGGAAACCCTGCCCACCGCCGTCTTCTTTCCCACCGACAGGGGCCCCATGCGCATCGGCGCTGCCGCCGCCGAAGCCCTGATCTCGGGCGAAGAAGGCCGCTACATGCGCGCCCTCAAAAGCGTCCTTGGCACGCCGCTATTCCACGAATCCCGCCTGATCGGCGGCAAACGCCGCACGCTCGCCGATATCGTGACAGCCTTCCTGGCCGAGGCACGCGACCGCGCCCAATCCATCTCCGGCCTGCATTTCCGCAACGCCCTCTCGGGCCGCCCCGTCCATTTCCACACCCGCGACACCGCCCGCGATGACAAGGCGCAGTCCGACCTGCGCGGCTGCTATCTCGCCGCCGGTTTCGAAACGGTCGATTTCATGTTCGAACCCGAAGCCGCCGCCCTCGCCTGCCACGCCATGGGCCGGTCCGGGCAACTCGGCCTCATCGTCGATATCGGCGGCGGCACCTCGGATTTCTCGGTCTTCCAAAGCGATGTCCAGGGCCTCCGCATCCTTGCCAGCCACGGCATCCGCCTTGGCGGCACCGATTTTGACCAGCGTGTCTCCCTCACCCATGTCATGCCGCGCCTTGGTTACGGCAGCACGCTCCGCCGCGACATGGGCAAAGGGCTCCTGCCCGTCCCGAACCGCATCTATGTCGATCTCGCCACCTGGGCCAAGATCCCCTTCCTCTACACCGGCGAAACCCGGCACGAGGTGACCGAGATGCTCAAACGCGCCACCGAACCCCGTCTTCTCGGGCGTCTCTCGACAGTCCTGACCAAGGAACTGGGCCACGAACTCGCCTTCGCCGTCGAACGCGGCAAGATCGACGCCAACAACGGCCGCAACGACGCAAGGATCCGCATGGGCATGGTCGAACCGGGCCTTGCCATCACCGTCACCCCCGACACGCTGAACCGCGCCCTCGCCCGCTTCCGCGAACCGCTGCACACTGCCGCCACTGAGACCTGCACCATGGCCGGGGTCAGCCCGCAGGACATCGGCACCATCATCCTTGTCGGCGGATCAAGCTTGATGGACCTTGTGGCCGCCGAAATGCGCGCGCTTTGCCCCATGGCCGACGTGCAGAAATCCGAACCCTTCACCGCCGTTGTCGATGGCCTGGCCCTGGCCACCCGCCCCGGCGGCCCCCCTCCCGCCATCCCCTGACCGCCCCGGTCCAAAGACCGCCGCAACCCACCGGCCTGACGCAAACCGACCGGAAATATTCGCGGGTCAAGAACCGGATCCAAATTCCCGACTAAACCACACGGCTTAAACCCAACCCGCAGGCCCCGCCCGGCACAACAGGCCATGCGGGGGTCAGCAACCTTGGCACGACGGACGAAAGCTCAGGATGAACACGGCACACCCCCAGGACCAAGGGAAGGAGCCACCCACCCCCAGGGCGACCGTCCTGACTTGCGGCGGCAGTCGCGCCCGCATCCTGCACGCCGGCCAGACCTGCATCCTGCGCATCACCCGCACCGGCAAACTGTTCCTGACAAAATGACCGGGCAACCCCTGCACGCAGCAGGCCCGGCGCCAGAAAGGGCCTTGTCGGCCCTACGACTGCGGCAAGTCCACGCTGCTCAAGATGCTCGCCCGCATCCTCACCCCCACGGGAGGAGGTGCCACGCCCCGTCCAAAAATGGTTCGCCCCTATCCCAACGAACTCTGGCCCCTCGGCACAGGCCCTCTCCCCGGCCGATCCCGTCTTCCTTGAAAGCGAACTCGATTTCGAACCCATCACCCCCGCCGACCCGTGGAAAAGGCGCCCCACTCTCGGCCCCCTGCCCGTCCCGGCGGTCAAGCTGGCCGGTCTCGCTAGGGATGACCGGGCCCTCGCCGTCCTTGTGGCGCTGAAACAGACGCAGACCCCCGGCGGCGAT
>JBGSWJ010000479.1:0-5380 GCA_041752495.1 Rhodobacterales bacterium
TGTCGCCCGAGGATGTGCGCACGAGGCTGGCCGCGGCGCAGATCCCGCTGGGAAGCGAAGTGTCGGCAGAGGTTCTGGATGCCGCACAGCATTACCGGCAGATCGTGATCTGGGGCGGTTTTGGCCGGGCAGCGCTGGCCATCGTGGTGGCGGCGCTGGGGCTGCTTTATGCGGTCAGCGTGTCGCACAAGGATTTCCGGGCGCGCAACCGGGTTGAGAAGGTGACGCAGGGCATCCTCATCGTGGCGTCGATGATCGCCATCCTGACGACGGTCGGGATTGTGCTGTCGCTTGTCTCGGAGGCGAGCCGGTTTTTCGGGATGTATCCGTTCACCGATTTCCTGTTCGGCCTGACATGGGACCCCAAGTTCCAGGGCAATTCGACTTTTGGTCTGATCCCGCTGCTGTGGGGCACGCTTTACATAAGTTTTGTCGCGATGATCGTGGCGATCCCGCTGGGCCTGTTCACCGCGATCTATCTGTCGGAATACGCCTCGCCCGCTGTCCGGTCGGTGGTGAAGCCCGCCATCGAGGTGATCGCGGGCATCCCGACGGTGGTGTTCGGCCTGTTCGCCCTTGTCACCGTCGGCCCGTTCCTGCGGGATTTCATCGCGCAGCCGCTGGGCCTTGGCAATTCGGGGGCTTCGGTGATGACGGCGGGGATCGTGATCGGCATACTGAACGTGCCCTTCATCTCGTCCCTGGCGGATGACATCATCAACGCGGTGCCGCAGGCGATGCGCGACGGGTCATACGGGCTTGGCGCCACGCCGTCGGAGACGATCCGCCAGGTCGTTCTTCCTGCCGCATTGCCGGGGATCGTGGGCGCGGTTCTGATGGCCGGGTCGCGGGCCATCGGCGAGACGATGATCGTGACCATGGGCGCCGGGGCCGCCGCCACGATGAGCCTGAACCCCTTTGAAGCCATGACCACCATCACCGTGAAGATCGTGGGGCAGCTGACCGGGGATACCGCGTTTGATTCGCCCGAGACGCTGGTCGCCTTTGCCCTTGGGATCACGCTGTTTGTCATCACGCTGGCGCTGAACATCGTCGCACTGCTGATCGTGCGCAAGTATCGGGAACAATACGAATGACCGACCTTTCCTCTGTGCCCGGTGCTGCCCCTGCCGGTGTGCGCAAGCCGCGTTCGCTTTACGATGTCGATGCCTTGACCAAGCGGCGCAATGCGGCCGAGTTCCGGTTCAAACTTTACGGGATCGTGGCCATCGCGGTCAGCCTGTCGGTGCTGGCGCTGATGCTGTTCACGATCTTTTCAGACGGAGTTTCGGCCTTCCGGCAGGCGAGCGTGACCTTTCCCGTCACCCTGACCGAAGAAAAGCTGGACCCCGAGGGCAACCGCAACCGCGATGAAATGTCGAAGGTCACGACGATTGGCTATGGCAAGGTCGTGTCCGGGGCCTTTGCCGCCTATGTGACGGAGCGGGGCCTGACCGTGGACGGGCTGGACGATGACGGCATGGGTGACATGCTGTCGCGCGATGCCGCGGCGCAGGTGCGCGACATGGTGCTGTCCAACCCCGATCTGGTGGGCACGACGGTTGATGTGACGGTGCTGACCAACGGGCGGATCGACGGATACCTCAAGGGCCGGGTGAACCGGGAAGAGGCGCTGCGCGACAAGAACGTCACGCCCGAACAGCTTGACCTGACGGACAAGCTCAAGGCCGAGGGCATTCTGACGGTGTCGTTCAACTGGGGTTTCATCACGCGGCCGGATGCGTCGGACCAGCGGCCGGAATCGGCGGGGCTGGGCGTGGCGATCCTTGGGTCGGCCTATATGATGATCATCGTTCTGGTCCTGACCCTGCCCATTGGGGTGGCCGCGTCGATCTATCTTGAGGAATTCGCACCCAAGAACTGGTTCACCGACCTGATCGAAGTCAACATCTCGAACCTTGCTGCGGTGCCGTCGATTGTCTTCGGTATTCTGGGGCTCGCGGCTTTCATCAACTTTGCCGGTCTGCCGCAGTCGTCGTCATTGGTCGGCGGTCTGGTTCTGACGCTTGTCTGCCTGCCCACGATCATCATCGCCACGCGGGCGAGCATCCGGGCAGTTCCGCCGTCGATCCGCGATGCGGCGCTGGGCGTGGGCGCGTCGAAGATGCAGACGGTGTTCCACCATGTCCTGCCGCTGGCCATGCCGGGCATCCTGACGGGAACGATCCTTGCGCTGGCGACCGCGCTGGGGGAAACGGCGCCGCTTTTGCTGATCGGGATGGTGGCCTTTGTGGGCACGCATCCTTCGGCCCCGATCGAGGGTTTCTTTGAACCGGCGACCGCCCTGCCCGTCCAGGTCTATGGCTGGGCATCGCGTTCGGACCCGGCGTTCCTTGAACGGTCGTCGGGGGCCGTGATCGTTCTTCTTTTCTTCCTTCTGATCATGAATGCGATCGCAATCATTCTGCGCCGCCGGTTCGAGCGCCGGTGGTAAACAAGGTGAACAAAATGCTTGACGATGCCAGACTGAAAGACCGCACCATGACCGGAACCGATATCAAGATCACCGCCCGCAACGTGCAGGTCCATTATGGCACGACCCATGCCATCAAGGATCTGAACGTCGATATCCTGAACAATACCGTGACGGCATTCATCGGCCCGTCGGGCTGCGGGAAATCGACGTTCCTGCGCTGTCTGAACAGGATGAACGATACGATCGCGTCGTGCCGGGTGACGGGGGATATCCGGCTGGATAACGAGGATATCTATGACAAGAAGGTCGACCCGGTGCAGTTGCGCGCCAAGGTCGGCATGGTGTTCCAGAAGCCGAACCCCTTTCCCAAGTCGATCTATGACAATGTGGCCTATGGGCCGCGCATCCACGGACTTGCCCGCAGCAAGGCCGATCTGGATGATATCGTCGAAAAGGCCCTGCGCCGCGGGGCCATCTGGGACGAGGTCAAGGACCGGCTGCAGGCGCCGGGCACCGGGCTTTCGGGCGGGCAGCAGCAGCGGCTGTGCATCGCCCGGGCCGTAGCCACGGAACCGGAGGTGCTGTTGATGGACGAGCCCTGTTCCGCGCTTGACCCGATTGCCACGGCGCAAGTCGAGGAGCTGATCGACGAGCTGAAGCAGAATTATTCGGTCGTGATCGTGACCCATTCGATGCAGCAGGCCGCCCGCGTCAGCCAGAAGACGGCCTTCTTTCACCTTGGCCATCTGGTTGAATACGGCGCGACGGGACAGATCTTTACCAATCCCAAGGACCCGCGCACGGAAAGCTATATCTCTGGACGTATTGGATAACTGACATGACGGGTAACGAGCAGCACATCACGCGGGCCTATGACCGCGACCTTGAGGCCATTCAGGCCATGATCATCAAGATGGGCGGTCTGGTCGAGGACGCCATCATGAATGGCACCGATTCGCTGCTGAATCGCGATACCGATCTGGCCGAAAAGGTTCAGGCGGGGGACACGGCCGTGGATGAGCTTGAAGAACTCATCAATGACGAGGCTGCCAGGACCATCGCGCTGCGCGCGCCAGTGTCGACTGACCTGCGGATCATCCTGTCCGTGCTCAAGGTCGCGGGGTCGCTGGAACGGGTGGGCGATTATGCCAAGAACATCGCCAAACGGACGCGCGTTCTGGCCGAGATGCGGCCGATCAGCGGCGCTGACACGACGCTCAAGCGGATGGCGCGTGAAGTGCAGACGATGCTCAAGGACACTCTGGACGCCTTTGTGCGCCGGGATGAGGCGCTGGCGCGGGACGTGATCAACCGCGATCAAGGCGTGGATCAGATGTATAACGCCCTGTTCCGCGAATTCCTGACCTTCATGCTCGAGGACCCGCGCAACATCACGGCCTGCATGCACCTGCATTTCATCGCCAAGAACGTGGAACGGATGGGCGATCTGGTGACGAACATGGCCGAACAGGTGGTTTATCTGACCACGGGCAGCCGCCCGGACGAGGACCGGCCCAAGGGCGACCGGACGGCCTTTATGGACGGGGTGGACTGATTCATGCGCACCACGCAACCTCATGTCCTGATCGTCGAGGATGAGCCTGCCCAGCGCGAGGTGCTGTCCTACAACCTTGAAGCGGAAGGGTTCCGGGTGACGACCGCCGCCAATGGCGAGGACGGGCTGATGATGGTGCAGGAGGACCCGCCGGACGTGATGGTGCTGGACTGGATGCTGCCGTCGGTGTCGGGGATCGAGGTGTGCCGCCAGCTCAAGTCGCGGGCGGAAACGCGCGCCATGCCGATCATCATGCTGTCGGCCCGGTCGGAAGAGGTGGACAGGGTGCGGGGGCTGGAAATCGGGGCGGATGACTATGTCGTCAAGCCCTATGCGGTGAGCGAGCTGATGGCCCGGGTGCGGACGCAGCTGCGCCGTGTGCGGCCATCGACGGTCGGGCAGGTGCTGGAGTTCGGGGATATCAGGCTGGATGCCGAAACCCACCGGGTGACCCGCAACGGGGAAATGCTCAAGCTCGGCCCGACGGAGTTCAGGCTGCTGGCAACGCTGATGGAAAAGCCGGGGCGGGTCTGGTCGCGGGAAAGCCTGCTGGACCGGGTCTGGGGCCGCGACATCTATGTCGATACGCGGACGGTGGATGTGCATGTGGGCCGGTTGCGCAAGGTACTGATGCAGAACGGCGGCAGCGATCCGTTGCGCACGGTGCGCGGCGCGGGATATGCGCTGGGGTAAGCGGGAGGTGCGCAGAAAGCGCACCCTACGCCGATGATCGGGGGGCGAGCGGGGTGAACCTGGCATGACGGGAATGGCCGGGCACCGCAGAAAGTCGGGCCCGGACCGGCAATCAGGAACGCGGCGCGACGTCACGCATTTTCCTCTTGCAGCCGCCGCCGTCTCTTTGTATCCGGGCGCCACGAAACGGAGTGCGGGCGTAGCTCAGGGGTAGAGCATAACCTTGCCAAGGTTAGGGTCGTGAGTTCGAATCTCATCGCCCGCTCCAGTTTCAGGACGGAATGCAAAAAGGGATGCCTCTGGCAGCCCTTTTTGCATTGCGCACGGCGGGTTGGCCCGGGTTCAGAAGGCCTTGAACGTGAGCGTGGTCAGCGACCGTTCGATCCCGTCGATATCCAGAAGCTCATCATTGATGAACTTGCCCACATCCGCCCCTTCGGGAATGTAGAGCTTCATCAGAAGGTCATAGTCGCCGCTGGTGGAATAGAGTTCCGAATGGATTTCCTTCAGCGCGATCGCCTCGGCAACGCGGTAGGTGGTGCCGGGGCGGCAGCGGATCTGGACAAAGACGCAGGTGGTCATCGGGGCCCTCGGTTTTCTGTGGGCAAAGGCTGGCACGGTCGGGGCCGCCTGTGCAATGCGAAAGCGAAGGGGGGCCCCTATTGCAGGTGCAGCCGCCGGTCGGCAGGGCCGCC
>JBGSWJ010000480.1:0-5365 GCA_041752495.1 Rhodobacterales bacterium
CCGCGTGCCCTTCATGGCCAACGGCGTGCCCGGCTGCGGCCTTTTTGCCGTCAACCGCGCCGGCCGCGCCCGCTGGGATTCCTTCCCCGCCATCATCGCCGACGATACCTTCGTCCGCCTCCACTTTGCGCCGCACGAACGCCACTCTGTCCCGGCCACATATGACTGGCCCGTTGCCTCCGGTTTCAAGGCGCTCGTCCGCGTCCGCCGCCGCCAGGATCGCGGTGTCACCGAAATCAACGAAAAATTCCCCGCGCTTAGTGCCAACGAAGACAAGCTTCCCCTTGGTCTTTCCGGCAAGCTGCGCCTCGCAGCCACCGACCCCACCGGGTTCGCAGTCTATACGGCAGTCGCCCTCGCCGTCCGGGCCACCCCCAATACCACGCCCGAATGGAGCCGCAGCCGATGACCGCCGTCCTCTCTCGCCTGACAAGGGGCCGCAGCCTGACCGAACGCGCTGCCCGCGTCTCGGTCATCACGCTTGGCGGCTATGTCGCAGGCCAGGTCTTCCGGCTCGCCTCCAACCTCATCCTCACCCGCCTCCTCTTCCCCGAGGCGTTCGGGACCATGGGCATCGTGCTCATGGTCATGATCGGCCTCCAGATGTTTTCCGACGTCGGCCTCAACGCCTCGATCATGCAAAGCAAGCGTGGCGACGATCCCGATTTCCTCAACACCGCCTGGACGATCCAGGTCTTGCGCGGGGGCATCCTCTGGCTGATCGCGGCCGTTCTCGCCTACCCGCTCGCCCTCTTCTATGACGAACCGATGCTCGCCTGGTATCTGCCCGTCGCCGCGCTCAACCTTGTCGTGACCGGCTTCAACCCCACCCGCGTGCAGCAGGCCCACCGTCATCTTCAGGCATGGCGCATCACCGTGGCCGATCTGGCCGCGCAGGTCATCGGCATCGTCATCGGCGTCGTCCTCGCGCTCTTGCTGCAATCGGTCTGGGCGCTCGTCATCGCAGGCCCCCTGTCCGCCGTGGCGGGGCTCATCATCTACAACCTCTCCCTGCCGGGCATGAAGAACCGCCTCCGCTGGGAACCCGCCGCTGTCACCGAACTCGTCCATTTCGGGCGCTGGATCATCATCGCCACCATCGCGGGCTTTGTCGGCGTGCAGGCCGACAAGATCATCCTCGCCAAATTCATCCCGCTCCAGGATTTCGGCCTCTACAACATCGCCTTCTTCCTCGCCTCCTTTCCCTATCTCATGGGCGGCATGGTGATCGGCCGCGTTCTCATCCCCGTCTACCGCCAAAGCCCGCCGCTCGCCTCGCCCGAAAACCACGCGCGGGTCCGCAAGATGCGCTTTGCCATGACCGGCATCCTTACCGTGATGGTGGCGATCCTTGCCTTCGGCGGCGTCTGGCTGATCGACATCATGTATGACCCCCGCTATGCCGATGCAGGCGGGATCGTCGTGCTCATCGCCATCTCGCTCATGCCCAACCTGATCATTCTGACCTGCGATCAGGCCGCTCTGGCCAACGGCGATTCCAAACGCTTCTTCGTCCTGACCGCCGCCCGGGCCGCGCTTGTCGTCATCCTGATGCTTGCCGGCCTGTGGTATTTCGGCCTGATCGGTGCCATTCTGGGACAGGGCCTCGCCAACCTTGTCGTCTATCCCGTGCTGGCCTGGCTCGTCCGCCCGCATGGCGCCTGGGACCCCGTTCACGACGCCTTCTACCTGGGCCTCGGTGCGGTGATCTTTGTTCTCGCCTGGTGGCTCAATGCCGATGCAATCGCGGCTTTGGCCCCGATCGGGGTGATGTAATGCGGTCTTTCTGTGAATCGCGCCTCAATTTCTCCGCAATGCCGGGGCAATGCAGAAGTTTGAATTATGGGATCACCGGATAGCTGCCATGGACGGATCATTTGACCCCAAATCGATAAGCGAGACCGACATCGCCATCGTCGGCATGGCCGCCCACCTCCCGGGCGCGCCGTCGATTGAAACCTATTGGACAAATCTCCGCGACGGTGTGGAGTCGATCCGCCGCCTGTCCCGCGACGAACTCATCGCCGCAGGCGAAGCACCCTACCTTATCAACCGCCCCGATTACGTCCCGTTCGCCGCCCCCCTTGACGGCTTCGAAACCTTCGACGCGGATTTCTTCGGCTTCTCGCCCAAGGAAGCCGCCATCATGGACCCCCAGCACCGCCAGTTTCTCGAAGTCTCGTGGGAGGCGCTTGAAAACGCGGTCCACCCGCCCGAAAACTTCGACGGCCCCATCGGTGTCTTCGCAGGCTGCGGCATGGGCAGCTATTTCTACTTCAACATCTGCTCGAACCCGGACCTCGTCGATTCCACCGGCATGTTCCTCCTGCGCCATACCGGCAACGACAAGGATTTCCTCTCCACCCGCCTCTCCCATATCCTTGATCTCAAAGGCCCCTCGGTCAACGTCCAGACCGCCTGCTCCACCTCGCTCGTCGCCACCCACATGGCCTGCCAGTCGCTCCTCAATGGCGAATGCGACATGGCCATCGCGGGCGGCGTGACCGTCGAACTCCCCCACGCGCGCGGCTATCTCTACAAGGAAGGCGAGATTCTCTCGCCCGACGGCCATTGCCACGCCTTTGACCACCGCGCCCAAGGCACCGTCTTCGGCTCCGGCGCAGGCGCCGTGGTCCTCCGCCGCCTCAAGGACGCAATCGCCGACGGCGACCACATCTGGGCCGTCATCAAGGGCACCGCGATCAACAACGACGGCGCCGCCAAGGCAGGCTACCTCGCCCCCTCCGTCGACGGTCAGGCCGCCGCAATTGCCGAAGCACAAGCCCTCGCAGGCATCACCGCCGACACCGTCTCTTACGTCGAATGCCACGGCACCGGCACCTATCTCGGCGACCCGATCGAAGTCGCCGCCCTGACCGACGCCTTCCGCCGCACCACCCGCGAGGCGGGCTTTTGCCGCATCGGTTCGGTCAAGACGAATATTGGCCACCTTGATACCGCCGCAGGCGTGGCAAGCCTGATCAAGACGTCCCTTGCCCTGCATCACAAACAGATGCCGCCCTCGCTCGGCTATGAAAAACCCAACCCCGCGATTGATTTCACCGGCTCGCCCTTTCGGGTGAATGACCGCCTGCGCAACTGGACCTCGCCCGATGCGCCCCGCCGCGCGGGGGTCAACTCGCTGGGCGTCGGCGGCACCAACGCCCATGCCGTTCTGGAGGAAGCGCCTACGCGGCCCGCGTCCGAGGACAGCGATTTCCCCTTCCAGATCCTCACCCTCTCGGCCCGCTCCAAAGCCGCGCTCGACGCCAACGCAGCCCGCCTCGCCGCACACCTCCGCGCCCATCCCGAACAGCCCTTGGCCGATATCGCATGGACCCTGCACAAGGGCCGCCGCGCCTTTGACAAACGCCGCGTGATCGTTGCCGAAACCCACGAACAGGCCGCCCGCCTCCTGACCGAAAACGATCCCCGCCGCGTGTTCACCCACAACGTCGTCGGCGACACGCCCGAAAACATCTTCATGTTCCCCGGCGGCGGCGCACAATACGCGGGGATGGCCCGTGACCTCTACGAAACCGAACCCGTCTTCCGCGACTGGATGGACAAGGGCCTCGACATCCTCCAGCCGAAACTCGACTACGACGTCCGCGACATCTGGCTCCCCGAACCGGGCGAGGAGGAGGCCGCCGACGCCCGCCTGCGCACCCCGTCCGTGCAGCTTCCGCTCATCATGATCGTCGAATACGCACTGGCCCAACTCTGGATCAGCTGGGGCGTAAAACCCACGGCCCTGATCGGCCATTCGATGGGCGAAAACACCGCCGCCTGTTTGGCTGGAGTCATGTCCTTCGCCGACTGCATCGGCCTCGTCCATCTGCGCGGCCAGTTGTTCGACACCGTCCCTGCTGGCGGAATGCTGTCGGTCGCCCTTCCCGCCGCCGAACTCGAACCCCTCCTTGGCCCCGATCTCGACATCGCCGCCGTCAACGCCCCCGGCCTGTCGGTCGCGACCGGCCCCGATGCGGCCCTTGATGCGCTGGCCGAACGCCTCCGCGCCCGCGATGTGGATTGCCAGCGCATCCCCATCAACATCGCCGCACACAGCCGGATGCTCGACCCCATCCTCGACCGTTTCGGCACCTACCTGCGCTCCATCCGCCTCTCCGCGCCGAAAATCCCCTTCATCTCCAACCGCACCGGGAAATTCATCTCCCCCGAACAGGCCACCGACCCCGCCTATTGGGTCGCCCACCTGCGCGGCACCGTCCTCTTCGCGGACGGCCTCACCACGCTCTCCGAAAACCCCGCCCGCATCTATATCGAGGTCGGGCCGGGCAAGGCCCTCTCCTCCCTCGCAGGCCAGCACGGCACGGTGACCGCCAATCAGGTCATCGGCACGCTGCGCCACCCGAATGACACCATCGCCGACGACGCCTATTTCATGGCCATGCTCGGCCGTCTCTGGGCCGCAGGCGGACGCTTCGACTGGGATCAGATCTGGGGCGACGCCCGCCGCAACCGCGTGCCGCTCCCCACCTACGCCTTCCAGCGCGCCCCCTATTTCATCGCCCCCGGCAAGGCGCAGACCACCACCGTCGAACCCTGGCTCATGCGGACCGAAGACCCCGCCGACTGGGGCTGGCGCCCTGTCTGGACCCCCCGCTATGCCGCCTGCGACGTGGACGTCACGGGCGATCTCTCCGACGTCCCCCGTGACACATGGCTCATCTTCGCCGATGAATCCGGGCTTGCCACCGATATCGCCACCCGCCTCCGCAAGGCGGGCCAGACCGTCGCCCTCGTCCGCCCCGGCGACGCCTTCTCCCGCGCAGGCGACGATGCCTATGTCATCGCCCCCGAACGTGGCCGCGAAAGCTATGACCTTCTGATCCGCGATCTGGCTGCAAGGGGCCGTACCCCCACCCGCATCGCCCATTTCTGGCTCGTCACCGCCGACGAACGCCACCGCCCCGGTTCCTCCTTCTTCCACCGCACACAGGAACAAGGGTTCTGGAGCCTCCTTTACCTCGCCCAAGCCCTTGCCGAAGAAGGCACCCCGCCCCTCCACATCCACGTCATCACCTCGGACGCCATGCAGGTCCGCAGCGAAACGCTGCGCTACCCCGACAAAGCCACCGTCATGGGCCCCGCCCGCGTCATCCCCCGCGAATTCCCGGGCACGACCTGCGCTGTCCTCGACATAGCACTGTCCAAACGCCCCAACCTCGCCCAGACGGTGCTCGAAGACCTGCTGGCCCCCCCAACCAACCTCACCGCCGCCCTCCGCGACGACCGACGCTTCGAACAGTCTTTCCGTCAGGTCCGCCTCGACCCCGCCGCCGACCTGCCCATCACCCACGGCGCCCCGGTCCTCATCACTGGCGGTTTCGGCGGCATCGGC
>JBGSWJ010000481.1:0-6761 GCA_041752495.1 Rhodobacterales bacterium
GCCGCCTTCCCCGAAGGCCCATGGGTCGAAGACGGCAAACTCTACTACGTCCAGTATGCCGGCAACGTCGTTTCGGTCTGGGACGGCACCGCCCTCTCGACCCTCTGGACAGGGGAGGGCTGCGGCCCCTCGGCCATCGCCCCTCTGGGTGATGATTTCGTGCTGACCTGCTATGACAACGGCACCATCGCCCGCATCGGCCGCGACGGTTCCGCCATCGCCACCTACTCCGCCGATACCTCCGGAGCGCCCCTGCAAGGCCCCAACGACTTCACCCCCGACGGCAAGGGCGGCGTCTACTTCACCGCCTCCGGCCCGTGGGAATCCGGCCCCATCGTCGGAAAGGTCTATCACCTGACGCCCGATGGCACTGTCACCATGCTGGCTGACGACCTCCACTATGCCAACGGCATCGCCCTCGCGCCCGCAGGCGACCGCCTCTATGTGAATGAATCCGAGGCCGGCCGCGTCATCTCCTTCGCCGTCGCCCCCGACGGCACCCTCTCCGACCGCCGCCTCTTTGCCCGCATCTATCAGTCAGACGATGCTTCGGGCCCCGGTGCCTATCCCGACGGCCTGAAATGGGGCCCCGACGGCAACCTCTGGGTCGGCCAGTATTCCATGGGCCGCATCGTCGTCCTCGCCCCTGACGCGACATTCGTCAGGGCCTACGACCTTCCCTCGCCCGCCACGCCCAACTTCGCCTTCTCGGGCGACGGCAAACATCTCTACGTCATGGCCGTCGATGACACCGCCAACGCCCCCTACATGGGCAAGGTCTACGATCTCCCGCTGGAGTGATGCCCGCCAAACCGGCGTAGGGTGCGCATGTTGCGCACCCCAACTCACACCCCGCAGGTGAACGGTTCCTTCACCCGCCGTTCACCAATGTCGCGCAAACTCCCCGGCGCGAAACCCGACAAAGGTAAACAAACTCCTGCCCCGCCGCGCAAAAAATACCGACGTAATACCGACGTGATACCGACGCAAAACCGACACTCCACCGCATGAATTTTCTCATTTAATTCAATAACTTGAAAGAAATTCTCCGACCCACCCCATGCAAAAAGGGCGGGGAAAACCCCGCCCTTTCAAGCTAACCCTTTGAAAGGTCAGGAAATCTTCGGAAGCAACTCATCCAGCGACTTCTTCGCATCGCCATAGAACATCCGCGTATTCTCCTTGAAGAACAGCGGATTCTCGATCCCGGAATAGCCCGTCCCCTGCCCGCGCTTGGACACGAACACCTGCTTGGCCTTCCAGCACTCCAGCACCGGCATCCCGGCAATCGGGCTGTTCGGATCGTCTTGCGCGGCCGGGTTCACGATGTCATTGGACCCGATCACGATGGCGACGTCCGTTTCCGGAAAGTCCTCATTGATCTCGTCCATCTCCATCACGATGTCATAAGGCACCTTCGCCTCGGCCAGAAGAACGTTCATATGCCCCGGCAACCGCCCGGCCACCGGATGAATGGCAAACCGCACATTCTTGCCCTTTGCCCGCAGCCGCTTGGTCAACTCGCTGACCGACTGCTGCGCCTGCGCCACCGCCATGCCATAGCCCGGAATGATGATGATGCTGTCCGCCTCGTTCAGCGCCGCCGCAACGCCATCCGAATCGATGGCAATCTGCTCACCCTCGATAGCCATCGCGGGCCCCGTGGTGGTGCCAAACCCGCCCAGGATCACAGAAATGAACGACCGGTTCATCGCCTTGCACATGATGTAGGACAGGATCGCCCCCGACGAACCCACAAGAGCGCCGACCACGATCAGCAGGTCATTGGACAGCGAAAACCCGATCGCCGCCGCCGCCCAGCCGGAATAGCTGTTCAGCATCGACACCACGACAGGCATATCCGCCCCGCCGATCCCCATGATCAGGTGATAGCCGATAAAGAACGCGCACAGCGTCATCAGGATCAGCGTCCACGCCCCGGCACCCTGCATGTACATCACAAGCAGAACCACAGACAGCAGCGCCGCCCCCGCGTTCAGCATATGCCCGCCCGGCAGCTTCGTGGCCTTGGTCGGCACGGCAATCTTGCGCCCGCCGATGACAACCTCGCCCGCCAGCTTCAGGAACGCCACGACCGAGCCCGTAAAGGTAACGGCCCCGATGAACACGCCCAGGAACACCTCGACCTTCAGCACCGAAATCTCGGCCGGCGTCTTCTCAGCCACCTTGGCGGCAAAGGCCGACAGCGCCGCCAGCGCCTCGGTATTCCCCGCCGCCTGAAGTGCCGCCACGCGGCCCATCTCGATCTCGGCATTCAGCCCGATAAACACGGCAGCCAGCCCCACAAGGCTGTGCATCGCCGCAACCAACTGCGGCATCTCGGTCATCTGGACGCGCTGCGCGACATACCAGCCGATCACGCCGCCCCCGATGATCAGCAGGATCGACAGGAACCACAGCCCCGCCCCCGGCCCGATCAGCGTGGCGATCACCGCCAGCGCCATGCCGGTGATGCCATACCAGACCGCCCGCTTGGCGCTCTCCTGCCCCGATAGCCCGCCCAAGGACAGGATGAACAGCACAGCCGCCACGACATAGGCAGCAGTGGTAAACCCGTATTCCATTCCCTGCGCTCCTTACGACTTCTGGAACATGGCCAGCATCCGTCGCGTGACAAGGAAGCCGCCAAAGATATTGATACCCGCCATGAACACCGCCGCAGCGGCAAGGATGATGACAAGCCAGTTGCCCGACCCGATCTGCATCAGCGCGCCAAGGATGATGATCGACGAAATCGCGTTCGTCACCGCCATCAGTGGCGTGTGCAGCGAGTGCGACACGTTCCAGATCACCTGGAAGCCCACAAAGCAGGACAGCACGAAAACAATGAAATGGCTCATGAAGCTTGCAGGCGCGACAAGGCCCGCCAGCAGGATCAGCGCCCCGCCCCCGGCCAGGAGCGCCACCTGATTGCGCGTCTCGGACTTGAAGGCGGCCACTTCCAGCGCGCGTTTTTCCGCGACCGTCAGTTCCTTGGCCTTTTCCTTCGGCTTCGCCGCCGCAATCGCCGCCACCTTGGGCGGCGGGGGCGGATAGGTGACAGCCCCGTTATGCGCCGCCGTCGCGCCCCGGATCACGTCATCCTCCATGTTCTGGACGATCACGCCATCCTTCTTGGGCGTCAGGTCCGACAGCATATGCCGGATGTTGGTGGAATAAAGCGTGCTGGCCTGCGCGGCCATCCGGCTCGGGAAATCGGTATAACCCACGATGGTCACGCCGTTTTCCGTCACGATCTTCTGGTCAGGCACGGTCAGGTCACAGTTCCCGCCCCGCTCGGCCGCAAGGTCAACAATGACCGATCCCGGCTTCATCAGCTTGACCATATCCTCGGTCCACAGCTTCGGCGCAGGCCGGCCGGGGATCAGGGCGGTCGTGATGACGATATCCATCTCGGGCGCAAGTTCACGGAACTTGGCCAGCTGCTTTTCGCGGAACTCCGGGCTCGACGGCGCGGCATAGCCGCCCGTGGCGGCCCCGTCCTGCGTCTGCTCGAACTCAAGGAACACGAAATTCGCGCCCATCGATTCGATCTGCTCGGCCACTTCGGGCCGCACGTCGAACGCATAGACGATCGCACCCAGCGATGTTGCCGTTCCGATAGCCGCCAACCCGGCCACACCGGCACCCACGATCAGCACCTTGGCCGGGGGAACCTTGCCCGCCGCCGTCACCTGACCAGTGAAGAACCGGCCAAAGTTGTTGCCTGCCTCGATCACCGCACGATAGCCCGCGATGTTCGCCATCGACGACAGCGCATCCATCTTCTGCGCCCGGCTGATGCGCGGGACCATGTCCATCGCGATCACGGTCGCGGCCTTGCCATTGGCAAGCTCCAGCAGTTCCTTGTTCTGCCCGGGATAGAAGAAGGAAATCAGCGTTTGGCCCACGCGCAGATGGCCCGCTTCCGCCTCCGAAGGCGGGCGCACCTTGACGACCACATCCGCCGCTTCCCAAAGCGCGGCCACATCGCTCACCACCGTCACGCCTGCGGCGCGATAGGCATCGTCCGAAAACCCGGCCAACTTGCCCGCTCCCGCCTCGATCAGGCAGGAATGGCCCAGCTTCTGAAGTTCCGTGGCCGATGCGGGCGTCATGGCGACCCGCGCCTCGCCCTCAAAGATTTCCCTCGGTGCGCCGATCTTCACTGGCGATCCCCCTTGTCGTGAAAACTGTCGATTGACGATGGACGTGAGCAACTTGCCCAAGCGTCATTATAGCGCGCAAGATTATTTCACAAGTCTGCGGCGTGCACCTTCGATCATGTCACATCGTCGTCGCCGACATGCGCCCGTTCTTCACCCGCCCCGCGCGGGTAAATCCCGGTCCTTGAGTATTTGAAGAACAAAGTAACAGGTTTCAGATCCAGCGCCGCGTCCCTTCGGCATAACGCGCCCAGGCCGTGCGGAACTTGCGCCGGAGCCGGTCCTCCTCGGGCAAGATGAAGCGCCGCTCGATCACCCAGACGAATACCGGGATAAGCGGCAGCGCGAGCGGCGCATCAAACCGCAGGATCAGCCCGGCCAGCACGAGCGAATCGCCCAGATAGATCGGGTTGCGCGACCGCTTGAAGATGCCCGATGTCACCAGATGCGCCGCCTCCTGGTGCGGGATGACGGTCGTCTTCCATTTGCGCATCTCGACAATGGCCAGCACCCAGAAGATGATCCCGCCCCCCATCAGCACACCGGCAGGCAGCCCCACCCAATTGCCGCCAAAGGACAGGGCCAAAGGATCAGCCCGCCCGATCCACCAGGCGAGGGCGACGAATCCCACCAGCCAGACCGGCGGCAGATCAATCCATTTCTTCAGCGGCATGTGCGGCAGTTGCATGGTTCAACGTCCCCTCGTGCTTGCCAGATCGGCCAGCGCCCGCCACTCTGGTCCAAACCTTTGCGATCCACAACACGGGCCGCAAGGAACAGCAAAGGAGTCTCCCTTGACCGGCATCATCCTTACGGCAGTAGTGGGTCTCCTCCACCTCTACATCTGCTATCTCGAAATGGCGCTCTGGACTGCGCCACGTGCCCGTCGGGTCTTTGGCACCACGGCCGAATTTGCCGAAGCGTCGCGGGTGCTTGCCGCCAATCAGGGCCTCTACAACGCCTTCCTTGGCGCGGGCCTTCTGGTTGGCCTCTGGCTTGGCCCCGCCGGGCAAGTCCTGGTAATCTACCTCCTGCTCTGTGTCGCCGTCGCGGGCCTCTACGGCGCGGCCACCGCAACCCGCAGTGCGCTCTACACCCAGACGATCCCCGCAACCCTTGCCCTTGTCGCGGTCTGGCTTGGCATCTGAACCCGGATTGACTTGCCGCCCCGCCGCCTGATCATGCCCTCATTCCTATCGTTCCTGCGTCTCACAAGGTCTTTGCCATGCCCCTTTCCCTGTCGCGTCCGATTGCCCTCTGCGCGGCCACGCTGCCCCTCCCTGCCGCAGCCGACTGCCTCACTGACAAGGATCTGGACCGCGGGGTCGTCTTCAGTTTTGAAAACGACGACACCACTGTCGTCCGCGCCCTTGGCGCAGGGATGCTCGAAGTGACCGAGAACTATGCCGCCAACCAGTCCGGCATCCGCTTCGAAAGCTACCTCGGCCCCTTTATCCTCAAGGAAGAGGAACTTGGCCTGACCGGCGTTCCCATGCCCGATGCATGGCGGGTCATCCGTTATGACGCCGATCTGGCCGACCTTCCCGTCCCCGCCCCGGATGCACCCAAATGGTCCGGGTCATCCGAGTATCAGGAATTCGGTACATCCCCGATCCGCGAAACCATCACGTTCGAATTCAAGGCAGGCGACCCCGTCGCCCTGTCCGGCTGCGACTACGACGTCGTTCTGGTCGCCGGAACCTTTGAGCGTGGCGAGCCTGATCCGTGGTCCTACCAGCAGTTTTCCTACTACTTCCCGGCCCTCGGCGCGTCTGTGATCGTTGCATGGAACAACCCCCGGGACGGCTACCAGCAGGCCATGCCGGTCGCCCTCGACCGGCTTCCCTGACCCGTCCCCACTGGCCCCTCCCCGCATCCGCCGTTATGGCTGAGGGGCAGAGGAGGACGACCCATGACCGATTTCGCCGCCACCAAGGCCCTGTTCCACCTGCCCGACGGGATTATCTACCTCGACGGCAACTCGCTCGGTCCCCTACCCAAATCCGCCCCCGCCCGCATGGCGCAGGTGATGACCGCCGAATGGGGCGACTTGCTCATCACCGGCTGGAACCGGGGCGGGCATGACGGCACCGGCTGGATGAGCCAGCCCACGGCCATGGGTGACAGGATCGGGCGGCTGATCGGGGCGGAACCGGGCCATGTGGTGCTGGGCGATACGCTCTCGGTCAAGGTCTATCAGGCGCTCGCCTCCTGCCTCATGATGAACCCCGGCCGCCGCGTGATCCTGTCGGATACCGGCAACTTTCCCTCCGATCTCTACATGGCCGAAGGGCTGATCGCCACGCTCGACCGCGGCCTCGAACTCCGCACCGTCGCGCCCGAGGATGTGGCGGACGCCATCACGGATGAGATCGCCGTCCTCATGCTGACCGAGGTGGACTACCGCACCGGCCGCCGCCATGACATGGCGGCACTGACCGCGCTGGCGCATCAGAACGGCGCCTATGTCATCTGGGACCTCGCCCATTCCGCAGGCGCGCTGCCCGTCGACGTGGCGGGCGGCGGGGCCGATTTCGCCGTGGGCTGCACCTACAAATACATCAACGGCGGCCCTGGCGCGCCCGCCTTCATCTA
>JBGSWJ010000482.1:0-1792 GCA_041752495.1 Rhodobacterales bacterium
AGGCGGCCAGAATCGCCTCGACCACCGCGCCATTCACCGGTTGGCCTGCAAAGGCCCCGTTCAGGTCCACCAGATGCAGCCACTGGCACCCCGCCGCGACGAACGCCCGCGCCTGCGCCGCCGGATCGGCGTTGAACACGGTCGCCTGATCCATCTCGCCATGGACAAGGCGCACGGCCTGTCCGTCCTTCAGATCGATGGCAGGGTAAAGGATCATCGCGGCCTCCGTCTTGGCTGGCGCCCTTATGCACGGGGCCGCGCCAAAGGCAACGCCGCGCCCGACCTGACGTCAGACTTGATCGGCAGGGGCCGTCTGCGCAATGTCGCCCGCAAATCAACTGGGAGGAGACGGAACATGAAGAAACTGATGCTGGCCACGGCCGCCCTGATCGCGATGGCGGGGGCCGCGCAGGCCGATCCGCTCGAAGGCATGTGGAAGACAGTCGCCGATGACAACGGCAATTCCGGCCTGATCCAGGTCGTCCCCTGCGGCAATGCGCTCTGCGGGACGCTGGTCAAGGCCTACGGGCCCGACGGCGCGGAAATCGCGTCGCCCAACATCGGCCGCCAGCTGATCTGGGACACCGTGCCTGCGGGCGACGGCGTCTACGAAGGCCGCGTCTATTCCCCCGACCGGGATGCGGAATATGCTTCGAAACTGGTTCTGACCGGAGACAGCCTCTCGGTCTCGGGCTGCCGTTTCGGTTTCTGCCGTGAAGGCGGGGTCTGGCAGCGCGTCCAGTAACGCAACTAAGGCCCCCGGGCGGGCGTCCGGGGGCCATGCTCAAGTCATTACAATTCAAATCTTTTCCAAGGTTTATCCTGCTTGCTTCAAAGGCGGGAAAGCAGTCATTTCAGCCCCGAAACCACGGCTTGGGGTATCAGACATCATGGTCAAGACTGCCGCACTTCCGCTTCTGCTTCTGCCCGTCCTTGCCGGCTGCGCCGCCGCGCCGGACGCGGCCTACATGTCCACCTCCGGCTATATGGAGAAGGACTGCGCGCAGATTGAAACCGACGCCACCGCCGTTGCCGCGCAGGCCTCTGACCTGATCCTTGCCCGCAATGCCACAGCCACGCAGGATCAGGTGATCTTCTGGACCGGCTTCCTGCTGTTCGGGCCGGTCATCTATCTGATGACCGACAGCGACGAGGAAAAGGCCCGCATCGAAGAACTGCGCATGCAGATCGACGGGCTGGAAAAGGCGAGTGTTGCCAAGGATTGCGGGATCACCTTCCGGGGGACGACGCTGTCGCCCGGCAATCTGGCCGCCCCGGCCTAAGGCCGCCAGTGCAGGAAATTGCCGATCAGGCGCAGCCCGGCGGACTGGCTTTTCTCGGGGTGGAACTGGGTGCCCACGATATTCCCGCGCGCCACGATGGCCGTGACATCGCCCGCATAATCGACATAGGCCAGACGGTCCGCCGGATCGGCCATCCGCATCGCCCAGGAATGGACAAAATAGGCGTGATCCCCGGTCGCAATCCCCGCCAGCACCGGATGGTCCCGTTCGATCACCAGGTCGTTCCAGCCCATATGCGGCACCTTGAACGCCGGGTCAGCGGGCGTGATCCGGTGGATTTCCCCGGGAATCCACCCGAACCCCGGCGTCGTCGCGTATTCATGCCCCGTGGTCGCCAGCATCTGCATCCCCACACAGATGCCCAGAAACGGCCGCCCCCGGACCTCGACCGCCTCGATGATGGCCTCGGCCAACCCCGGCACGGCATAAAGCGCCGCCCGGCACGCCGGAAAGGCCCCGTCGCCCGGCAGAACGATCCGGTCGGCGCG
>JBGSWJ010000483.1:0-11835 GCA_041752495.1 Rhodobacterales bacterium
GATCGATCGCCTCCCGCGTCCCGCGCGATGCCCCTGCCGGCGCAATGGCCCGACCGATGGCACCCGAGGCCAGATGCACTTCGGCTTCGACCGTGGGTCGCCCCCGGGAATCCCAGACGCGACGAGCCAGAACGCGGGTGATGGTCGTATCTGTCAAAGGGCTTCTCCTGTTTCCTGGGCGGCGGCAATGATCGGTGCGATCCGGTCGGGCTGCGCGATCAACAGCCGCAGCGCCAGTTGCCGCAGCCTGTCCTGCCCAGCGGGATCAAGGTATTCGACGGGCGATTTCCCATCGACCCGGGCGAGCATCAGCGCGGGCAGGATGCCGGCAACCCGCGCCTCAATGGCTGCTGCATCCTCCCAATCCACCTTTGCCGCATAGGCAGACCAAAGCGCCCCCGCCGATGCCGCCAGTCGGGCCGGGTCGGCGATCGCGGCACTTGCCTTGATGACAAGGTGGTTAAGGCAGAACGCCGGATCGAACGCCGGATCACCCTGCACTGCACATTCGGCATCAAGAAACACCGGGCCATCAGGACCGCAGAGGATGTTCTTCGGGCTCACATCACCATGGACCAGAGAGATGCGGGCGGCATGAAAGCGATCCACCAGATCCCTAAGCCGTGGTGCAAGATCAGGGTGCCGGGTGGCTGTATAGACAAGATAGGGTTCAAGCCGCAGCGCATGAAAATTGTCCTGATGCGGAAAACGCGGGCCTGTCGCGGGGTCTTTGGCCGCCGCCGCCTGAATCCGGCCAAGCGCTTCGCCAATCGCAGCGGCAAAAGGCATATCCACATGACCGCCCATCAACTGCGCCTTCCAGTTTGGAAAACGTTCGGGCGGGAGAAACGCCATTGCAAAGCCGCCAAGGACTTCATCCTGCCCGAAAAGCTGCGGCACCCAGGCCGGGTTGATCCCCGCGACATAGGACAGCCAGTCATACTCTGCCGCATTCCGGCTGACAGGCACCTGCCAATCCGCAGCGACCTTGAGCTTTGGAAGAGCGAACTTGACGCAGAACCGACCCTGTTCCGTCTCGACTAACACGATATCGGACGAGACCCCGCCGGTCAGTGGCGTCAGCCTGATGTCTTCTGGCCGCGCCGCAAGCCCAAGCGACCGCATCAGCGCAAACACACGATCCGGCGCACTGGTCATAGTCAATACACCCCGTCCGTCACGACAAAGCGCACCGACCATTCCCGCCGCGCTCCGGTCGGCAAGGCGCGGTCCTGCCCGCCGGAGATCGCTTGCCCCAGATGATCGGCGGGGGCCGTCGTTGGCTCGATTGCCAGATGATGCATGCTGCCCGGCCCAGGTGCAGGCCATGCGCCATAGGTCAGCCAGAACCCCAGATGGCCGATCTCATCGCCATTCCAAATGATGCCCAGCCACCGGTCTGGACCGCCGACAAAGGCGCGGGCGTCATCCGGCACATCAGCGTAAAGCTTGGCCATGAACCCGTTCGGTTCAGGGACAATGTCGATTGGAAAGCCAAGACGCGAATCGCCTTCGGGCCAGGCGATATCGTCCATCTCGATCCTTGCGCCGTTCAACCCGACAAAAGACACTGCCATCCGTCCGATTCCCGGCATGACAAGACGATCCCCCGGGATGACCTCAAGCAGCGCATGCAGCGCCCACAGGAACGGCATCGGACGGGTGGTCCGGTTCTCAAGAGCATAATCGGCGCGCAGCACCGGCCCCTCGACCGTCAGGCGACGCTCGAATCGATACTCCAGCGTTTCTATGGCCAAGGTCAGGCTGTCACCGGACTGGGCGACAACCTCCATTGGTCGGCCCCAGATATCCCCGTGATCCCGGAGGTTCCGGCCCCACACCGTTCCCGACGCATCCCAGCGCCCGACAGTGGGAAAACATTCGTCCCAGCCCACGGCCTCATCGGCGCTGTAGATGGCCTCTTCGCCCGTCTGGCGGCTCTCACCCCCCGGAACCATCCAGTCCCGCCCTGTTTTCCGGTCAATCAATCGGACCACTCGACCACCATAGAATGGCGATACGTCAACCCGCAGATCAGCGTTCTCAAGTGTCACGGTCATTCGGCTCTCCTCACCCGGATGCACGACATGCGATCCCGGCCCCATTGTCAAAGGGTCGTGGATTTGTGACCCGCCAAAACGGGTCAACCCGCGTGACTTTGCCGTACCATGACGGCAAGATGACCTCTGTCATATCACTGGAACCGGGAGCAGCCATGGACATCAAGACCGAAAGCAGCAGTACCGTGAGCCAGCAAAAGAACCCTCCTGGCATGACCTACGTGCCCGGCGGGACGTTTCTGATGGGATCGGACCACCACTACCCCGAAGAGGCCCCGGCCCACCGGGTCGAGGTTGACCCCTTCTGGATCGACGAAACCCCCGTCACCAACGCCCAGTTCCGCGCATTCATCGAGGCGACGGGCCATGTGACATTTGCCGAAATTGCCCCCAAGGCCGAGGACTATCCCGGCGCGCGGCCCGAAATGCTCAAGCCCGGATCGCTGACCTTCAACCCAAAGAAGGGCCCGATCGACATCCGCAACTTCTACACATGGTGGGATTTCACCTTCTTCGCCAACTGGCGCCGCCCCTATGGCAAGGGCAGCACGAACCGCGATCTGGACGATCATCCTGTCGTGCAGGTCGCCTATGCCGATGCGCTCGCCTATGCGCGCTGGGCGGGCAAAGACCTTCCGACCGAGGCCGAATGGGAGTTCGCGGCGCGCGGCGGGCTTGAGGCCAAGGAATACGCCTGGGGCGACGAGTTGACGCCCGGCGGCAAGCACATGGCCAACACCTGGCAAGGGATCTTCCCGCGCGAAAATCTCAAGGAAGACGGCTACGAACGGACCTCCCCTGTCCGGGCCTTTCCGCCCAACGGCTATGGCATCTACGACATGATTGGCAACACCTGGGAATGGACGCAGGACTGGTACGTCGACCGCCACCCGGCGGAAGAGGCCAAGGCCTGCTGCATCCCAAAGAACCCGCGCGGCCCCGCCGAGAGCCAAAGCTTTGACCCCGCCCAGCCGAACGTGAAGATCCCACGCAAGGTGCTCAAGGGCGGATCGCACCTCTGTGCGCCCAGCTACTGCAAGCGCTATCGCCCGGCAGCCCGCCACCCCGAGCCGGTCGATACATCAACCAGCCATGTCAGCTTTCGCTGCGTCGTCCGGCCGACCCAGCCCAAGACCGCGGCATTCGTTCTTCCGGGCTGATCAGACCGGACTAAGGGACGGCGGGCCAGCCCGCCGCCCCCTCGGGTCATTCCGGCATGACCGCACCGAACTTGACGTCCAGCGAATCCGAAATGACGGCATCAACCACAGGCGCAGCCGTCGTGGGCGGCATCACGTCGAACAGCGGATCAAACTGCACCATCAAACCGGCCAGCGTGCCAAGGATCGACACGTCCCCTTCCACAACCGCCGCCCCCGAAGCGATCAGCCCCTCGAACCCGGTCACGCCCATCATGACGCCTTCCAGATCGGTGCGGTTCAGCGTGATCGTCAGGTCCGGATCGAGCGCCTGGAACCCCTGAATATTGGTCAGGGTCGCATTCGCCAGCTCGATGATGAATTTCTCTCCGATATCGGGCAGGACAAGGTTGATCTTGAACGCCAGTCCTTCCGCCCTGGTCGAATCCATCATGATCCCAAGAAAATTGAGCCAAAGCTCGGTCGACATGGCCCGGATGATGTCGGGGCTCGTCGTTGATGCCCTCTCTCCGGTCGGAATCCCCGACCGCAGTTCAAACGCGCCTGAAAGGAAGCTGTTCCGCAGACCCGGGTTTTCCTGCTGATACCCCACCTGCTCGAACGCATCAGCCAGCATGTCGCGTGCTTCAAGGTTGTCAGGCTCGGCCTGAACCAGCTTGTTCAGGATCTCGATGGCCAGCAGATAGTCGCCGGCATCATGCAGGGCACGGCCCTTGGCCATGATCGCAGCCGCCCCACCCATCATCTCCACATAAAGCGGAGCGGAATCAGCGGGTGACAGCGGGATCAGCGTCGCCGGGTTGCAATCCCAGAACCCAAGGAACCTTTGCACGACGCCACGCGAATTGTGTTCGGGCGAACCATGATAGCCCCGCGCATACCACATGTCCTGAAGCGACTGCGGCACCTTGTAGACGTTGTGGACCTGATTGATCGTCACGCCCTGGTTCGCCAGATGCATGACCTGGTTGTTCATGTGGGCATAGATGTCGCGCTGGCCGCGCAGCACCTCTTGAATGCGCTCGTTCCCCCAGCGCGGCCAATGGTGCGAGGCGATCATCACCTCGGCCTCCTGCCCGTAAAGATACAGCGCATCGTTGATGTATTTCGACCAGCGCAGCGGATCGCGCACCGGTGCGCCGCGCAGAGTATAGATGTTGTGCAGCGTCGCATTGATGTTCTCTGCCATCCAGAGCGTCTTGTACTCAGGAATCCAGGTATTCATCTCGGACGGCGCTTCGGTGTTCGGCGTATTCTGGAACACCAGTTTCAGCCCGTCGATCTCGATCTCTTCGATCGCCTCGCTGACGATGCGGGTCGGCGCGATCAGGCCCGGCGCCCCGGCGGAAACCGTAGGCCCAAGGCCCTGCGTGACAAAGCCATAGGGGCTGACTGGCAGCAGGATACCATACTGATAAAACAGCCGCCGGTTCATCGCGTTCCCGGCATAGACGTTCTCGGCCACCAGATTGTTCATGAACCCAACCGGGGCAATCACCTCGACCCGCCCGGAACTCACATCCTCATCGGTGATGACACCGCGCACGCCGCCCCAGTGGTCGCCGTGGTTGTGCGAATAGACGACCGCCTTGACCGGCAGCCCCTCGCCCACATGCTGCTGGAACAATTCCCACGCGGCGCGCATCGGCTCGGCCGTGGTCAGCACGTCGAACAGGATCCAACCCGTCTTGCCCCGGACAAAGGTCGCCTGCGACAGGTCAAAGCCGCGCACCTGATAGATGCCGGGAATGACTTCATAGAGGCCAAAGTTCTGGTTCAGTTGCGCGATGCGGTGCATCGACGGGTGAACTGTGTCGAACTCCTCGGCCTGATCGATGAACAGAAACCGTTCCATGTCCCAGGCCACGCCACCGGCATCTGATGGAATGATCATCTCGGACCGGCGGGCGATCAGACCCTTGTTGAACTCCTCAAAATCCCGCTTGTCGGCAAAGGGCAACTGCTCCTTGGCCGCCTTGAGGACAGCAATCGTATGCTCTGACGGGGCTTTCCCCTTGGGGTGGAAATGCCCGGGCGCAATCGGGGGCGTCCCCTCGGCACGCGCGGGCGTGGGCTCCATGATAAAGTTGCCGCCGATAGCAAAGGCTGCCCCGGTCGCGGGAATCGTTCCCAGAAATTGGCGTCGCGTTGTCATGGACTGGTCCTCAGTTGTTCCTCGAATGACGACGAAGGTCGGATCATGGCCAAAGCTCCCAGGGTCCGGGATGAGAGATTCCGGACCCTGATCAAATTCCAACTCCCTCGCTCTTGTGTCAGAGTAGCTGAAAATCAGATGAGGTTGGTGCCAAATGCTACAATCTTTGCCGTCAACTATTCGTCACCTTGGCCTGCTGGCCAAGGAAGGCTGGCTTCTCAACCAACCGGAAAGCTTTCTGAACTGGATCTCGGGCGCCGGACGCTGGGTTACCGTTGGCCCCGGCAAACCCCTCTACGCCGCAGGCGATCCGCCCGATGCGATGTATGGCCTCGGGTCAGGGATGCTCGACGTGGCTCTCCCCATCGACGGCGAAGAAGAGGTCACGATCTACCGCGCCGAACCCGGCTTTTGGATCGGTGACTCGGCCATCCTCGCGGCAACAAGCCGCACCATCTCGATCGCGACGGCCACCGAATGCCGCCTCTTCCGCATCCCGGCCAGCGTCATCCGCCGTCACTTGCAGGACAATCCCGGCGACTGGCAATGCTTCTATCTGCTCAGCCATCTGAACGGAACCATGGCCCTACAGTTCGCCGCCGAAGTCCTGTCCTTGTCGCCGAGCACACGATTCGCCCGGATGCTCCTCAGGCTCGCTGACAACGACGGCATCGTCAGGATCACACAAGAGGAGATGGGAAAGCTCGCAGGAATGAGTCGGTCAACGTTCAGACGGTCCCTTGCAAGCCTTGGCGCCTCTGGCGTGATCAAGACCGAATATGGCTGCCTTCGCATTCTTGACCGGATGGTCCTTGAGAAGGAGGCCCGCAGATCCCCCTAGGGTCTCGGGCGTCGCCCAAAATGCCTGAGACGTGTCGCTAAAGGGATAGTGGTGCCGCTGAAGAGACTCGAACTCCCGACCCCATCATTACGAATGACGTGCTCTACCAGCTGAGCTACAGCGGCCCCGGCGCGCTCATAACATCGCTTTGCGGGGGGGGAAAGGGCTAATCTTTCCTGTCAGGAGGGATGATTTCCGGCTCGGCGGCGGTGCTGTCCGGCTTCTCCTCGGACGGGCTGCCCACAAGCAGGGGCAGCATGTCCGTGCCACCCGGCATCGCATATTCCACGATCTTTGGCGTCTTCCAGCTCAACGTATCAAAGCCGTGGCAATTTGTGCAGACCGGACCCCAATTCGCATGAACCGTCCCGCAGGCATCACAAACCCATTGCGGCCCGCGCGATGCGGTCAGGGCCTTGGTCAGCCAACCACGCACTTCGGCCTCGGGCGCGCCTTCGCCACGTGCGATGGCCGCCATGAGCGTCAAGTTCCGCGATGTGGGCTCGGTCGTGGTCAGGTCGCCCAACGCCCGCCTCGCTGCAGGGAAATCCTCGGCCGCGATCAGAAGTTCGGCCAGCAGCATCTTGGTCTCAGGGTGTTCCGGGCGGACCTTGGTCAGCGTTTCAAACCGGGACAGGCGGGCCCGCGGCGTTTCCTCCGGCTCGATCTCGGCAAAGGCGGCGGCAAGGTCGGGGTGGGGCAGAACGCTCCACGCCTTCTTGAGAACACGAACGGCATATTTCGGATTGCCGTTCTTCACATAGCTGCGGGCGGCCATCGCCGCCGCAGGGATCAGGTCAGGCGAAAGCTTGTTGGCCTCGATCGCCGCTTCACGCGATTCGATCGTGCTGTCGTCCGACAGGATCTCTGATGCCTCCGACAGCGCCAGAATCGCATCGCGCCGCTTGTGCACCTCGCGCGGCAGGGTGCCCAACCGCAGCTTGCTGCTCAATGTCGACCGCGCCCCGGCCCAGTCATGTGACTCGGCCTGCAGCCGCAGCAAAAGGTCCTGCGCCTCGACGTTCCTCGGTTTCAGTTGAAATGCCTTCTCGGCGAGCTTCAGCGCCGTCACGCTGTCCCCGTCCTCCAGCTTTTGCTTGAGCAGCCCGCGCACCCCCACGAACCGGGTCTTTTCATCCTGCAAGAGCAGCTTGTAGGTCGCCTCGGCCTTCTTGCGGTCCCCGGCCAGTTCGGCGGCCTGCGCCACCATCACATTCGTCAGATCAGGCCGGTCCAGATATTTGTTCGCCTGCGTCGCCTTGGCCAGCGCCAATTGCCCCTCGCCCGAAGCAAGGGCCATCATCCCTTCGGAAAGGGCATCAAACCCCTTCCGTTCGCGGTTACGGGTAAAGTAGCGGCTGATCGCCGTTTCATCCCCGTTGATGAACCGCAAAAGCGCCACCACAAACCCCAGAACGCCCAGCGTGATCCAGACGAGCAGCACCAGCAGCAGAAAGCCGATGGTCATTTCCAGCGGGCTCAGCGTCACCTCGAACCCGGCGACGGTAATTTCCGCACCGCCCGAAAGCTCCATCAGATACCCGGCCCCAAAGGTCAGCGCCGAGACGATTGCGACGAAAGCGAGGATTTTGATCAGGGACCAGAGCATCTGCGCCGCCTTCAGTTCGAGGACATGGGAAGGGATTCAGACAGAGACTGGAGCGCCGCCAGCGCAGCGACCCGGCCTTCGGCAGAAACGATCCAGGCCGACATTTCGGCGCGAACCACTTCGGGCAAGGCACCAATCTCGGCCAGCGCATCCGACAGGCGCCCTTCGCCCAGCGCCCCTTCGGCACGAGAGAGGATCGCGTCCGGGTCATCGCCTTCACGCGGCGTCACCGACCGAACATCAAGCTGGCTGCGAAGGAACGCCATGATCCGCCATTCCCCGTCATCGGCCAGCCCTTCGGCCCGGGCCGCGGCCATCGCCGCCCTGGCTGTTGCCGGAAAGCCGTTCGTCAGATTTGCCATCGTCGGCACGCCATCCGCCGCTACGGCGGTCAGCGCATCCGGAATCGTCACGCCCGCGCCCGACAGATCAGCCAGCGCATCCTCGAACGGGGTTCCGGCATCCAGTGCCGCCTGTATCCGTGTCAGCGCAGCGCGGCGCAGTTCGTCCGATGCGCCAGCCTGTGCTGCGGCCTCGATCTGGGCGACCGAAGTCTGTGCCGCCTCAAGCTTGGCCGCGGCCTCGTCTGCAATCGTCTGAAGCCGCGTATCCTGGGCCACAATCTGATCTCGCAGCGCCTGAATCTCCGTCTCCCAGCCCGCAATGGCCGTATCGGCCAGCGTTCCCGCTTCGGTCGGCGCACGCTCAATCGCAGAGATCCGGTCCTGAAGCGCCACAAGCCGGGTATCCAGTTCGCGGATCTGGGCAACCATATTACCCAACCGCCCGTCCAGCGCAGCCAGATTATCCTGCAACGGCGTCAGGTCAGCCTTCAGGCCCGTGATGTCCGCCTCAAGCGGGGCAAGATCAGGCGGAGGCGATTGTTCCGGCGCCGCCGCAGGCAGCGCGGCAATCGCCGCCTCGACCGAATCGATCCGGTTGGCCTGCGCGGCAAGGTCATCCGCCGTCACTACCGGAAGCTCGGACGCTACCGGGCGTCCGGGGACAAGCCCCTGCCAGGCCGCGAGATAGCCAAGCCCTGCCGCAATCACCCCGCCAATCACGACCGGAAAGAATCCGCCGCGCCCGCTGCTCTCCGGCTCCGGCGCCCGCGAAGGCTGAGGGCGCGGTGCCGCTGCTTCGGTTGGCTTTGCGAACGACTCGGGATTGGCCGGAACCTCTTCGGCCTTCGTTTCCGGCTCACCGACGATCAGAACGGGCTCTGACGCCCTTCGCTGATCCGCCGTTTCCGCCGGTGGCACTTCATCTCGCCAGATCTCTTCCTCTGGCATAGGGTCGCCAACCCTGACCCCCACAGCCGGATTTTCAGACGCCGCAGCATCCTCAGGAACAACAGCATCCACGGCAGGGGCTTCGGACTTGCCCCCATCGGTCTTTGCAGATCGCGCCATGCCGTTCCCTTTCACTTTCCGTAGACCAGTCTGCAACCGCCGCAGGACCGAGTCTTCAAACCCTAACCCGGCTGCACCGCCCTCTCAAGCCGATGGGCCTGCCCCCAGCCTGCGCAGGCGGTCAGCCGTCGCCGCAACCATCGCCGGGCCATCCGGTCGTGCCGCCAGATCAAGCGAAGCCACGGGCAACTCGTCCGCTACCTTGGCTACGGCATCACTGATTGCAATAACATGCAGACGCGCCCGAAACGGACCCTGCCCTGCCAATATGGTAACGGTCCGGGGCGAAAACAGGGGGGCCACGACCGGATCAGGCCCACCCAGAAGGGCCAGGGCCTCTAGGGAAAGTGCGGCCTCGGTCTGGCCATAGACGATGCGTTCCAGGCAGGGCACCCCTGCTTCGTTCAGCCGCAATGCAACATCGCCCCGCACATGTTCCCCCCGAAGGTGGACAAGCGGCCCTTGCGTCCGCTGATCGAGAATCAGGCGCACCAGATCGCCCGCATCACCCGACGCGCTCACCGCAGCAAAACCCGCAGCCCGTGCCGCCTGCGCTGTCCGGTCACCCACGCAGAACGCGGTCAGTCCGGCCGGGAAACCCATCTGCCCGGCCATCATCGCCCCGAACTCGGACGACAGGACCACACCCGTGACAGAGCCGCCGTCCCAGACCTTCGCCATCGGAACAATCGTGATCATCGGACTGACAACGGCACTGACCCTGTGGCCGACGGCCCCTTCGACCTCGGCCAGAAACCGCAGGCTCGACGATTCCGGTCGGGTCAGAAGCAGGGTCGCCGTCATGTTATACCCTCCGTCCAGACAGTCGCCGCCATTGTTCACCAGAGGCGACAATGTTACCTGCAGCAGACAAGGGCGCAACCGGAACCCGTATGACACAGACGCTGACCCTGCTTGGCATTGAATCGAGTTGCGACGATACCGCCGCCGCCATCGTGCGCAGCGGTGCAGACGGTGCCTCGATCCTGTCGTCCTATGTCTGGGGCCAGACCGCGCTTCACGCCGATTTCGGCGGCGTCGTGCCCGAAATCGCCGCCCGCGCCCATGCGGAACGGGTCGATCTTTGCGTCGAAAGGGCACTTGCCGACTCTGGCCTGTCCCTGACCGACCTCGATGGAATCGCTGTCACCGCAGGCCCCGGCCTGATCGGCGGCGTCCTGTCCGGCGTGATGTGCGCCAAAGGGCTGTCCGCCGCGACCGGCCTGCCGCTGATCGGTGTCAACCATCTGGCCGGTCACGCCCTCACGCCACGCCTGACCGACAACCTTGCCTTTCCCTACCTGATGCTTCTCGTCTCGGGCGGGCATTGTCAGTTCCTGATCGTGCACAGCACCGACCGTTTCGAACGGATCGGCGGCACCATCGACGACGCGCCGGGCGAAGCCTTTGACAAGACGGCCAAGCTTCTGGCCCTGCCGCAACCCGGCGGCCCCCATGTTGAACGCGAGGCTCGCGATGGCGATTCTCGCCGCTTCCCCATGCCCCGCCCGCTCATGGACAGGACGGGGTGCGACATGTCCTTCTCGGGTCTCAAAACCGCACTCCTGCGGGCGCGCGATTCTGTGATTGCCGAAAAGGGCGGCCTCACAGTGACAGACCGGGCAGACCTCTGCGCGGCCTTCCAGCATGCCGTCTGCGATATCCTCACTGGCAAATCCCGCCGCGCTCTGGACATCTACCTCGCGCTGCATCCTGCAACACCAGCCTTTGCCGTTGCGGGCGGTGTTGCCGCAAACGGACCGATCCGCGCCGCGCTTTCTCACCTCTGCGACGAACACCAGACCCGCTTCACCGCCCCACCCCTGTCTCTTTGCACCGACAACGCCGCGATGATCGCCTTTGCCGGGGCCGAGCGCCTGCGTCTGGGCCTTGTGGATGATATGCGCCTCGCTGCCCGCCCGCGCTGGCCCCTTGATGCTGCCGCACCGGCGCTACTCGGGTCGGGCAAGAAAGGGGCCAAGGCATGACAATCGCCATCGCCGGTGCAGGGGCTTTCGGCACGGCTTTGGCCGTCGCCCTTGCCAAGAGCGGACGACAGGTCACCCTCTGGGCGCGGGATGCCGACACCGTCGGGACCATGCTGAACGACCGGAAAAACCCTCGCTTGCCGGGCGTTCAACTTGCCGACAGTATCATCATTTCCGCCAAGATAGACTCTGTTTATGCCGCGCCGATCATTCTACTCGCCGTTCCTGCGCAGGCCCTCCGTGGTTTCGTTGCTGACCATCGACTTGGTCTGGCCGGCAAGATGCTCGTCGCGTGCGGCAAGGGCATCGACCTTGGAACACTCGCCGGACCGACCGAAATCATTGCATCGGTCATCCCCACCGCCATACCCGCCCTGCTGACCGGCCCCAGCTTTGCTGCCGACATCGCACGCGGCCTGCCAACCGCCCTGACCATCGCCTGCCGGGACGATCGCAACGGCGCCGTCCTGCAAGAGGCCCTCTCGACCCCCACTCTCCGCCTCTACCGCACAACCGACACAACCGGCGCCGAACTCGGCGGCGCGATCAAGAACGTCATCGCCATCGCCTGCGGCGCCTGCATCGGCGCGGGCCTTGGCGACAGTGCCCG
>JBGSWJ010000484.1:0-8896 GCA_041752495.1 Rhodobacterales bacterium
GCCTCGCGCAGAAAGGCGCCTTCGCGGATCTCTGCCATCGAGAACCGCGCGACGAAGGTGCCGGCCTGCGGGATGACGTCCACGAGCGCCTCGGACGCCAGCCGCGCCACAGCCTCGGCCACGGGGCTGCGCGAGACGCCGAGGGCTTCGCAGATCTCGGCCTTGCGGAGGATTTCTCCGGGGCGGAACGTCAGGTTGAGGATGGCTTCCTTGAGGCAGGCATAGACCTTTTGCGCAAGCGAGCCGGGGAAGGCGTCAAGCGGGCGCAGGCGGCGGGCGGCGGGGAGGGCCTCTTGCAAAGGGGCGTCCGAAGGATTTAGCATACTAGCATGTTAGCCGGGGCCGATGCCCTGTCAAGCGAACCGCAGCCTGCGGTTGATCTTATCGAACGGGATGCCCCAGATGACAACCAACCATGCGCAGGTGATCCGCCTGCATCCGTCTGACAATGTGATCGTGGCGCTGGCCGATCTTGCCGCCGGGCATGAGGTGGCCGAGCATGGGCTGACGCTGGTGACGGCGGTGCCGCGGGGGCACAAGGTGGCGCTGACGCCTGTGGCGGTGGGCGAGCAGGTGATCCGTTATGGCCAGATCATCGGTGTGGCGACGGTTCCCATCGCGGCGGGCGAGCATATTCATACGCATAACATCGGGATGGGCGACCATTCGGCGGATTATGCGTTTTCGACCGATATCCGGCCTTTGCCCGTGGTTGACGGGCCGCGCACCTTCATGGGGTATCACAGGGCCGACGGGAAGGTGGGGACGCGGAACTATCTGGGCATCCTGACATCGGTCAACTGTTCGGGATCGGTGGCGCGGTTCATTGCAGAGGCCTGTGACCGGGATGGCTGGTTGAAGGATTTCCCGAATGTAGATGGGGTCGTGCCCATCGTGCATGGCACGGGCTGCGGCATGTCGGGCAAGGACGAGGGCTATGACACCCTGTTCCGGACGTTGCAGGGCTATGCGCGGAACCCGAATTTCGGCGGTATCCTTCTGGTGGGGCTGGGCTGCGAGGTAATGCAGATCCCCGATCTGATCGGGCACAGCCGGATGCGGGGCGACGGCAATTTCCGCTATATGACGATCCAGCAGACGGGCGGGACGAAGAAGACGATCGACAAGGGTGTCGCCATGCTCAAGGAGATGGCGGTGCAGGCCAATGCGGTGACACGCCAGCCTGCTGGGCTGGAGCATCTGGTGATCGGGATGCAGTGCGGCGGATCGGACGGCTATTCCGGGATCACGGCGAACCCGGCTTTGGGGGTCGCGTCTGATCTGGTGGTGGCGCATGGCGGGACGACGATCCTGTCGGAGACGCCCGAGATCTATGGGGCAGAGCATCTTTTGACACGGCGGGCGGTGACGCCCGAGGTGGGGCAGAAGATCGTGGACCGGATCAAGTGGTGGGAAGAGTATACAAGCCGCTGGGGCGGCGAGATGGACAATAACCCGAGCCCCGGGAACAAGAAGGGCGGGCTGACGACGATCCTTGAGAAATCGCTGGGGGCGGTGGCCAAGGGCGGGACGGCACCGCTGACTCAGGTCTACAAGTTTGCCGAGCCGGTGACAGAGCGGGGGTTCGTCTATATGGACAGCCCCGGATATGATCCGACCTCGGTCACGGGCCAAGTGGCGTCGGGATCGAACCTGATCGTGTTCACGACGGGGCGCGGGTCGGTGTCGGGCTACAAGCCCACGCCCTGCATCAAGCTGGCGACCAATTCCGAGATGTATGGCCGGATGTCCGAGGATATGGACATCAACTGCGGCGATATCATCACGGATGGGGTGACGCTGGAGGAGAAGGGGCGGGAGATATTTGAACTGTTCATCCGGGTCGCCTCGGGGGAGGAGACGAAATCCGAGGCTTTGGGCTTTGGCGGGGCCGAGTTTGTGCCCTGGGCGATGGGCGCGGTGATGTAGGGCAGGACGCTCGTCCGCCCGGACGAGCGACCTCGCTTTGACGGGGTGGCGCATGGGAGACTTAAGGGCGCGGCCGGAGCAGGTGGTCCGGGAAAGTCCGGTTTTGATGCGGACGCTTCGGACTGCGCGGGACATGGGGCTGCCGGAGTGGTGGCTGGTGTCGGGCGCGATCCATATCAGGTGTGGAATGTTCTGACCGGGCGGCCCGAGATGTATGGGGTCAAGGATATCGACCTGTTCTGTTTCGATCCGGACACGTCATGGGAGGCCGAGGATCCCGTGATCCGGCGTGCGGCCGGGTTGTTTCCAGCGGTGTCGCCGGTGGAGTTGCGCAATCTGGCGCGGGTGCATCTGTGGTATGAGAAGCATTTCGGGATTCCGATTGCGCCCTATGGCACGGCCAGCGAGGCGATTTCGGCCTTTGCCAGCCGGTTACGGGCTGGAGGATATCTTTGCCCTGAGGGTGACGCCGAACCCGCTGCGCCCGAACCGGGCCACACATGAGGCCAAGGCGGCGCGGCAGAAGGGGCTGTGGCCCGAGCTGACTATTATGCCCTGGCCGGAGTGACTTGCTTTGGCGGAGGGATGGGGCATGATTGCGGTGAGGGTGGAGGGGGCGCTGCCCCCGCGCGTGCCGCGCCCCCCGAGGTATTTGGGCGACAGAGAAGTCGGGGATCTGGATGCGGATTTTGGTGCTGTTGGTGGTGTTGGCGGGGTGTCAGGCGCCAGAGCCTGAAATTGAATGCGTGACGACTTCGGCGGACCTGACGGAGTGTTGGCGGGTCGAAGGGTGAGGTTTGCATCATGCCGCGGATTGATCCGGATGCGGTGCCGGTGCGGACCGGGTCTGGCTATCCTGCACCGTTTGACGGGCCGTGCGCCGCGCGGACGCGGCTGCGGCTGGGGGATGCCGGGGGCTGCAGGATTTCGGGGTCAACCTGATGATCTTGCCGCCCGGGGGTTGGTCGGGCCAGCGGCATTGGCACAGCCATGAGGACGAGTTTACTCATATCCTTGGGGGCGAGGTCGTGCTGGTCGAGGACGGGGGCGAGACGGTGCTGCGGGCGGGGGAGTCGGCGGCCTTTCCCAAGGGGACCGGGAACGGGCATCATCTGCCGAGCCGGGCGGGGGCGGTGGCGGTCTATCTGGAGGTCGGGTCGCGGCAGCCGGAGGTTGTGGCGACCTGTTCGGACATTGACCTGATGAGCGCCAATGCGGACGGGCGGTTCGTGCACAGGGACGGGGCGCCTTATCCGGGGGAATAGCGCGGGGGACAGAACGCGGCTTCTGTGGCAGGATGGCCTTGGGCTGAACGGACGGAGGCGGGGATGGCGGAGCGGTTTCTGGCGCATTTCAACGTGGCGCGGTTGCAGTTTCCGCCGGGTGATCCGCGGGTGGAGCCGTTCACCTCGGCCACGGCGCGGGTGAATGCGGTGGCGGAGCGGAGCCCCGGCTTTGTCTGGCGCTGGTCGGATGAGGCGGCGCAGGCGGTGGAGGGGTTGCCCTATCAGGCGGCAGATGCGGACCCATGCCTTGCCATTTCCATGTCGGTCTGGACCGGGCCGGGGGCGTTCCGGGACTTTGTCATGAAAACCGTCCACGGAGCCTTTCTGCGGCGGCGGGAGGAGTGGTTCCTGCCGTGGGACGGGCCGAATTATGTGCTGTGGACCGTGGGGCCGGGGGTCATACCGACGTTGGCTGAGGGATGGGAGCGGCTGGGGCTGTTGAAGCGCAACGGGGCCGGGGAAGCGGCGTTTGATCTGGGGTCGGTCGCGGTCGGGGGGTGGGATGGATGAGCGCGTGGGTTTCACCCACCCTACGCGGGTTATGCCGGGGGATGCGCGGATGGCCGAGGTGCTGGCGCTGATCCGGGCGGAGTTTGCCTATATGGACGGGATCATCGATCCGCCGTCGTCGATGCACCGGTTGACGCTGACGGATCTGGCGGCGGGCGGCGAGGTCTGGGTGATCGGGGCGCCGGTCGTGGCCTGTGTCGTGCTGACGGTGAAGGGTGATGCGCTTTACGTCGGCAAGCTGGCGGTGGCGGCGGGGTCGCGTGGCAAGGGGTATGCACGGGCCATGATTGCTGTGGCAGAGACGCGGGCCCGCGCGCTCGGGCGCGGGTCGCTTGAGTTGCAGGTGCGGGTCGAGCTGGAGGGGAACCAGCGGGCCTTTGGGGCGATGGGCTTTGCCGAGACGGGGCGGACGGCACATGCGGGGTATGACCGGCCCACGTCGATCACCATGCGACGGGCGGTATTTGGGAGGAACTAAGGCAAGACATCCATAATGTTGCTCCATTTGTAGTTTTCAAGGGAAAGAAATCTGCCTTAGGAGCGCGCATTGGCCTTTCAGGACGTCATCAACAACTACGCCAACGGCCAGAGCGGCACGATCACAACCGCAAACGGGACGGTCGACTATACGATCACCTCATCTGTGGTGACGGCGACGCGCCCCAACACGACGCAAGGCGCACAGGTGCCCGGGGACGGGACTGGTACTTTTGAGGTTTCCTTTGACAACCCTGTCGTGGGAGTGACGGTCAAGTTTGACCGGAGCAACCAGCCTGAGGTCTACAAGGTCACGATCAACGGGCAAGAAGTCGACATTGAGGACCTGATCAACAACGGTGATGCGACCTTTACATCGGTCATCGCGGGGTCGAACCCGGTGCAGACCGGGACGCACATCATCATGGATGGCGGCGTCACCAGCACCGGAGCCCCCACCAACAACAGCCTTGGGTTTCTGACGATCAATATCCCGGTGGACAGCATTGGCATCTATGGGACCGGTGGTGGTAGCGGAACTTTCGACATGATCGAAGTCGGCGTCGATTCGGTCACCTCGGCCGTCGTCTGTTTTACCGCAGATACCGAACTGCTGACGCCGGAAGGACCCCGCAGAATCTGCGATCTGACCGCGGGTGACGCAGTGATTACCTATGCGGGGCAGACCCGCACCATCATCGCCACCAATGTGCGCCATGTGCGCCCGATCGAATTGTTCCGCGAAACGCGCCTTCTACCGGTGCGGATTGCGGCGGGGGCTTTGGGGAGCGGGCTTCCCCGGTGTGATCTGGTGGTTTCGCGGCAGCACAGGATCATGGTCGCATCGCGGATCGCCCGGCGGATCTGCGGGCAGGATGAGGTTCTGATCCCTGCGTTTCGGCTGGTCGGTATCCCGGGCATCGACTATGTCCGCAAGATCGAGCCTGTGAGCTATCATCATGTCATGCTGGACGGCCATGATATCGTAGTTGCGAACGGCGCGCCGGCAGAGAGCCTTTACCTTGGCCCAATGTCAGCGACGGCACTGCAGGACGACGATGAGGATGAACAGCACGAGACCCCGCATTTTGCCGAGACAGTGAGCATGACTCCGGCCCGGCATTTTGCAACGGCCCGGGAATCGCGACGGATTGTTGCCGCGCATGTCCGGCATCAGCGACCCGTTTTGGAACTGGAGCTTTGCGTGACGGCCTGAAGCCGCCTGTTTCCGGCTTCTTCTGGATCATGGTCTTCCGTCTGGCTTACGCTAGGTCAGCCACTCTGTAGCCTGTCGATGCAGCCGGAGGCCCTATGTGCTTTTCATCGGTTGAGACTCGTGGAGCAATGTGAACTTTCTTGACGAGTTCCCTTCCCCCCGCCCCTGCCCTCCCCCATACTCTCCCCGCAAAGGAGGCCCCCTCATGACTGATGACCCAGACCGCCATGCGCTCAAGATGGCCAAGAAGAAGGCCGCGCGGGACAAGATCATGGCGACGAAGGTGGGGGAGAAGGGGCTGATCATTGTCCATACGGGCAAGGGGAAGGGCAAATCCTCGGCCGGGTTCGGGATGATATTCCGCTGTATCGCCCACGACATGAAATGCGCGGTGGTGCAGTTCATCAAAGGCGGCATGAGCACGGGGGAGCGGGATCTGATCCTGCGGCAGTTCAGCGACATCTGTGAATTCCACACGATGGGCGAGGGCTTTACCTGGGAGACGCAGGACCGGGCGCGGGATGTGGCGATGGCGCAGGCCGCCTGGGCCAAGGCGAAGGAACTGATCCTGGACGAGAGCAACAGGATGGTGCTTCTGGACGAGATCAACATTGCGATCCGCTATGACTATGTCGCCATTGCCGAGGTGGTGGCGTTCCTGCGCGACGAGAAGCCCGCGATGACGCATGTCGTGCTGACGGGCCGGAACGCGGCGGAGGAGCTGATCGAGCTGGCCGACCTGGTGACCGAGATGGAGTTGATCAAGCATCCGTTCCGGTCGGGGATCAAGGCGCAGATCGGGGTGGAGTTCTAGGCCTTGCGGCGCTGGTGGGTCTGGGTGCTGGCGGTGGCGGTGGTCTATGGGGTGCTGGCCTATGTCGTGCTGCCGCGCCTCTGGGAGCATCACGAGCATCAGCCCGCGCTGGCCGGGCAGTTTGCGGAGACGGGGGCTGTCACACATACGGCGGACGGGATTCCGGGTGATCCGCTGAACGTGGGGCTGGTGGGGGACAAGACCGAGGTTCTGCGCGCGATGGCGGCGGCGGGATGGACCCCGGCGGACCCGATCACCCTGGCCAGCAGTGTGGAGATTGCGGCGAGTGTGGCGCTGGACCGGCCGGATACGGATGCGCCGGTCAGCCCGCTGTACTATGACGGTCGCAAGCAGGATCTGGCATTCGAGCTTGAGATCGGGGACAGCGCGGACAAGCGCAATCATGTGCGGTTCTGGCAGGTCATGGACAGCGGGGCCGAGGGGCGGCCGGTCTGGCTGGGGTCGGCGACGCAGGATGCGGGTGTGACGCTGAGCCGGGACACGGGGCAGGTGACGCACCGGATTGCTCCGGATGTGGATACCGAAAGGGATCTGCTGATCGGGGATCTGGTGACGGCGAAGATGGTCACGACGCTGTATCAGGTGGCAGGCGTGGGGCCGACGCTGAACGGGCGGAATGGGGAGGGCGATCCGTATCACACGGACGGCGATATCCGTTTTGCTGTGCTGTCGCCGGGGGCTGTGGCGGTCGCGGCGGCGCCGGTTCAGGAGGCGGATCCGCTGGTCGTGCAGGGGAAGAACGCCGTCTGGGACGGGATTGCGGGGTTGTTGGGGACCGGCGACACGGTTGAGTGAGGCGGCTGAACCGGGTTTGTCATGGACAGGTGGCCGTGGTTTGGCCTGATGGCAGCACAATGGGCGGGGGTTGCGACGCGGGGGGCCGCAAGCTGTTGAGGGCCGCGGGCCGGTCGGGGTGACGTATTGGTTCGGTTGGTTTGGCGGGATCGTCAACTATGGGCCTAAAAAAGTGTCAAGATTAGCTGACAATCGCCATGATGCCGGGTTGCCGGATTCTGGAACCGTGGTAGCCTGACGCCAAGGTTGCACACGATTCGTGTCGGTAACCGGGGCGTACTTTGACCCTGGACCCAACAGTAGCCACGGGGGACCAGACAAGTGCCGAACAAGGAGCGGCGGGCTGACGCTGCATTTCGTCAGGCCAGGGCAGCCGTGAGGCTGCAGAAGGCTGTGCTGCCGGAGCGGGCGGTTCAGCTTCTGGCGGACGAGGTTGTCGTGAGGCTGGCCAGCAGGCTTCACCCTTCGGGAGCGGGCATTCCTTTGCCGACTGTGGTGTCGACGGATGATTTTGTCCGGGCACTGCTGTCTGAGGATGCCGAGGCCGCGATAGAGATGATCCGCAAGGAGCGGCGCGACGGTTTCTCGCTTGAGGTGATCTATCTGGGCACGCTGGCCGCAGGGGCGCGGCGGCTGGGCGAAATGTGGGAGACCGACGATCTGTCGTTCCTGCAGATGAGCGTTGCGGCCGGGCGTATCTTTGAGATCATGCGGATGCTGCGGCGGACGATCCTGCCGCCGGCAGTGGATGCCGGGCCGATCCGCAGGGCCATGTTTGCGTCGGTGCCGGGCGAGTTGCACACGCTGGGTGTCACGATGGCGGCGGACCTTTTCCGCAACCGGGGTTGGGAGATTGACCTTCGGACAGGGTATGAGCACGAGGAACTGCTGCGGTCGGTGATGGACCGGCCGTTCCGCGTGATCGGCCTGTCGGCGGCCCATGGGTCGAGCATTCTGGCGCTGACGCGGCTTGTGGTGGCGCTGCGGATCACGCATCCGGAGGCGCGGATATTTGTCAGCGGCACGGTCGTTGCGGAGGTGCCGGACCTGAACGCGCTGATCCGGGCAGATGCCGTCCTGCGTGAGGGCGACAATGCGATCGACCTGCTGGAATCATTCCTGACGTCAGATCAGGACGTCTGAGCCCGTTGCCTTTGCGCGGCTTCGCCGGCCTTGCGGGCGGCGGAGAGGGTGAGGGCGGTGCCGAGCGCCTCTTCATCCACTTTGAGTTCGATGACGGCGACGGTGCCTGCGGCCCGGGCACGGGCGAAGGCGGCGGGGAACTGGGCGGTTTCGGTAACGGTTTGGCCGTGGCCGCCGTAGGCGAGGGCCAGTGCCGCGAAATCGGGGTTGGCAAGCATCGTGCCCGAGACGCGGCCGGGGTAGTGTTTTTCCTGATGCATCCGGATCGTGCCGTAGCGGCCGTTGTTGACCACGATCACGATGGGATGCGCGCCGTGCTGAACGGCTGTGGACATTTCGTTCAGGGTCATCTGGAAGCAGCCGTCGCCGGCAAGGCAGACAACGGTCCGGTCGGGGTGTTCGAGGCTGGCCGAGATTGCAGCGGGAAAGCCGTAGCCCATGGAGCCTGAGGTCGGGGCGAGTTGGGTCTTGGGCTGTTTGTAGGCGAAATAGCGGTGGAGCCAGGCGGCGTAGTTGCCTGCGCCGTTGGTGAGGATCGCATCCTCGGGCAGGTTTTGGGACAGCCAGTGGATGACCTGTTCCTGTTTTACCGCGCCGGGGCTTTCAAAGGGGGTGGACCACCAGAGGTAGTCGGCATTGGCCGCAGCGGTCCAATCGGCCCAGCCGGGGCCCGCGGCGTTGAGCGTGGCCAGCGCCGCGACGAAG
>JBGSWJ010000485.1:0-11391 GCA_041752495.1 Rhodobacterales bacterium
TGGTCGAACGCATCAGCGGCCTGCACAGGATGGAAGCCATCGACCGTGGTGCGCCGCACCCTTGGCCCGTTCTCTGTGGCCACCGTCTCGCGCAGCCGAACCACTTTGGTCGGGCCACGCGCCGGGGCCGGGATGATGACCGGCGAAGCAATGGGCGTCGGTGTCGCCGCAGCCTTCATCGCCGCGACCCGCTGATCCATTTGCGCCGCCCGCTGGGCCCCGATCGACTTCTCGACTTTCATTGCATTGCCCCACATCTTGTGGCGTTTTCCGCCGTTTCCACTAGCCGTTGAAGTCCAATTTATTCGAGCGGGAGGATAGGGAAGGAAGAACAATAGAACGGGATCATGCAAATCTAGATCGGCGTTCTTTTAACCTTCTGGTATCCTTTGTCTTTTCTTCTTTCATGGGAGGATAGGGAATACAGGGAAGATGATTGGAACAGTCCCTAGGGGCTTTGAATGCCAGCGATGACCGTCTCCTCGCGCACATACGGGACACTCCTGCACCTTGCCTCCCTACCTTCCCCACATTCCCGCACAGTCCATCAAGCCATTGACCTTCCTATCTTTATCCCCGCACCCTTGAAGCAATCTCGCCTCCCGAGCAAAGCGCCCTTCCTTCCCTGTCTTCCCGTCAGTAGTCCGAAAGGGGGTCAGGGGTCTGACCTGTGCCAACGCCAGTCCACTGGCCGCGACCGTCCTTCGGTGCGTCGTCAAACCGGCGGGCAAAGTCATCCGTCAGGCGCAGGCCGATGTATTGGCTCACGCTCGCTTTCGATTTCTCGAACTTCTTGCCCGTGGCTGGATGCTTCCACTGGCGGGACTTGACCGCCATCTGCCGGGTGATCGTCGCGGGCTTCCAGCCGGTCAGGCCGCGTTCATAGAAGTGGTAGTTGACGGCCTGGACCATACGTTGGGACAGGATGCTGTCGCGCGGATCGCCGGTGATCTGGCAGGCGGTTGTCAGGAATGTGCCCAGTGGGTCGCTCTCTTCCCGATACTCATCCGTTGCCTCAAGGACAGCAGCGGGCGGGGACAGACCAATCTGCAGATACGCCAGCAGACCGTCGACCATCCATGTGAAGATGCCGTTGCGTTCTGCCCAAAGCTTCTCGCCCAGCCGTTCGTCACGCTCAGCCAGCGGGATCTGCACATCGAACGGAACGAGGAGCAACCGCCGCCAGATCCCGTAATCCGTGCCGCGCACATCCGGCTTGTGGTTACCGGACATCGTGATCTTCCAATTGGGTTCGAGGTTGATCTGTTCCCCGTAGTTCGCCCGCACTGGCAGCGGCTCGCCGCCGGTCATCTGCTTGATCAGACCTTCCTGCAGCGGCACACCCTGATCGGGCTCCGACGTGCGGACGAAACGCGCACCCATCAAGGGCACAAGGTCAGGCGTTGCATCAGCGCCGCCACGCCGGTTCGTTCCGGTGATGCTCTCGATCTTGAGAGAGGCCGCATAGCCCGCCAGGACGCGGGCGATGATATCGACGATCACCGATTTGCTGTTGGCGCCAGAGCCATGAAAGAAGGCAAGATGCGGCGATTTGAGCGCCGTCATCGACAGGCCGAACCATCGCTGCAGAAACGCGCGCATCATGATGTCGGGCTGGGCCCGAGCGATCACCTGTTCCCAGAGCGGGGCCTTGGCCTGCGGATCATACGCAACCGGAACGCACTTGCTAACCCTTTGGGCGCGATCATGTGGGACAAGCGTGACCTCGGCGATCGTCCCGGCCGAGTCGTCCTCATCCACCGGCTCGCTCACAGTGAATCGCAACAGACCGTTCAGGCAGTTGACCTCCGTCGGTACGGCATCGAGGGTTTCAAAAGGGACGGCGAGCTGGATCTGTGACTCAATCAGAAGCTTGTCGATGCGACCCGAATTCCCGACATCCTTGGCAAATGTCAGACGGCGACCAATCTGCTTGTCCAGGTCATCGAGGAGCTTGTCGAGCGCCAGCAGCCGGGCCGGGATCATACCCAGTTCGGTCCGCTCATCATCGGTCCGATCAGCAGGCGCGACCTTCTGAAGCTGTTCAAACCGCCAGCGCAGTTGAACACGTTCATCGAACAGCGGCCGCTGCGCCTGCGACGGCTTGATGTGGGTCGTCTCCCGCTCGATCAGCGGATGCAGATCCTGCGCCTCGGCCCGCGTGGACAGCTGGTGCTCATCGCGCTGCCAGTGCGTCCCGGTCCAGACATACCAACCCACGGCTGGCACAAAGATGAAATCTTCGCCGAAATGGATGACGAAGCGCCGGCCATTGCCCACATCGTTCAGGGGCTGCAGAGCAGCACGGCCAATCCGTTCATCCACGGCCGTCGTGTCATCCGGCGGCATGAACGCGGCCTCGGGGTCAGGCATCCAGCTGTCGTCGAGCTGACCTGATCCGTCGTCTTCAGGCTCAGTTTCATCGATGGGCTCTGGGTTCTGCAGCGTCAGATGAAAGGCAATTGCCGCTTCGGATTCGTTCATCATGTCGCCTTCCTGAAGTCGGTCTCGTACTTGTCTGATTTTGCCTTGTTGCACTCACTGCAGAGCACCTGCAGGTTGTCAGGGTCCAAGGCCAGATGCGGATACCGAGATCGCGGCTTGATGTGGTCGACTTGGATAAAGCGCTTCGGCCCTTTCGATTTATGGCCCGGCGTCCAACCGCAGGACATGCACTCCCTGCCATACCTGTTCAATGTCTGCTGGCGAACACGCCCCCATTGCGGAGAATCGAGAAACTCCTGACCATAAGGATTGAAGTCGAGTGGGAGAGCACCCATCAGAACATCGTTCAAATCGACTCCTAGAGCGCAGTTGATGATTGAAATACGCTCAACGGCTGCGACCTTGGCACGCGCCCGACGCAGTCCTGAAAGCAACTTTGCACGTGTCGATTTTGGCTCACTGTCGCCGTCCTGAATGAATATCAGGTGCTTGACCCAAGGCGGCGGTATGAAGGCGTCTTGATCATCTAGGTCTGGGATGCCGGCATATTTCATGCCCGCGCCGCGCAGCAGGCGAGACCCGCTCATGTTGCCCAGATCGATCCCCGCCCAATAGGAGGCATTAGAATAAACATCTGCCGCCAGTGCCGTCAGCGTTGTCTCGATGCCCTCGCCCATGATGAGTGTCTGGGCTGCGGTACCAGCCGAAAGGCGGATCGCGCAGCCCTTCTTGTGGCCCCAAATCTTCTTTGCTGACAATACCTCGCCCTTATGGACGATCCGGGCTTTGCCTTTAGGCTGATCCAAGTCGATCCATGTTCGATGCACGGCCGTAATCTCGCCAGACGGCGTAACACAGGCCGCAAGCATTGCAGGACCACGGTGTATCTCGACAAATTGCCCTGGCTCATCGCCGTCCACCATGTACGACAATGATGGGTGATAGCGGAGACAGTCTGGCAAGCTTGCGGTTATGAGCGCCGGCATTCCCCGTCGCTTAAGGTACTCTGCCACCGGAGACTGATCGGCCGCCCCACCCTCAGCCCAGATCGCCTTGGCCCGCGCGATGGCCTTGGCCCGTTCCTTGGCGGCCCGTTCATCCGACCGGCGCTTGTCTTCGGCCCGCTTGGTCGCACGGCGCTGCGCCTCGGCAGGATCGATCGAGACTTCCTCACCGATCAGCCATGCCAGCGCCGCCTTGAAATCGCAGCCCAGCACCAACTGCACCAGCTTCAGGCCATCGCCCGCGCCGCAGTGGCGGCAGTTGTAGACGCCTTTCTGGATGTTGATCCCGAACCGGTCCTTGCCGCCACAGGCAGGACATGGCCCGACCAGTTCGCGCCCGGCCCGCTTCAGCCCGGCGATGCTCAGCCGCTCTGCAATTTCGTCAATCGGGATGGCCCGCGCCTCGGTCAGGCGGGGATCGTCGTCTCGCACCATTCTCGCCTCCCTTAGGCTTGGTGTTCAGCTTTCAATCAGGACGGGGTCCGCCCCGCCAAGGCGCGCATAGGCGGCATCCGAACGCGCCGCGAAATAGCTTTGCAGGGCCATGCGCAGGTCATTTTCGGCCTGATCCTGCCAGCTCCACGCATCCGGCTTCTCATAGGCCCGCACGACCCGTTCGGCCGCCATGCGCACCACGTAGATCGGCTCCTCGACCACGCAGGCCAAATCGGCCAGCGCCACTTGCAGCCGGGCAACGAGGATGGCCCGTGCATTCGGCACCAGCCGCTTCTGCACGACGAGCGCGACGGCCGTCTCGACCAGCAGCGCGCGGCACCGTGCAACGCGATCGGCGGGCAGATCACGCAGATCGCGGATCGTGCGGGTATCATTCATGGCCGCAGTCCTTTCGCATCTGCCAGTCGAACTGATCCGGCACCTGATCCAGCAATGCGGCCTCGGTCACATGGGCCGTCGCGCGGATCGCGCCCGATCGCCAGCCGGTCAGGAAATCCATCAGCCCCGCGCCGGCACCCGGCTGATCCAGTTCGGCCTGGACAAGGAAGTGATCAACCGCATCGCGCGCGGCCTCATCATCAGGCACAAGTTCCACTCGTGCGGCCCGGAGCTGATGCCCGTCACCGCGCTGCAGCTGGCGCGTTTTGCCCTTTATCGCCATGGCCAATGCCTTGAGGCCGAAAGCCACAACCGGGTCGAAATGCGGCTCACTCTGCATCGCGCGCACCCCACCGACCTTGGCCTGAATGCAGATCCTGAAGGAACTTCCGAGCGCCTTGCGGTGTCTCCATGGCGCGCTGGAGCCGTTCTCTGATGGCAACGCCATCAAATCCGGCGAGGGCGCAGATCATGTGAAAATCCCGCGACCCTATCCATCTTGGCGCGATTCCGGTTTCACCACGCAAATCTCGTCGGTTTGTATGCTTTTCTTCCGGCAGAGCCCTTGGCTGTAGAAACTCTGTGATCGCAGACGACAAGCAGGCGATCAGCACACCGCACCACATGGCGCGGCAGCGATAGGCATCTGCCGGATCGCGCGACGTAGCCCAGTCGGCAGGCCACGGCAGGCGCTCTTCTTCGACCAGATGAATGGCAGCATCCAGCATCAGGCAGCCCTCGCCCGCGCGGCCACGGCACGGCGGCGCAGCGCCTTTGCAACCTGTGCCTGTTCCTCGGTTGTCTTGGTCGGAACCAGCAATTCAAAGCGGGCTTTGCAGGCCGAAAGCTCGATCGCCAGATCAGCGGCAACGTGGGCAAGCTTCAAACCCTTGGCCAGCTGTTCGACCAAGAACAGATCATCGGCGGCATCGGCCCACTTGCCCTTGTTCCCAAGCGCATCGAGGCGCGCATCCAACCGTTTGTCTGCATCGGTCATCTTGCCCGGCGGGGGTGCATCGACCGCGTTCGCGATTCTGGTTTCCTGCGAAGGTGCGCTCTTGGCCGGAACCGACGCTGCCACTTCGGCAACCGGCACGGCGGGCGCAGAGGGAACCGCCGCAGTCGGCGCAACCTCCGCAGGAACTGGGGTCGGCGTGGCGTCAACCACGACCGAGTTGATTTGATGATAGAAGCCGCGAGGATCACGCCCCAGCGCCGCCGCGATCGCGCCAGAGCTTTCACCAGCCCTGTGCATGCGGAGGATCGTCGCACGATCATCGTCGGTGAGTGGATCGGCCTTGGTCTTCAGCCCGGCATAGCGCGAGTGATAGTCGGGCTTGGGGTCCGTGCTCGCACGGTCATTCGGAGGAACCGCCACCTCGGCAACCGTCACCTCGCCCATCGGCCCAACGGCTTCAACAACAGGGTCCAAGGCGGGCGGTTCCGGCATGACGTCCAGCAGATCTATCGGGTCGACGACAGTCTCGATCGTCAGATCTTCGACCGATCCGAATGACACCATAACTTCCCTGAGCGCAGCCTCGATCTCCGCCGGATCAGGCTCTGCACCGTCCTCGATGACCTCGGCCACCACCGGCTTGGCAAACTCATCGAGGCAGAACACCGGCGACAGGATGCCGCCACCATGCCCAAGCGGGAAGGCTTCCATCTTCACGCTGAACCCCAGATCGGTCACGTCCCTCACGGCGCGCTCGATCACGGACAGCGCGTTCAGCCGCGCCCCGGCAAGCAACAGATCGGCTTCAAACGCCGCCTCAAGGTCCTTCAATGTCAACATGGCAGACTCCTGTCGGGTCAAAGGTCAGGTGGGGAATGCGTCTACATCCCCGCACGTCCCGGCAGCGGGAGGAGGTGCTGCCGGGACGCTCAACAGGGAGGTAGAAGGAGGGCACATCTGCGCGGCCGGCCACGCCCTCCTGCGGTATGGCCCCACTCGAAGCACACACGTTGCCTCTAGGCCGCGCTGTTCAGAATGACGCAAACGCACGCGAGAAAGTCGCTGCGTGTGCAGCACACGCACAAATGGTTGCGTCGTGCGGGAATGTGAACACAATTGGTTCCCTGGCGACCGATTCGCAGTCGGCCGCCAGGATGAGGAATCTGCGGCCTCATTGGCAAACCCGCAGACCCACGCGTCGGCCAGGAATGCCCCTGCCGCCGCACATGCCACTGGAAAGGTCCCCATATGGCAACTTGGAAACATCCGCTCGTGGATGTTGAACTGAATACCATAGATATCCACCGCGCCGCGCTTAACCGCAAGGAGGCAACCTTGGTCCACATCCTCAAACATGAGGGATGGAACACGACCGACGTGGCGCAACTTCTCGGCACCAACCCGGCCCGCGTCTGCGACGTCATCGACGCCAAGGAACACATCGGGTCGGCCACTGACGCCATGTCGATCATCGCCATGGCACCGCTGCGACGTCGCCGTCAGGGGTGATCGATCGCGCCTGCGAAAGAAGGCGCGGGGCGGACGAGCAGTCCCGCCCCGCGCCAAGTTGGGGCCCGCGACAGGCATCGCGCAGCCCGGCAGTGGGGACGAAACGAGCAGACCGCCCCCAATTCTTTGATCCGAAACTTTGGACGGACGGCCCATCACTGCCGCCCCCATTCCTGCTGGAACCACGCCGCAGCCTCGGGGAAAGCGATGAACATCCGCGCCACCGCATCGCCCGAGGCCCGGTTGTCCCCGTTCCACCAGTTCCACGCGGTCGAGTTGCGTACGTTGAACGCCGAGGCCACCGCCTCGGGATTGGCAAAGTGATCCCGCAGCCAGGTTGCAAAGACCGGCGCGAACCACCGCTTGAACCGATCGGCCCGGTTCGCGGTCAGGTGAAGGACGTTGCCCTCTGCAACATACCGGACCGAAACTTCGGGCCGGGACAGGGGCGCGACAGGCGCGGTAACAGGGGAAAGAACACGGACGGCGGTCATTGGGAAAAGGCCTTTTCGGGTAGGGTGACGAGGGGAATCAGTGCGGAATGGAAAAAGGAGCGACGAATGACAAACGAAGACAGGATCGAGGCGATCGAGCAAATCATCATCGAACTTCTCGGGGCGATCTGCGAACACCCCGACTCGGCGCTATGGCCATTGGTCCGGCAGCGGCTCGAAGCGGTCATAGAGTTCGAGAAGTCGGACAAAAACGATGGCAACATCGCAGTGGCCGAGGCGATCAACAGCATCCTCAGCATGGCGGAGGACAAGGGCCGGAAAACTGTCGCCTGAGCCATCATCGGCGCTTACTGCCAGCGCGCCAGAGAGCGGGCGTGAGCGGCATGGGCAGCCTCTGCGGCACGATCTTCGGCATCCTGCTTCCAAGATGCGGCAAGGGCATGGGCCATCGCCGCACCCAGCGCCTCGCTGATCCTGTCGATGACCCGCTGGCAGAAAAGCTTTTCTTCGGCGTCCGACGATGCCGCAAGGCGGTCCCAGAACCGGTGCCGCGCCCGGCGCAGATTCCGGTCCCCCATTGCGGCGACATCACGAATGTCGGCGGTCAGAAAGACCTCCGGCGGCTCGACATTCGGGCCAAACACCATGTCCACGGCTTTCACGCGGGGACCCATGGAAATCAGATCATCAAGGCTTTGGGCCGCAGTCATCTGGGGAAATCCTTGGTTGGAGTGGGAAGGTGAAGATGCGGAGCTGCTCATGCTGCGGCGTCCTTCTCGGGAATGGGTTCGGAGGGGGTGCTGCCGTCGGCGCTGGCGGCAACTTCGGCGATCCACGACGAGGCCGTGACGACACCGGCGGTCTCGCGTTCGATGGCGACGGCCAGTTCGAGGCTGGGGCGCATACCGTTGTTTACGAGGCGTGAAACGATGCTCGGATCAACGCCAAGACGGACTGCAAAGGCCTTCTGGCTGATCTTTTGCTCGGCGAGATGTTGGGCGAGGAATGTCATAGGCCATCAGTTGCACATTGTGCAACTGATGGCCAAGAGGATTTGTTGCACATGGTGCATTTGCCTACAGGAGCGGACAGATGCACACTGTGCACATGAACAATCTGGCCAAGATACGCGAACAGAAGGGACTGCGGCAGGAAGACTTGGCCGCGATGCTGTCTGTCGACAAGGCAAAGATCAGCCGCGCCGAGAACGAACATAAATCCGCAATGCTCTTGACTTATCGCATGTGTGCGGAAGCCTTGGGGGTCCCCTTGTCTGCTATTTTCAGTGATGACCTGTCTGAAGAAGAGCGTGGCTTTCTTGAGATATTCCGTTCGCTTCCAGTCCATTGGCGACCCCAACTGCGAAACCTGATGGACCTTGCGAAATCAACGCCTCCATCAGCAACACCGCAAAGCGACGACGTTCTTCCGAAGTCATAACTCTCAATTCAGCCAGAAACTCACTTTCGGTCATTGCGTTCCCCCGATGTCGTGAAGCGAACATAGCAGGAACAGTCATGGCCGCAAAGCCACGACGCCTAGCGGTTGTTTTGGGTTATCCACAGAAATCAACAACATCTTGAGTGAGCGCGATTCGCAGACAAGATGTTGGGCAAAAGTTGGCGCGTTTGAGTAAGGAAGGAGCAATATGAGTTACGTTCTAATCTGGCTCGGATTTGGTGTCGTGACAGCACTTGCTGCAAGTGCCCGTGGCCATAATCCTTGGCTGTGGCTGTTCATCGGATGTGTCTTCGGGATTTTTGGATTGCTGGCAGTTCTGGTGATAAAGCCCAATGACGATACCTCACGGGAGACGGCCCAGATACCAGTCACCCCCACTGATCGCCCCGGTGATTTAGCACAGCAGTATCGTGGCTATGAGATTCGGCATGGTTATTCCGGTTTCCTTGTGAACGGCCAGCGGTTCAAGTCTATTGACGAGGCGCAGGAATACATCGCCGGTGAAATCCTGCGCAAATCGTCGGCCTCGACACCTGACTGACTGGCACCGCCGACAGGTACTGCACGTTCGATCCCATCCAACAAGACGATTTGTCACCTGCCAAAAGTCAGGTTGCCAAGGGTGATTCTGAGCGAGCATATTGGCTCGGGCAGCACGCTTGCACAATGTGCATTTCTCCACTTGACGTATTATTGCACATTATGCAACTTTAGGCCCCATCGCACCCCCACGATGGAGCCCCACAATGTCCGACCACCCTCCGAAAACGGCCCTATCTCTGGACGAGGCCATACCGCAGCTGATCACGCTCGCGCTGCGCTGTCCGCCGCGCAGCCAACAACAACGCCGTCTCCTGACGGCCGCGATGCCAACGACTATCGGCGATCACTACAGCTGTGTCGTGACGGCCGCCGATCTGCAGCCGCTGATCGACGGCCTGCGGGCGGGCTGGTTCAACGCATCGAACGAAGACATGGCCGCAGTGTCGCGCGTCATCTCGGCACTCACCCGTGAGATTGCGGATATCGCGGTCCGCACTGGGTATGTGCAGGCCGCCGAGGAGGGCGCCGCAAGGGCGAAAGTCCTGTGACCGCGCTTGGATCAGTCTGGAATGTCGGCCTTGTTCAGCCGCCGCTCCACATCACCGATCCTGATGCCAAGCGGATCGATGCGCTTGAGGAACTTGAGCATGTTCTTCTCGTCGCCGGTCAGCTCGTGCATCGCGTCAAGCCGATCGGTCAGGTCCTGCACCAAGGTCTCAAGAGCATCGACCTTGCCCCGCAGTTCTTCGATCTCTTCCGCCTGATCCGTCATCGCCATCCCTCCTGACCGGTTTCGGCACCCTAACCCGATTCGTGAAAACCAATCCCGTCCTTTTGATGGAGCCCCACCATGCCCTTCCGTCTCGTCACCTCGCCACGTTCGATCGAAGCGGCCTACCGCACGCTGACCGATCCGGCGGCACACCACTGCCACCCGGCGATCATCCAGACCAACTGGAGGTTTCTCAAGGAAGGCCGGGGTGAACGGTTCTACCCCGAACGATTGTCGATCTCCTGCCACATGATCGAACAGGCGGCCCCGGCAGTCGCGCTTGCGGCCCCGACGGTCAACGAGGTCGACGCCGCCCGCGTGGCGTCAATCCCCCTGATCAAACGGGCCATGCGCACCCTTGGCCTTGAACCGCGGGGTGCAGCATGACCCCTGTTCCCGCCGCCACCACTGGGGCGATGCTCCCCACCGATCACATGCCGCATCTGCGCGCATGGCTGATCCTGACCACCGCACAGACGCCCGTGCCGCTCTGGCCCCAGCTGATCGACAAGGTAGTGATCGACCACGGCGCCAGCCTGATCCTGCCGCAGCAGGGCCAGACGTGGGGCAGCCATCTGGCCGAACTGTCGGTCTTTGGCATCACCGGCCGCGCCGACACGCTCGAAGACGCAGTGCGCGACTGGGTCAAGGCCGCAGAACGGACGCTGCCGGTGCAGGAGGCCGCATGACCCAAAGCAAACAGCAAGTCGGGCGTCTGGCCCTTCGCGTCGAGGGCGATTGGTGGGTGGCATACTATGCCCTGCCGGATTCGATGGAAGGCGCCATTGACCTCGGGCGCATCCAGATGGCTCTGGTGCAGGACCGGGGCCGCAAGAAACTCTTCATGGACCTGATGAAGTCAGCCCTCGGAGAGTTCCTGCGGGACGCAACGGGCGGCGATCCAACATGGCCAGAAGTACGGCCCGCCCCTGAGCATGAACGTGCGGGGCGATCATGAACACGCCCCTCTCCCCGGCACCTGTGGCCCCCGGCCTGACCCGCAACGTCCTGAACTTTCGCCAGATTGACTGGGTCAACGTGGTCGTGTGGGGCGCAATGGCCTCGTTCAACATCTGGTTCTGGACCCTTGCCCTGCGCGGTTTCTTGAATCTCCTCTCGGCCTACTGGGCCGGTTTCACCTCCTTCTGAAAGGACTTCCAGTGCTGCCCTTCCGTCACATCCTCCCCCTCGGTGCCATCGGCCTGATCACAGCTTGCGCCCCGTCCCCGGACGCCATCGCCCCTGTGGCCCTCGGCAATGCGTTTGCCTCGGTCACCTGCGCCGAGGCAAACGCATTGCTTGCCGCCGAAACCCAGACCCTCGCCACCCTGTCCGCCGCCCAGACCGGGGCAGCCACCGGCGATGCCATCGGCGTCCTGCTGGTCGGCGTCCCGGTCTCAAGCCTGACCG
>JBGSWJ010000486.1:0-2079 GCA_041752495.1 Rhodobacterales bacterium
GGCCCTCCTGCCCGCTGCTGGCGGGCCCGTGGCCGATCCCGTGATCCACACCCTGTCGGCGCGCATCCAGCCTGCCCCGTCGCTGCAGCTTGATGATCTGCTGTGGTCCAGCTGTGCCACCTGCGGCGGGGCCTGTGGCGGCCATTCCGTCGCCGCTTCTTCGGGTATATCGACCCAGGCCCTGACCGGGCCCACGGTCACGCCCGACCAGATGGCAAACTATCTGATCACAGGGTTCTGGGACGACAAGGGCGAACGCCCGCACAGCTGGGACACCAGCCGAAGCAACGTCATCACCGTTGATCTGGCAGACATGAACGCCGCCACAAAGGCGCTGATCCGCGCGGCGCTTGACGCATGGGAATCCGTCGCTGACCTCCAGTTCAAGGAAGTGACAAGCGGGGCCGACATCACCTTTACCGCCACCGGGTCAGGGGCTGTGACCACGGCGGTCTATGAAACCGATGGCGACATGGTCAGGGCCACCGTGAACTTCAGCCCCGCGTATATCACAGCCAACGGCACCAGCTTTGGCAGCTACAGCATGCAGACGGTCCTGCACGAAATCGGCCATGCGCTTGGTCTCGGGCACTCGGGCGGTTACGGCCTTCCGGGCGGGTCGACCTTTGCCAACGATACCTGGCAGATGACGGTCATGTCCTACAATGCGCAGGACGAAAGCACCGCAATCAACGCCAGCACGGCCGTCGTGGTCACGCCGATGGCCGCCGATATCATCGCCGTCCAGAAACTCTATGGCGCCCCCTCGGGCGGGCCGACGGCGGGCAACACCGTCTATGGGGTCAAGTCCGATCTCGGGACCTACCTCGATTCCATCCTTGCCGGCAGTTCGGGATCGCTCAAACAGAATGCCCTGACGATCTATGACGAAAGCGGGCGCGACAGGATCGACCTTTCCTCGGATACCAAGGCGCAGCGGGTCGACCTGAACGCAGGGACCTATTCCGACGTCTATGGCAAGAAGGGCAACCTTGGCATCGCCAAGGGCACCACGATCGAAGATTACATCGCCGGGAGCGGCGCAGATACCGTCAAGGGCAACAGCGCGTCCAATTCGATCATGGGGATGGATGGCAACGATACCCTGAATGGCGGTTCTGGCAACGACAACCTGAACGGCGGCGCAGGCAATGACCGGCTGGATGGCGGTTCGGGCAACGACACGCTGTTGGGCGGCGCAGGCAACGATGTCTACATCGTCAACGCCACCGGCGACCGCGTGTTCGAGACGACGTCAACGACCGGCGCGACCGACGCGGGCGGCAAGGACACGGTGCAAAGCTCCGTCAGCTTTAACCTCGGCGCGACCACCGGCGTGCAATTCGTCGAAAACCTGACGCTGACCGGCGTCAGCAACTATTCAGGCACCGGCAACGGGGCGGCCAATGTCATCACCGGCAACGACGGGGCCAACGCCCTGAACGGCGCCGCGGGCAACGACACGCTGAACGGCGATGACGGGGCAGATACGCTGACGGGCGGTGCCGGGTCCGACAGCTTTGTCTTCAGCGCCACCCTGGGCAGCAGCAACGTCGACCGGATCACCGATTTCGATCCCGCCGCCGACACGATCAGGCTGGAAGGATCGGTCTTCACCGGCCTTGCCAACGGCGCCCTTTCCTCCCGCGCCTTCGAGAATAATACATCGGGGGACGCCACCAATACCTCTGTCCGGATCATCTACGAAACCGACACCGGCAAACTTTACTTCGACGCGGATGGCAGCGGCAGGGCGGCCAAGGTGGCCTTTGCAACTGTCGCGCCCAACCTTTCCCTGACCAGCGCCGATTTTCTCGTCTTCTGACCCCCGCACGGAACAAGACTCGCATCCCCTTTGCCGCCTCCGGCCTGCGCGCCGTCGCAATCCCGCTTGCAACCGGCCTGACCTGCGTTACCTAGACGCGTCTGCAACCCGGCAAGGACAAAAGACGCGATGGCATTTCTCGTGGGCATCGACACCGGCGGCACCTATACCGATGCCGTCCTGATGGATGCGGCGGGCACCGCCGTCCTGGCCAAGGCCAAGGCGCTCACCACCCGCCCCGACCTCGCCCCCGG
>JBGSWJ010000487.1:0-10363 GCA_041752495.1 Rhodobacterales bacterium
CCGCCTATCCGGCGACGACCGAGGCGATGGAGGCCGAGGTGGCTGCATCCTTTGTTGCGGACCGGCAGGACGCGCGGCCCCGGGACGATGGCGATGTGGAGGCCACCCTTGGGTCGGATGCGTTCGAGGCCGAATACAGCGTGCCCTTTCTGGCCCATGCCACGATGGAGCCGATGACGGCTGCGGCGCTGCTGGCGGATGGCAAGCTGAGTATCTGGGCCGGGACACAGATCCCGACGCTGGTGCGGGATCTGGGGGCCGAGCTGACCGGGCTGCCGAAAGAGGCGGTCCATGTGGAAACCATGCTGATGGGCGGCGGCTTTGGCCGCAGACTGGAGCGGGATATGATCGCGCAGGTCGTGACCATCGCCAAGGCGATGGAGGGAACGCCGGTTCTGCTGACCTGGAGCCGGGAGGAGGACATGACGCATGGTATGTTCCGCCCGATGGCCAAGGCGCGGGTCAGGGGCAAGGTTGACGCGGGCAAGGTTGCGGCGCTGGATTATGCCGTGGCCGCGCCTTCGGTGCTGGCAAGCTTTGCAGGGCGGCTGGGCTATTCAATCCCGGGGCCGGACGGGACGCTGTTGCAGGGCGGCTGGGAACAGCCCTATGGATTCCCGAACTATCGGGTCACGGCATATCGGGTTCCGGCGCTGGTGCCGGTGGGCAACTGGCGGTCGGTGGGGGCATCGTTCAACGGGTTCTTTCACGACACGGCGGTGGATGAGCTTGCGCATCTGGCCGGGGTCGATCCGGTCGAATTCCGCCTGTCGCAGATGACCGACATGCCCAGCCGCAAGGTGATCGAGGCGGTGGCCGAGATGTCGGACTGGGGGAATGTGCCTGCGGGCCGTGCGCGGGGGGTGGCATATTCGCTGGCCTTTGGCGTGCCTGCCGCCGAGGTGATCGAGGTCGAGCAGACCAGTCGCGGGATCAGGATGACGAATGCCTGGGCTGCGGTGGATGTGGGCATCGCGCTCGACCCCGGCAACATTGCGGCGCAGGTTTCGGGCGCGATGGTGTTCGGGCTGTCGGCGGCGATCCGGGGCCGGATCAGTTTTGTTGACGGGCAGGTGCAGGAGTGGAACTTCTGGGACTATGAGCCGCTTCGGCTGGACCAATGTCCGCCGATCGAGGTGCGGGTGCTGGAGAACGGCGACCGGATCCGGGGGATCGGGGAGCCGGGGACGCCGCCTGCGGCGCCCGCGCTGGGCAATGCGATCTTTGCGCTGACGGGGCAGAGACTGCGCGCCCTGCCCTTTGCGGACGCCGTGGATTTCGCGTGATGAGCCCCTGCCCCGCCGCATGATCCGGTTCAGGCCGGTCATGCGGCGGGCGACTGAAAGACGTTCCTTGAAGGTTCAAACGCCGCGTTGACTTGGGCGCCGTCGCGTTTATACGTATCATTAATACGTATAAGGAATCATCGTGAAGCCCAAACGCGCGACCCAGAACGACGTGGCACAACTCGCAGGCGTTTCGCAGGCGACAGTTTCCATGGTCCTGAGCGGCGAGCGCGGGGCCATTCCGGCCGACACTTACGAGCGGATTTCGGCGGCGGCGCGGCAGCTTGGCTATGTGCCGAACCGGTTTGCGCAGGCGCTCAAGACCAACCGGACCATGACGATTGCCTGCATGGTGCCTGATATCACCAACCCGTTTTATCCGGCGCTGATGCGCGGCATCCAGTCGGTGTCAGAGGCGCAGGGCTATGACGTGATTGCCGTCAACACGGACGGATCGCCCGACCGGGAAAGGCATTTCCTGAACTGGTCGCTGCAGGGGCGGGTCGATGGCGTGATCGGGGTGTTCTGGACCCTGCGGGCCGAGGATTTCCGGCCTGTCGTCGAAGGCGGCGTGCCAGTGGTGCGGATCGAATCTGCCCGCAAGGGGACGGGGGAGATCCCGCTCGACAATATCTATGTCGACAGCCGGGCCGGGTCTTTTGCGATGGTGCAGTATCTGGTGGGGCGGGGTCACCAGCGGATCAGCATGATCGCGGGACGCGGCGGGCCGCAGGGAGTGCGGGTGGACGGGTATTCGGCGGCCCTGACCGGGGCGGGTGGCCGGCCCGATGTGGTTCTGGACGATCAGTTCAACGAAGAGGGCGGCTATCGCGCAACGCGGCAGATCCTGGCCCGGGCCGAGCGGCCGACGGCGATCTTTGCAGCCAATGACCTGATGGCCATCGGCGCGTTGCAGGCGCTGAGCGATGAAGGCGTGCACGTGCCCGAGGAGATGGCCGTTGCCGGTTTCGACGATATTTCGGCGGCCCGTCTGGTCAGCCCGCCGCTGACCACGGTCGCCCAGTTTCAGCACGAGGTGGGGATCCGGGCAGCCGAAACCCTGATGGCGCGGCTCAAGGGCAAGTCCTCGGGACAGGGGACGGCCATCGAGATGCCATTCAGCCTGATCGAACGGAAATCGACCTGACCAAAGGTCGGCAACACGAAACAACTGGAGGAGAGACTGTGATGAAGAGAAGAAGCATGATCCGGGGCACGACGTCGGCCCTGATGCTGTCCATGGTCGCGCCGATGGCGATGGCACAGGACGCCGCCCCGATCACCTGGTGGTATGAACAGGCCAATCCGGAGGCGCAGGGGTATCTGCAGACCATCCTGATGGACCCGTTCAACGCCGCCAATCCCGGCCAGAACCTGACCATCGACTATCGTGGCAACGAACTGGACAAGCAGTTGCGCGTGGCGATGCTGTCGGGCGAAGGGCCGGATATCGTCTATACGCCGGGTCCGGCCTATGTGGCCTCGATGGCGCAGGCGGGGCAGCTTCTGGCGCTGGATGACTATGCGGCCAGCCTTGGCTGGAAGGACAGCCTGCTGCCTGTCTTCCTGGCGATGGGCACCTATGACGGCAAACTTTACGCCCTGCCCAAGACCTATGAGACGCTGGGTATGTTCTATAACAAGACGATGTTCGCAGAACATGGCTGGACCCCGCCCACCACGATTGCCGAACTTGAAGCGCTGGCGGACACGATGCTGGCCGAGGGGATCATCCCGATGGCGGCGGGCAATGCCGACTGGCGGGGGGCGAATGAACACTATGTCTCGCTTGTCCTGAACTCCATCGCCGGGCCGGACAATGTGGCCGCCGCCCTGCGCGGTGAAATCCCTTGGACGTCGGAACCTTTCGTCAAAGCAATCGATACGCTGAATTCCTGGTGGCAAAAGGGCTATTTCGGGCCAGACTATTTCTCGCTGACCGGAGAGCAGTCCTTTGCACTGGTCGCGACAGGTGAGGCGGGCATGGCCCCGACCGGGACATGGCGGTTTGAATCGATCAACCCTTATTTCCCCGATGCGGGCACCGAACCCGGATTTGTCGGCTTTCCCAGCGGCGAAGGCGTGCCCTATCCGATCTATGCGCTGGGCGTAGGTTCGACCTTCTCGATCGCGGCCACATCGAAAAACCCTGATGGGGCGGCGGCCGTCATTGACTATGTCTTCAGCCCGGAATTCTACAGCGCGATGAACACGGTCTGGCAGGGCGAATGGAACATGCCCCTGCGCGATCTGTCAGGCGTGACCCTGGGCGAAGGCGTGCTGCCGCTTTATAGCGAAGCGATGGCCAATCTGGCCGCTGCCGTGAACGAAAACCAGTATGGCTATACCACCTGGACGTTCCTGCCGCCCGCGACCAACACCTATCTGATCAGCGGCATCGAAGAAGTATGGCTTGGTTCGATCACGACGCAGGATTACCTGGCGGCGCTTGACGCACAGTTCCAGCAGGAACTGGCCGAAGGCAAGGTGCCTGCCGTCCCGGCGTCAAACTAGGCCAAAGCGACGGTGACGGCACCTCCCTGCCGTCACCGTTTCCCTGTCCGATCACCGGAACCTTGCCCATGCATCGCCTGTTCCTTGTCCCGACCCTGCTGATCAACGCCCTGATCATCCTGATCCCGGCCTGTCTGACGGTCGTTCTGGCGTTCTACAGCTGGGATGGCATGTCCAGCCCGCGTTTCGTGGGTTTCGGCAATTTCGTACGGCTCTGGAATGACCGCATCTTCTGGCGGGCGTTCGAGAACAACCTGATCTGGCTTTTGATCTTTCTGACGATCCCCATCGCGATGGGCCTTTTGGCGGCGACGATGCTGCTTGTGGCGCAGCGGGGGCGGACGTTCTTTCAGGTGATCTATTTCCTGCCCGTCGTCATCGCGACGGCGATCACTGCGCGGGTCTGGCAAGGCATGATCTTCAGCCCGGCCACGGGCGTCTTTGGTTATCTGCAAGACCTTGGCGTGCCGGTGATCAATCCCCTGACGAAACCGTCGATGGCGCTTTATGGCGTGGCCACCGTGGACCTATGGCATTGGTGGGGTTTCCTTTGCGTGATCTTTTTCGCGGCGCTCAGGCAGGTGCCGCAGGAACAGATCGAGGCCGCCAAGATCGAAGGGGCGACCTTCTTTCAGATGATGCGCCATGTTCTTTTGCCCGGCATCAGGCCCACCATCATCCTGATGATGATCATGACGGTGATCTGGTCGTTCCTTGTGTTCGACTTCGTCTACATCCTGACACAGGGCGGCCCCGCCTTTTCCAGCGAAGTGCTGTCCACGATGGCCTATCGGAATGCGTTCTATGACCTGAACGTCGGGCAGGCGGCGGCGATTTCGCTGATCATCAGCCTGCTCGGACTGGTTGCGACGTTCTTCTACATCCGGGTTCAATCGCGCGAGGGCGACCAGTGAAGCTGATCGAAAGCCGCCTGACGATGACGATCACCTATGCTCTTCTGGGGTTTCTGACCCTTGTGACGCTGTTTCCTATCGTCCTTCTTGTGCTGAATTCGGTCAAGGCGTCGGCCGAGATCGTGCAGAATCCGCTCTCCTTGCCGTCAGAACTGCGCTGGGACAATTTCACGAGGGCCTGGGATGATGCGGGCTTTTCGTCGTCGATGCTCAATTCGGCCAAACTGACGGCGCTGACCATCCTTCTTGTCTGTTCCACCGGGTCGCTGACCGCCTATGTGCTGGCCCGGAAAAAGGTCGCGTCGTGGAAGATCGTGACCTTTTACCTTCTGGCTACCACCACCGCGCCGATCCAGTTGTTCCTGTTCCCGCTTTACTTTGGGTTTGCCAGGCTCGGTCTGATCAACAATGTCTTTGCCGTGGCCTTGGTCTATACCGCGATCTGGTCGCCCTTTGCGATCATGCTCTTGCGGACCTATTTCCTGGCCATCCCGAAAGAGCTGGAAGAGGCCGCGCTGGTGGACGGGGCGACGGCCTGGCAGGTGTTCTCCAAGGTGATGCTGCCGATGGCGTCGCCCGGGATCCTGACGGTGGCGCTGATCATCGGGCTTTATTCGTGGAACGAGTTCCTGATCTCGACCACTTTTCTTCAACAGCAGGACCACCGGACGGCCGTCGTGTCGTTCTTCCTGCTGTCGGGTCAATATTCCTCGGACTGGGGGGAAATCATGGCTGCGGCCCTGATCATCGTCCTTCCGGTCGTCGTCCTCTTCGTCGCACTGCAACGCCGTTTCATCGAAGGCATGGCAGGCGGTTCTGTGAAAGGCTGAAACATGACACTCGCTGCACCTCTCCCTGCCCTGCCGAATGATTACCTGACCCGGGTTTATGCCGGTGTGCTGGGCAAGCTGATCGGGGTCTATCTGGGCCGCCCGTTCGAAGGCTGGACGTTTCAGCGGATCATGCAGGAACTGGGGCCGATCAATTACTATGTCCACGACCGGCTAAACCAGCCTCTAGTTGTCACCGATGATGACGTGGCAGGGACGTTCACCTTTATCCGCGCGCTTGAGGATTACGGGATCAGCGCGGACCTGAGCGCAGAGGATATCGGCAAGGCCTGGCTGAACTATATCATCGAGGAGCGCACGATCCTGTGGTGGGGCGGGAATGGCAATTCGACCGAGCATACGGCATGGCTGAACCTCAAGAAGGGGATACCTGCACCGGTGAGCGGGTCGATTGCCGCCAATGGCACGACGGTGGCCGAACAGATCGGCGCGCAGATATTCATTGACGGCTGGGCCATGGTCGCGCCGAACCAGCCTGAACTTGCGGCGAAACTCGCAGGCCGCGCAGGAAGTGTCAGCCACGACGGCGAAAGCGTCTATGCGGCCCAGCTTTGGGCGGCGATGGAGGCCGAGGCATTTCGTTCCGCCGATATCAACCACCTGCTCGATGTCGGGCTGAAACAGATTCCGGCGACTTCGCTGATCGCGAAGCTGATTGGCGATATCCGCGCGTGGCACAAAGCCAACCCCGACTGGCTGACCACACGGCAATTGATCGAAGACAACTACGGCTATGACAAATTCCCCGGCAACTGCCATGTCGTGCCCAACCATGCCCTGATGGTGATGTCCGTGCTCTATGCGCCGGACGATTTCCAGAAGGCGCAGATGATCGTCAACACCTCGGGCTGGGATACCGACTGCAATGCGGGCAATGTGGGTTGCCTGATGGGGATCATGCTGGGGCTGGAAGGGCTTGATGCCGGGGCGGATTTCCGGGGGCCGATTGCGGACCGGCTGCTGATTTCTTCGGCTGATGGCGGGTCGTCGATCAATGACGCGGTGCGGACGGCCTATTACATCACCTCGCTGGGCAGCCAGCTGGCCGGGGGAAAGGCGCTGGCGGCACCCAAGAACGGGGCGCAGTTCCACTTCTCTCTGCCCGGGTCGCGGCAGGGCTTTCGGGCGGCCGAAGGGATCGGGCTGAACCCGCCGGTGGTGGACAATGTCGATCAGCAGCTGACGCTGACCTATGCCCGGCTTTCGCCCGGTCAGGCGGCGGTGGCCACGACGCCGACCTTTTCCCCGCCCGAGATGCTGAACATGCGGACCTATGACCTGATGGCCTGTCCGCTGGTCTATCCGGGGCAGCGGGTGCAGGTGGCGGTGGCGGCGGATGCGGGGAACCACGGGGCTGTGGCGGCGACGATCCGGCTGCGGGTCTATGATGCGCAGGACAGGCTGGCGGATGTTGATGGCCCGGCGGTGACGCTCGAGCCGGGGAACAAAACGGTTCTGGAATGGACGCTGCCCGAGTTTGACGGTCAGCCCATCGCCGAAATCGGGATCGCGCTGGCTGCGGTCGGCCCGCTGGCCGAGGGGACGGTGCGCGTGGATTACCTGCGCTGGGACGGGACGCCGCAGATGACGTTGCGCCGCCCGCCGAACGGCATCCTGAACCACCGCAACCGGGCGGTTGACGGTGCCGATTTCTGGCGAATGGCCTGGGTGAACGGGGCGAGCATCTTCTCCAAGCGGTTCCCGCCGGATTTCCGCATCTCTCAGGACAAAGGCGAGGGCATCATCCTGCACGGCACGCGGGAATGGACCGACTATCAGGTGTCAAGCGAGGTGACGCTGAACCTGGGCACCTATGGCGGCATTGCCGTGCGGGCGCAGGGGCTGCGGCGGTATTATGCGGCGCGGCTGGTGCGCAAGGGGGCGTTGCAGATCGTCAAGGTGCGGGATGAGGAGACGACGGTTCTGGCCGAGACGCCGTTCGATGTGGTTCTGGAAAGGCCCGTCGCGCTGACCGTGGCGGTGCAGGGCGAGCGGATTACGGCAACGGCGGGGACAACGACGATCACGGCGAGCGACGCGGCATTTGCCAACGGGGCCATCGGTCTGTTGGTGCATGAGGGGGCGCTGTCGACCGAGACAGTGCGGGTCGGGCCGGTCTGATGGCCTCGGTCGATATCGAGGGGGTGACCAAGGCCTATGGCGCCCAGCAAGTGTTGCATGGGGTGTCGGTCGATATTCCGGACGGGTCCTTTGTGGTGCTGGTCGGGCCATCGGGCTGTGGCAAATCCACGCTTTTGCGGATGATCGCGGGGCTTGAGCCGATCAGTGGCGGGACGATCAGGATCGGCGGGACGGTGGTCAATGACCTGCCGCCGAAGGCGCGCGATATCTCGATGGTGTTTCAGAACTACGCGCTTTACCCGCATATGACCGTGGCCGAGAACATGGCGTTTTCGCTGACGCTCGCGGGGGCGTCGAAGGCGGACAAGGTGAAGGCTGTGGCGCGGGCGGCGGATATTCTGGGCCTGACGCCCCTTTTGGGGCGGTATCCGCGGCAGCTGTCGGGCGGGCAGCGGCAGCGGGTGGCGATGGGCCGGTCCATCGTGCGCAATCCCAAGGTGTTCCTGTTCGACGAACCCCTGTCGAACCTTGACGCCAAGTTGCGGGTGGCGATGCGGGCCGAGATCAAGGCGCTGCACCAGCGGCTGAAGACGACCACGGTCTATGTGACCCATGATCAGGTCGAGGCGATGACGATGGCCGACAAGATCGTGGTGCTGAACGACGGCAAGGTGGAGCAGGTGGGAACCCCGCTCGACCTGTATGACCGGCCAGACAACACCTTTGTCGCGGGCTTTATCGGGTCGCCGTCGATGAACATGATCGAGGGTGTGGTCCGCCGGTCCGGGCAGGTAGCGCATGTGGTGGCGGCGGACGGGACCGCCCTGCCCGTCAGCCCCGATCATGCCGCTGCCGACGGCGCGCGCGTCATCTATGGCCTGCGGCCAGAACACATGATTCTGGCCGAAGCTGGCGCGGGAATCGCGGCGCGGATCATCGTGGTCGAGCCGACGGGTTCAGAGACGCATGTCCTCATGGACCTTGCCGGGACGCAGGTGAACGGGGTCTTTCGCGAAAGGATTGCCGACACGCCCGGCGCAACGCTTCATCTAGTGCCCGATCAGGACCGGGTGAGCCTGTTTGACGCAACGACGCGGCGGCGGATCGACGTGTTGCGGCGGTAAGCCGGATTCGGGGACGAATCGTGTCATCGCGCGGGATGACTTTGCCCGGGAGGCGGCCCCTTGGGCTGTGTTTCTGGCTGATGTGGTCGGGGCGGAGAGATTCGAACTCCCGACCCTCTGTTCCCAAAACAGATGCGCTACCAGACTGCGCTACGCCCCGGACCTGACGCCTCTTAGGATGTGCGGGGCGGATTGAAAAGCCCTGAACGTGCGGGGACCGACGCTATTCGCAGGGGGCGGCGGCGACGGGGCCAAAGCTGGGGTGCTGCATCACGTCGCCTTCGGCAATGCCGAGACGTGCGGCCATGCCGCCGTTGATTTCAAGCACGTATTTCACGTTGTCGCCGCCGGGGATCGAGGTTTCGTCCAGGGGAATGGCGTTTTCGTGGATATGGGTGATCGTGCCGGTTTCATCGGCAAAGAGCATGTCGAGCGGGATCAGCGTGTTGCGCATCCAGAACGACGCCCGTTGCGGCGTTTCGTAGATGAAGAGCATGCCGGTCATCGTCGGCATTTCGGGGACGTTCATCAGGCCCTGACTGCGTTCGGCCGCATCATCGGCAATGGCCACGGCAAAGGGGGCCTGGCCGAAATCGCCAAGGATCGTCACACGTTCGGGGCTGCAGCCGGCGGCGGCGGGACTGGCGGCGAACACAAGCACCGCAATCGCAGGCAGTTTCAAGATGCGGCGCCGTGAAGTTTGCGGGTGGCGACATCCCAGGACAGGACTTCGCAGGCCATGCGACCGCGCTTGCCTTCGATGACGCGCATGCACACGGCCTCGCCTGCCTGAAGGTCGGCAAAGCCGGATTTGCGCAGCACTTCGATATGCACGAAAACATCCTCCTCGAGACCAAACACATTGGCAAAGCCAAAGCCTTTGGCCTTATCGAACCACTTCACCCGGGCGGGCTCAAGTGGTCTTTGAGCAAGATAGGAGGGATCGAATTCGGCGATGTCGATGAGTCCCGCGCCGGGGGCCACCTCGGGCGGGCTGATGGACAGGACAGAGACGGCCTGCAGACCGCGTTCCGTCTTTTGCGCGGTCAGTTCGATGGCCGAACCGTCGGCAACCGAGCTTTGGCCGAAGTTGCGCAGGACATTGGCATGAAGAAGGATATCCGGTCCACCTTCATCGGTGATGACGAAACCGAAGCCCTTGACAGGATCGAACCATTTCACATGGCCCCTGAGCCTGCGCACATCCACCGCATCGTCTGTCATCATCGTCTGCATTCCAGAGTTCCGCAGGGTGAGGCTGCGGAACCAAAAACCTACACATGGATACAACCATTAATCACAGAAATCGGATGCTTCAACGCCCGAAATTCACGAAGCGTGAAATTCAGGGGCTCAAACGGGTGATTTCCCAGGGTGATGTGGCGTCAACCCGGGCCCAGCGGAAGCGGTCATGCAACCGGAAGGCGCCATCGGCCCAGAATTCCATCTCGAGCGGACGAATGCGGTAGCCGCCCCAGTAAGGCGGGCGGGCGGGGTCTGTGCCCTTGGCCAGACCGATCCGGGCAACTTCGGCCATGAGCGCGCTGCGGGAGGCCAGAGGCTGCGACTGGCGCGAGGCCCAGGCGCCGAGC
>JBGSWJ010000488.1:0-1719 GCA_041752495.1 Rhodobacterales bacterium
GGTCAGGTGGGGCGGGGTGTGGCGTGTTGCGCCGCGGATAACGGTGACGGTGCCCGAGGCGCCCTCCTGTCCGCCCAATGCGCCCTGGGGACCAAACCGCCCGTGGTCCATCACGAAGGATGCCCGCGCATTGCCGCGCAGCAACTCCACCTCGTAGGTCAGCCCGAAGCCACCCCGCGTCTTTCCGGCGCCTCCCGATCCTTCCCGCAGGGAAAACTCGCGGAAGAAAACCGGGAACGCCTGTTCGGTGATCTCGACCGGTGGGGCCTTGGAAATGCCGATGGTCGAACAGCCATTGCTGATCCCGTCGCCAAAGGCCGACCCGCCATAGCCCCCACCCGAAATGTGATACATGACATAGTCCCGCCCGGTCAGCGGATCGTCCCCGCCCAGTGCAAAGTTTCCGCTCGTTCCGGCGGGGGCCGCCGTCACCCGATCGGGCAGGGCGGGCACAAGGGCCGCGAATACGGCTTCGGCGATACGCTGCGATACCTCTGCCGCGCACCCTGACACCGGGCGCGGATAGCGGGCGTCCAGAAACGTGCCCCCGGGGGACAGGACCCTCACGGGATCAAACGCCCCGGCACTCAGCGGGATTTCGGGAAAGATGTGGCGAAGCGCCAGATGGACCGAGGATTCCGTCGTCGCCAGAACCGAGTTCATCGGCCCGGCGCAGGGCGGGCTTGACCCTGCAAAGTCGAATATCAGCCGGGCATCGGGGGTCCGCGTCACCGACAGCGCAATCGTCAGGGGTTCGTTCACGATCCCGTCGGAATCGACAAAGGCGCGGCCGGACCAGACGCCTTCGGGGATGGTCGCAATCGCCGCCCGCATCTGTGCCGCCGATCTGGTGCGCAATTCGGCAATCGCCTGCGCCACGGTCGCATCGCCATAGCGGTCCAGCAGGCGGATCAGCCGTTCCTGCCCCACCCGCAAGGCTGCCGCCTGCGCCCGGATATCACCGATCCGCTGGTCGGCCACGCGGATGTTGGACATGATGATGGCATAGATTTCGGGGTCCAGGACGCCCTTCTTGAACAGCTTGACCGGGGGAAACCGTAGTCCCTCTTGCTCCACCGAAGTGGCCGAGGCAGAAAACCCCCCCGGCACCGTGCCGCCGATATCGGGCCAGTGGCCGATATTGGACAGCCAGCAAAACAGCCGCCCACAGCGATAGACGGGTTGGGCAAATCGCACATCCATCAGATGCGTGCCGCCCAGATAGGGATCGTTCACCGCATAGATGTCGCCCGGTTCGGGCGGCAGGCAGACCCCCTGCGCGATCCTCTCGATGATATGCCGGGTCGAGGCCTGCATCGTGCCCACGAACAAGGGCAGGCCCGCATTCCCCTGCGCGATCAGCGAGCCGTCCACGGCGTCATAGATGCCGTCCGAGCGATCATCCGCCTCGGCGATGATCGGGGAAAAGGCTGCGCGGGAAAAGGTCAGGTCCATTTCATCGCAGACCTGCTGCAACCCGGCCTGAATCATGGTCAGCGCGACGGGATCAAGCCCGCCTGAAGAGCCGGTCATGCCGTCTCTCCGATGGTCACGATCAGGTTGCCATCCGCATCGCCCACGGCGTGGTCACCCGGCGGCAGGACCGTGGTCGCGTCCATTTGCCCGATCACCGCGGGCCCGCTCAGCGCCAAGTCGAGCGGCATCAGTTCACGGCGGTAAACGGGTGTATCGTGCCATTGGCCGTCAAACCACACGGGC